>JBOFGY010000018.1:0-11818 GCA_051649365.1 Trueperaceae bacterium
CAAACGTGATTGATGTTTTTCATCGTCGCGCCTTGTGGCTGGCTCCCTTAGGCAAAGTTGGCGTGGAACTCATTTTGGAAGTCCGTGACAGTGGACATAGCCAGCAAGTCATTGACCACCTTATTAAAGTTGGCTATCACGTCGAGCGCGATGATCAAGGAGTTTGGCCAGAATCCGATTAGACTCTGATTAGACACTGAACTCTTCAATAAATGGGCTCTTCAATACTTTGTCAAACTTTGTGAGCAGAAAGTTGATATGATCTTCCTACTAAAAATCCTCTGCTGATTAGAAAAAAGTAGAAGAGAAGTACGAAGAGAAGTAGCAGAGTAACTAAACCTCGAGGGAGAGACTACATGAAGCTAAAGCGTTGGCTTATTTTCTCATTATGTATAAGCTTCTCAATGTGCCTAAGTCTTAACAGTTGCGCTGGCACAACCCCACCCCCCACAACAACACCCGATAGTCCTAATCAACCCGATAGTCCTAATCAACCCGATCCTCCCGCTCCCGTAGTAGGTGAACGCTGGTCAGACCCAGCCACCTGGGGTGGAACAGTACCCACCGCCGGGGCAGTCGTCGAGATTCCCAAAGGGAAAACCGTGGTGTTAGACAGCTCCCCCCCCCCTTTGGACGGCGTGTATATCCAAGGTGAACTGCTGTTTAATAATCAAGATGTGACTTTAACAAGTAACTGGATTGCCGTCGCAGGTCGCTTGGCAGCTGGCAGTGAGACAACCCCTCATCCATACAAAGCTGAAATTGTCTTAACGGGCAGTGACCCACAACGTGAAAATCCATTTTCAGCAGGGATAGGCACGAAATTTCTAGCTATATTAGCCGGTGGAAGTTTGGAACTGCATGGTGTAGCAAAAACAAGCTGGACGCAACTTCGTAACACCGCCGAGCAAGGTGCTACGAGTATTACTATCAATGAAGCAGCCCATTGGCAAGTAGGGGACCGTATTGTAATTTCTTCAACAGGCTTTGACATGCTCGAAAGCGAAGAACGCATTATCACCGCCATAGATGGTCTAACTATTTATTTTGCTGAGCCCTTAGTCCATAAGCACTTTGGTGAGTTACAAAGTTATAGCAACACCGAGCGCAGTTGGCAACTGGATGAACGGGCTGAGGTCGGGTTACTTAGTCGTAACATCCTGCTTCGTGGCGATGACGATTCAGCAGATACAGGGTTTGGCGGCCACGTCATTGTTTTACAAGATGGCCAAGCTAAGCTCGACGGTGTAGAATTTACGCAAATGGGCCAACGTGGTCTAGCTGGACGTTACCCCATCCACTGGCACCTTGGCGGGGATGGTGGCGCAAATTCCTATCTAAAAAATACTGCCTTGCACCATCTTTATAATCGCTGCGTAACGATTCACAGCACCAATAATTTACTTGTGCAAAACAACGTCGCTTACGACACATTAGGTCACTGCTACTTTATTGAAGACGGAAACGAAATAGGTAATGTGCTCGAGAACAATTTAGGTTTACTGACGCGCCGACCAAGCAAAGAAGACGCTATTCTTCCCTCTGACTTAGATAAACAACGCAACATGAGCGGCCCTGCCACTTTTTGGTGGACAAATCCCGAAAATACCTTACGTGGTAATCGTGCGGCTGGCTCGGATGGTTCTGGCTTTTGGTTAGCACCTTTTCAAAACCCTAACAGTCCACATTACAATCCAGAGTACGAACCTCGCCTTGCAGACTTAAAAGAATTTAAAAACAACTCAGCGCACTCGAGCTATCATGGCATTGTTATCTGCTGCGGTGCTAATGTTGGTGATGCGAGTCAAACAAGTAATCCCAACGCAGATTATCGCCCCAAAAACCCACCCGTTTTCAACGGTCTGACTGTTTACAAAAATCAGCTTGGACTCTATTCCCGCATACCCTACGTAACCTCAGAATATAATGATCTTGTTGTTGCAGATAATATCGATGGCGAAGCTAGTACCTGGACAACAACCTATCGCCGTGTTTTATGGGTGGGAGGCTCGAAAAATTTTCAACCTGTACCGAAGAAAAAAGGAGTGTCTGGCTCTGAACATATCTACGGGCACGCAATCTACGATGGACCCGTTACCATTTTTGATTCCCATTTTGCTGACTTTAAACATGAGGAAATGAGTATTATTGAGGCCTGGCCTGCCACCATACGCTTTACCGGTCACACCTTTATTAACACAACCTCAGATGGACTACCTCCTCAGATTAATTACCGCACGGGCTTTTCTGAATTTATGTTTACTTTCGGGACTGTGATATACGATAGGGAGGGTTCACTCACAGGCTATTCAGGTCATGCACTGGTAAGTAATCACGCCATGATGCACGATGCTAAATGCACAAAGCTTAGCCCACCTGCTACAGGTTATGCTTGCCCTCACCGCTACGCTTATATCGAACTTATAACCAGCGATGAAGTATTGACTGCAAGTCCCAGACGACAAACTGCAACCTTTACCCGCCTAGGAGGTAACACACAGAATGCTAGCTACACGGATACTGGATTACACCTATCGGGTTATCCACTTGTTGTTATGGTAAACCCTGCATACCACTACCAAGTTGCCTACAGTTCTTACATCCCAGCAAAGACGAGAGTTTCTCAAAATAGCTTTAATGCAGGGGAATCTATCATTTTACGTTTCACCAATATGCCAAAAGACATTCATGTTTATGCTGCCAATCAGAAAACACCACTTTCTAATGTAATGAATTTGGCTTCGCTAAACTCACAACCATCACAGGCATATTTCTGGGAGGACGGAACTCTTTACTTAAAAACTTACGGTGGGGCTAAGGCAAAAAGCTCAGATGGTTTGGGTTCAGGCTCCACGCCAGATATCTGGATTTGTCTGTATAACCAATGTGCAGATGGCAAAAATTTTCCTATCACCCAGTAGCTAGCCTTCTGCTAGAACTTTGTCTTCTGCACGCTTGCGCATATTGGGATCGAGAATACGCTTACGAAGCCGCAAGTTTTTCGGCGTAACCTCGAGCAGTTCATCATTAGCAAGATATTCCAGGGCTTCCTCAAGCGTGAGTTTTTTGGGTGGCGTGAGGATGATGTTGTCATCGCTACCTGAAGCACGCACGTTCGTGAGCTTTTTGTTTTTGTTAAGGTTGATGTTAAGGTCGCCGCCGCGGTTGTTCGCACCCACAATCATACCGACGTAAATCTCGGTGCCTGGGTCAATAAAAAACATACCTCTATCTTGAAGTTTGAACATGCTGTACGCAAACGCTTCGCCGTTTTCCATCACCACGAGTGAACCGTTTTGACGTGTCCTGAGTTCACCTGCAAAGGGTTCATAACCATCGAAAGTGTGATTGAGCAACCCCTCACCTTGCGTCATGGAAAGGAACACCGTGCGGTAGCCAAACAGTGCACGACTTGGAATGGAAAACTCGAGCCTCGCTCTACCGTGCTCTTGAATCATATTAAGAAGCTCACCCTTACGACTCGATAACGATTCAAGCACACTGCCCATGTTGTTTTCGGGAACATCCGCAATGACGTGTTCGTAAGGCTCGTTTGTCACACCGTCCATTTCTTTTAAAATCACTTCGGGACGCGAGACGCTAAACTCATAACCTTCGCGGCGCATGGATTCAATGAGAATTGAAAGGTGCAATTCACCACGACCAGAGACGCGGTATTGCTCGCTGCCAAGTTCTTCAACACGAAGGGCGACGTTCGTTAAAAGTTCACGGTCAAGGCGGTCTTTGATATGACGACTCGTCACATATTTACCCTCGAGCCCAGCAAACGGACTCGTATTGGGTGCAAAGGTCATGCTGATGGTGGGTTCGTCAACCGTCAACACGGGAAGGGCTTCTGGTGCGGCCAAGTCGGTGATAGTGTCACCAATTTGTACGTCTTCGATACCGCTTAAAGCAACAATGTCACCGGCTGAAATCTCGTCCACTTCAATGCGCTGCAAACCCATGTGTGTGTAGAGCTTCGTGACTCGAGCTTTGATTTGTGAACCGTCACGCTGGAGGCAAAAGGCCATATCGTTCTTAGAAATTTTGCCTCGACGCACACGTCCAATCGCCAAGCGGCCTAAGTAATCCGAGTAATCAAGGTTCGAGACTTGAAGTTGAAAGGGTGCGTCAATATCTACTTTGGCAGGAGGCAAGTGTTTGAGAATAATGTCAAAGAGTGGGGTGAGGTCGGCACCTGGGTTTTCTAGCTCGGTCCAAGCTTTACCTTCTCTCGAAATGCAATAAATAATTGGGAAGTCAAGTTGCTCTTCGTTGGCACCAAGGTCGGCCATAAGGTCGAAGGTTAAGTTCACAACTTCGGTGGGGCGTGCGTCTTTGCGGTCAATTTTATTAATGACAACCACAGCTTTTAAGCCAAGTGCCAAAGCTTTTTTAAGTACGAACCGTGTTTGTGGCATCGGGCCTTCGGCAGAATCCACAAGAAGAATCACGCCGTCTACCATGCCAAGGGCGCGTTCAACTTCACCACCAAAGTCTGCGTGGCCTGGCGTATCTACAATATTGATTTTTACACTGTTCCACTCAATGGCGGTATTTTTAGCAAGAATCGTGATACCCCGCTCACGCTCTAAATCATTGGAATCCATGACGCGTTCTTCGACAACTTGGTTTTCTCTAAAAACATGGGACTGCCGCAGGAGCCCGTCCACGAGCGTCGTCTTGCCATGGTCAACGTGCGCGATAATAGCGATATTACGATATTCCATAAATGTCTCTTTTCTGTGTGAAGGTAAGCAGGTTGCTTGAATAAACGAGGAATGTCCTTCAGGCACTTTGAATGCCAAGGGTGCAGTATACGCTATAATGGCTGAGTTTGGGAAGCAAGAGTTTAACGTGGAAAAACCCAACAAAAGAGGCAAGGAGCCTAAACCCTTGCCTCTTTTGTTAGTATGTTATTAAAGAAAGACTAGCTTATCTACCCGTCGCGCCTTCGCCCACTTCGCCGCACGCAACAATCGTCGCTAAGTCAGCAGCGGATACGTGAACGTCGAGGGAATGGTCGCCACCAACAATCGTACCGTAAGGAATGTTCACTACCGTGCGACTCGTACCTGTCGTACCATTTAGATCGTTGAGGAGAACTACAGCTTCATCTTCAGCACCACAGTTGCCGGTATACAAGCTCACAGGATGTTGGCCACCTTCGGGCGTGCCTTGCAACACTACCGTTACGGTGCTGTTGCGAGTATCGCCTTTAACAATAAGCACACCACGGATGCCAGAACCATCCACTTCAGCAATGGGATAACGAATCACACCAACTTTTTCTTTTCCAAGCAGAGTTGGTAAAAGAACCGTGTCAATCACGTGAATCGTGCCGTTAGTCGCGGCGATGTCTGGAGTGGTTACGGTGGCATCGTTGACTTTTACACCCTCAGCAGTACTAAAGCTAAGGTACTCACCTTGTACCGTGAGCCTCGAGCCCCCATCAGTAATATCGGCGGAGCCAAGCGTGCTGGGTAAGACGTGGTAGGTTAAGACTTCAGTGAGCAGAGCCGGGTCGGCTTTAAGCGACTCGAGTGTTGCGGGGTCAACCTTGGCAAACGCATCGTTGGTTGGAGCAAAAACCGTAAAAACTGCCGCCGGGTCACTGAGCGTCTCGACGAGACCTACCGCCGTCACGAGTTCGACAAGCGTGCTAAAGTTCGGGTCAGTCGAAGCAAGTTCGACAATGTTTTGCGTAGGCTCAGCCGCTACTTCATCTTGGGCTAAACCAAAGGGTAACAAAACAAGAATGGACATCAGGGCCAATAATAATTTCATAACTCCTCCTCGAGAAAAATTAGTTACGCTTATGAAAAGCTTATCTAAAGCATCACTAAAAGATTACACGGCCAAAGCCTAATGTAAATTAGCTTACAGTGACAAGGCATCAGCACACAAATTTATCACAATTTACAAGGCTGTCAAGACAATAGCTGTTCGCGTGACATGCTTACAAGAAAGGTACTGCTAGCATTAATTCTCAGGGCATTCTAACAATAAAGACCCTGGAGGCTAAATTACTATGATCAAAATGTATACCACGACGTGGTGTGGCGACTGTCAAGTCACCAAAACATTCTTAAAAAAACTCAATCTTTCTTTTGAAGAAGTCAATATTGAGGAACATCCAGAGGCTGCTGAGTATGTCATGCAAGTCAATTATGGCAAGCGCAGTGTGCCAACGCTCGTCGTCAACGGTGAAGCTACAAGTTTGTCAGGTTTCTCGCGTGCTAAGTTTGAAGCTTTTTTGGCCAAGCATCAGTTAGCACAGCCCCTTTAGTGAGGCAGAAAGCCGAAAAGAGTCAGGGATTTTACGTTAGCGTTTTGTATCTGAACCTAACGTTACTTTCGTGTCTTCTCGTGTTACGCTTCTGTTATGACGTTGTGTTCTAAAGCGTTAAGCAGAAAAAATTTAGGAGGCCCCTGTGGATTTTAAAGTTGGCGATAACGTTGTGTATCCACCTCAGGGTGCAGGGAACATCCAAGAAATCACCTCGCGAGAGGTTTTAGGCGAAACGCATAAATACCTAAAAATTGTTTTTATTCGCGGTGACATGGAAGTTTTAGTCCCTCTCAAAAAAGCCAGTGACGTAGGCTTACGTCACACAATTTCAACCAAAGAACTCGCCCGCATCCACGACACCTTATTAAAGGCTGATTTGAGCTTGCCCGAACAGTGGCCACCCCGCTACCGCGCTGAGCAAAAAATTTTGACGGGCGGCAGTGCTTACGAGATTGCCAAGCTTATTGGTTTACTCGCCAAGCAAGATTTGGATAAGGGACTGGCCCTCACTGAGCGTGAAGTTTTCGAGACGGCAAAGACGATGCTCGCTGGCGAACTCGCTGTCGTGCAAGGGCAAACCCTCGAGACTGCTAAAACAACGCTTGATGAATTTATTGGCCAAAAAATTAGCTCGTTGACTTGAACAATGTCATCTATCTGAAACATGTCATCCCTTGCCCAAGTTTCTCACGTTCGCACTTTACTGGGGCGTTATCAGTTACGTCCAGATAAAGCGTTTGGGCAAAACTTTTTAATTGACGTTCATGCACTTTCTAAAATTGTCGAAGCAGCCGATGTTACAACCGATGACACGGTTTTAGAAGTTGGCCCTGGCTTAGGTGTCTTAAGCCAAGAACTAGCAACGCGAGGGAAGCACCTTACAACTGTAGAACTCGATCAGCGACTTTTGCCTGTCTTGGCAGAAACGCTCGAGCCTTTTGCAAACATTAACCTAGTTCATGGCGACGGGTTAACCTTTGACTTTAGTGTTTTACCAAAAGGTAGCCTACTCGTCGCCAACTTGCCCTATAACGTCGGCACGGCTATTTTAACGCGGGCTCTGGAGAGCAGCCAATTTAAGCGGCTCGTGTTTTTAGTACAAAAAGAAGTTGCCGAACGCCTGAGTAGCGCACCGGGCACGAAAAGTTACGGCGCACTGAGTCTCGTCGTGCAATATTTTGGTAAAGCCAAGCGTGTCGCGGATATTAAACCCAGCTCTTTTTTTCCTGCGCCGGAGGTCACGAGCAGCATCGTTCGTATTGAAACGGACTTAAGCAAAACAGCAAATCCTGATCTCTTCGACTTTATCCATACTTGCTTTCGCCACCGCCGCAAAACGCTCAAAAAAAATTTGCAGATGGCAGGCTATGGAGGGGTGATGGAGGGGCTCGAGTCCCTCAGCCTCTCCCCCGACATTCGCGCGGAGGCTTTGTCCTTAAAGGATTTTGAAGCTCTGTTTGTAATAATGCATAGGGGCAAAGGAAGGAGAGGGGCAAAGGAAGAGAAGGGCCAGGTTTGAGCTATCTACTCAATATTTCATCTGACACGCTGAAGTGCTGAGATGCTCTAAGGTACGAATGAATCCCCAAACTCCGAACTCTATACCCCAATCCTCTTGTTGCTAAAACCGTGCTCAACACTGCCATATCACGCTATACTCACTCCAACAGCTTAGAATACACGAATAGTGAAAATCCATGTAAGAAACAAAAAGCTGTAAGTAGGATGAAGCGAAGGTGGGTTAATGTCGAAGTTTTTTGTCGTCGGTGATGTAACCGTTGACCTTATGTATTTTGTTAGTGAATTACCCGAAGTTGGAGGTGAAGCGAGCGTGTCTCGAGCCGTGATGGAGCCTGGCGGTGCAGGTGGCACCATTGCAACAACCTTAGCCCGTCTCGGGCATGAAGTCAAAATTGCTACGCGGGTAGGAACAGGCCCCTTCTCTGAATTGGCTCTTAGGAACGTGATTGCTAGCGGTGTAGACACCTCCTCTATTCAGCGCGATGAAATCTTGCAAACGGGCAGCGTTCTTCTGCTCGTCACCCCTGACGCACAACGGACAATGTTGAGCTCAGCAGGTGCAACACGCCATCTTGATGCTGCGTTTCTACAACCTGAGGCCATTACCTCCTGTGACGCGCTCGTCATGAGTGCCTACAGTCTTATTGGCGGTTTACAACGCGAATACGCGGTCAAAGCCCTCGATATTGCCAAGCGTGCAGGACTAACCACGTTTATTGATATGGGCAGTGGGGCTGTCAATGCCTTACAAGACCGCCTTATTTCTCTGACCCAAGATTTTGATTATTTATTGATGAACCAAAAAGAACTATTAACGCTCACAGGAGAATCCTCTATTTCCGACGCGGTGACGGGGCTTGCGTATGACGGAATAAAACGTGTCATCGTCAAAGTTGGCGAAAAAGGCTCGATGGTCATCACACCTGAAATTACTGAACTTATTGAAGCCCTCGAGATTGACGGCGTGGTGGATTCTACAGGTGCAGGTGACTACTACACCGCTGCATTTGCTCACGGCATTATGGAAGGCCGCGACCTGCGCGAAGCAGCGAAACTCGGCAATATTGCTGGCGCACTCAACACGACGCAAGTTGGCGCACAAACCACACCGCTTACTGCTGCAATGCTCGAGGAGTATGCAAGAGAGCTAGCAACAGCATAGAGCCAAAAGTGTGAGATGTAGGACGTGAGACGTTACTTCTACATCTCACGTCTTACATCTAAGTTTCTCCATACTAAGTTTGCAGGAAGCTCACCTTTGCAATGGGCTAAAGCCCTTTGTTGAAACGTATTCTCGCTTTCGGTTCTGCATTTTCACTATGGAGGTACTTAGCTTTTTGATTTCAATTTTCGGTTTTTCTGTTACACTACCTCTCTATGGCTTTAGTTTCTGGTATGGACATTTTGAGTGCAGCAAGAGCTGGGCAATACGGCGTGGGTGCGTTTAACATCAACAACATGGAATTTGTTCAAGCGGTCTTAGAAGCGGCGGAAGAAGCGCGTAGTCCCGTCATCTTGGCTTTATCAGAAGGGGCGATAACTTACGGTGGCAACGCCCTCACCACACTCGTGCGTGAACTGGGCCGAGAAGCTAGCGTACCTGTCTGCATTCATTTAGATCACGGCTCTTCCTACGAATCTTGCTTGCGGGCCATTCGTGCAGGCTTTACTTCCGTCATGATTGACAAATCCCACGACGACGCAGAAACCAATGTCGCAGAGACCAAACGCGTTGTGGACGCTGCTCACGCAGTGGGCGTATCTGTAGAAGCAGAAATTGGACGACTTGGTGGCATTGAAGAACACATAGTCGTCAGTGAAGAAGATGCCTTTTCAACAAATCCAGAAGAAGCCCAGTGGTTTATGGAGCACTCGAGCGCAGACTATTTAGCTGTCGCTATTGGCACGTCTCACGGAGCCTACAAAGGCAAAGGTCGCCCGTTTATTGACCATGATCGTATCGAAAAAATTGCCTCGCTCGTTTCAAAACCTCTGGTGATGCATGGGGCCTCGAGCGTCCCACAAAGCTTAGTCGAATTGTTCCGCAGCACTGGCGGTGACATCGGCGATGCTGCCGGCATTCACCCCGAGGATATTCGCAAAGCCATCAAAGCAGGCATTGCCAAAATTAACACCGACACAGATTTGCGTTTGGGCTTTGTAGCCAAACTGCGTGAAGCTTTACAGAGCAATCCGAAGGAATTTGATCCCAGAAAACTCTTCGCACCAGGACGCAAAGAACTGAAAGAGATCGTGAAAGAGCGCATGAAACTCTTTGATTCTCACGATAAAGTGTAGTCCTGTATACAAAAACGTATAATCTTTGTTTATCCTCACAAAAGACCCTGTTATACTCCCAACGTTCCAAAAGCAATCCCTCTCGGCTAGACCTGGGACAGAAGGAAAAGGTTGCAAACCACAAAATGTTTTTAGCTTCGAGACACTCTTGTGTAGCTCGAGCCAATACCATTGCAACACCGCGAAATGCAACACTGCAACATAACGAAAGGAGTTGATAGGAATGTCAGTAAATCTTATTAATATGGTGAAATCCCAACTTGGAGGAGAAACACTCAACCGAATCAGCGGGCTTTTGGGAGAAAGTCCCGAAAAGACTCAAGCCGCCGTAAACGGAGCTGTACCAGCTTTGCTTGGTGGACTTTTAGGCAATGCCTCGAGCGGCAACGGCGCAACCAATATGCTGAGTGCGCTGACCAACCTCGATGACAACCTCATTGGCAACGTTGGCAATCTTCTCGGCAACGGACAACAGAGTAAAAGCATGATGGACACAGGTGGGAAACTACTTAGCGCAGTGCTAGGTGGCAATAATGTGAGCGGCATGACCGATGCCATTGCAGGCTTTAGTGGTATCAGCAAAGGTTCTGCTGGCTCACTCCTTGGCCTACTCTCCCCCATGCTCATGGGAACCCTGAAACGTCAGCTCATGGGCAGTGGGGGGCTCGATATCGGCAACCTCACCAATATGCTGATGGGTCAAAAAAGCCATATCGCCTCTGCGCTGCCGGCAGGTTTAGGACAACAGTTGCAAAGTGCGGGTCTCGGCAATCTTTTGGGTGGTGCCTTGGGCAATCTCGAGGGCATGGGGAAGCAAGTTACGGGTCAAGTTGCAGGTATGGGTCAAAACGTTGCTGAGACGGGCAAACAAGTTACAAGCCAAGTCTCTGGTCTGGGTCAACAGGCTGCAAACATGGGTAAAGATGCTATGGGCAGTGCAGGTAATGCCGTAAACCAAGCAGGTAACACCGTGCGTAACGCCGCAAATAACATGCCTACACCGCCGCGCTCCGGAGCCAGCCCGCTACGTTGGATTGCTCCACTTGCTATTGTTTTGGTCGCTGGTTGGTTCTTACTTAATCGTGGTAATAACGCTCCAAGTGCAATTGACAGTGGCAATACTGACACGATGGCAGAAACGAGCACTACAGATACAAGCAGTGCAGATACGAGCAATGCAAATACAACAAGTACAGCAGATACGAGCAGTACAGGAACAAACAATTCAGATACGAGCAGCACGACAACAAACAGCACAGACACAACAACCACAGAAAGTTCGACAAGCACAACAGAAACGGATAGAGCTCAACCCACTACGCAAACTGCAACCGCAGGTACTTCAGCCGCAGGTACTTCAACAGCGACGACAGAAACAACAGAGGCTAGTGGTGAAGCAAGCAGTGAGGGAACCGGACTCCTTGGCAGTGTCGAAGGTGTGAGTCAAGAAGTTGGAACTGTCTTTACGGACTTAACCAGCATCATCAGTGGCATCAAAGATGCAGCAACCGCTGAAGCAGCTTTGCCAAAACTCGAGGAACTCTCTGAAAAAGTTAGTGATCTTTCAAGCGCGTACACCCAACTACCTGCTACGGCTAAAACAGGTGTGGCCAGTCTAATTACAGATAACTTAACGAGTCTCAATGAAGCTGTAGCCGAAGTAAGTGCGCTACCAGGCGTGGGCACAGTCATTAAGCCCGTACT
>JBOFGY010000019.1:0-27890 GCA_051649365.1 Trueperaceae bacterium
TTATGATACCCTTCATCAGGATTACGAAGCGGGCTCGAGCGTTGCCAATGTTAAAAAAGTGTTTGAACCCTTACGAGAGGAAACGGTATCGCTCGTCAAAGCGATTCAAAGTAAAAAGCAAAATAGTGACAAAGTGCTGCACCAAGCTTATGACGAAGGTTTGCAAGAACAGTTTGCGGTAGATATCGTTAAAAAGTTTGGGTATGACTTTAATCACGGGCGGTTGGATAGAACCGTTCACCCTTTTGCAACAAGTATTTCAAAATATGATTCTAGGATTACGACACGCTATGACCCGAAGTTTTTGAACACAGCCATGTTTGGTACGTTCCACGAGGCAGGTCATGCCATGTATGAACAAGGCATTGCCGATAAATATCACCGCACGCCACTCGGTCACGCGATTAGTCTCGGGATTCACGAAACACAGTCACGCATGTGGGAGAACTTGGTGGGACGTTCTAAACCGTTTTGGCACTGGGCCTATCCTACTTTGCAAAAGACGTTTCCTAAGCAGCTCAAGAAAGTCTCCCTCGAGACCTTCTATGCCGCCATTAATAAAGTCTCACCCAGTTTTATCCGTGTTGAAGCCGATGAAGTGACGTATAACCTGCACGTGATGGTGCGTTTCGAGATTGAACTTGCCTTGCTCGAGGGTTCGCTAAAAATAAAAGATTTACCCGAAGTTTGGAATGCAAAATATCAAGACTACCTCGGTATCACACCGAAAACAGACACGGAAGGTTGCCTCCAAGATGTTCACTGGTCGTTTGGGTTAGTTGGCTATTTCCCGACCTACACTCTCGGGAACATCATGAGCGTGCAACTGTTCGAGGCCGCGAAAGAAGCACACCCTAGTATTGGAAAAGATATGACGAACGGAAAATTTGATAAGCTCTTCGGCTGGCTCCGCGAAAACGTTCACGAACACGGCTCGAGATACTTGCCCCAAGATTTGCTCAAACGCGCCACAGGCAGCACACTGGATTCTGGCCCGTATATTCGCTATCTCAATACGAAGTTCCGTGAGTTATATAGCTAGTCAAGTAAAAGAAGGGAGAAGGTAGAATAAAGAATATAGAAGGGAGAAGGTTTTTCCTTCTATATTCTCTATTCTTGACCTTCAAGTATGTTAACTGACAAAGACCTACAAACCTGGCTTAACCAAAACGCTATCCCCGCGAACCTCGTTTATCCTGGTGTGCCTACGCCCACCGTGCCAGACGCAGCGAAGGCACTTGGTGTGGAGCCTGCGCAGATTATAAAGAGTTTGGTGTTTTTGATTGAGGACAAAGCCCATTTGGTCGTGGCGGCAGGCGAAGCGCGGATTTCTTATAAAAAATTAGCAGAGCATTTAGGTTTGTCACGGCGCAAAGTAAAGATGGCGAGTCCTGAGGGAGCCTTAGCACTCAGTGGCTTTCCGGTGGGGGCAATGCCGCCGTTTGGACACGAGCAACCATTACCTACCTTTGTAGATGCTGACAGTATTCGCGGTGATTACGCTGTATATTACGGAGGCGGTGGGACGAAAGACGCACTCCTCGAGCTAACCTTAACAACCTTGCTCGAGGTCACCCAAGCAACCGTTCTATCTTTAACAGAAGGACTCGAGGAGAACGCATGACACAAAAAGTACGCAGGCTATTGCGCAAAGTGGTTCTAGCCCCTTGCCTTATGATGGTAACAACGATGATAACAACGATGTCGTTTGCACAAATAGGTCAACCTATAGACACATTACTCTCACAACTCAGTAACTACGACATCGCCGAGCGGATTACAGGCTATGTCGCAGATAAGAAATTTACCTTCAAAGCTGAAGAGCGTGGCGGTGTGGTTTATTCCCTGACGGGCAGCGGACTTTTGGATGACGGCAATATTACCTTTGTCGGGGATTTGATTGCGGCTTCGACAGGGTTTGGTGAAAATATCTCTACGCCGATACAAACCTTCTTAAAAGACCGCATCGGTGAACTTTCGGGTAAAGGGGATGCACCCTTGCAAATTGAGCAGTTTAATTGGATGGTGAATGTCACGGGGGAAAAGAAACCTTACAAACTTAACTTTACGCTGACCCTTACCGAAATTCCCCTCGAATCTTTTCCCACCGATGTCTACTCAATGGGCCCTGCCGATGCAAAATATGTCATTCGTGAATTTAGTGATTTTCAATGCCCATATTGTGCTAGGTTTGTGACAGGGACGTTTGCCGAAATTAAAGAACAACTGCTCTCGAGAGATGACGTGCGCTTCGAGTTTCATCATTTCCCACTTGTTAGTATTCACCCGAATGCACAACCTGCTGCCGAAGCTTCTGAGTGTGTGGTGGCCTCAAATACACCTGAAGATTTTTGGCCCTATCACGATGCCCTGTTTGAACGCCAGCAAGCGTGGCAGGCCCTACCCGATGCCAGCAGCTATTTTGTTCGTTTAGCACAAGACATTGGCTTAAAGACAGATGGTTTAGCGGAGTGTATTGCCGAGCGCACCTACGGTCAAAAGATTATTAACGCTTACGAAGCCGGTGGGAAACTCGGTGTGCAAGGTACACCCGCTGTTTTTATTAACGGTTACAAAGTGGGAGATTTTACGAAGATAGAAAACTATCTCGCTGTTATAGACTTGATTGATAAATTTGCGGCAGAGGAATGAGGACGTAGGAATGAGGGATGGGTAAATCAACGCATTCCACATCCTTCATTGCTCCTTCCTCTGCCTTATGTCCTTCCAAAAAACCTTCGATACCTTCAAAGCTTCACTTCTCACCGACCCTCGCACGCAACTTTGCGAGGTGTCGTTTGGAGGTGGTGCGTTGGTGGGTTTAGCAGAAAAAATGTTTGCACCTCAACTCGAGGAGTTCGCCCGCGATCACCGTATTGGCTTCAAGGTGAATGTTATAGAGCCAAGCACGTGCTACGTGACGAGTAGCCGCGCGTTTTTACGTAAAACGCCAGACGCAAAATCCGAAGTTGTCTCAGAAGCAATTTACGGAGAGGTAATTCATGTTTACAACAAACAGGGCAACGTTTGCCGCGTAGCAACCGTGCGAGATTCTTATGTTGGTTGGATGAATGTGGCGGATTTAGGTCCGAGTGTACCAAGTGCCACGCACCGCTTCACAGCACCGCGCGGTCATGTTTTTGCTGCGCCAAGTGTCGCATCAGAACGTTTGTTTGAATTGTCGTATGGCTCAGGTCTCCACGTGCTGAAACAAGATGGCGACTGGTGCAAAGTAAAATTGGCGAAGCTCGAGGGCTACGTGCGTGCAACCTTGTTGCTCGCGTTACCCGCGCAGCTTTTGTATAAACCTAAAACACTCGTTACACTTGCCGCACGTTGGCTCGAGGCTCCCTATGTATGGGGTGGCACGACAGCCTGGGGTTTAGACTGTTCAGGCTTTACACAAAGTATATATGGGGCTTTTGGTATGGCGTTGCCTCGAGATGCCGATCAACAAGAACATCATGGCGTAACAGTTGACCTTGAAAACATTCAAGCCGCCGATTTACTCTTTTTTCCTGGACATGTCGCGTTGTCACTTGGTGGTTCAAAAATTATTCATGCTAATGCTCACCACATGCGTGTAACAGTAGACGACTTTGAAAAAACAGGATATGCGAGATACTTAAAAGAACAACTTGTAGCTGTTAGACGATTGATCATGACTGACTGAATCTCCTGAACAAATAGCTCATTCTGTTTTTCAATGGGATTATTCTAGTGAGTTGCGTAAAAGTGAAGAGTAAACGCAAATTCCTATCAAGACAGTAAAAGCCTAGAACGTTTCACCCCCTTCTCACGCTCGAGAGCTAACCTAAACAAGACTTGAAAAGCATGACCTAATGTAAATCTCTTCTGTACTGGGTAACTAAGCTAGGTTTATGTAATACTATAGGTTTATGTAGTACTAAGGAGGCAGGATGAGAAATCGTCCATTAAACCGCGCGAGTGTTGCACGTACGCTTTCATTCATTGCACTGGTGGGGTCACTTGCTGCATGTGGTACAACGTCAACTACAGAAGCGTCTGTAGACTCTTCAGCACTTGATGATGGCGGCGCAGTCATTTTCTTAAATTCTAAGTTTGCAAATGAATCAGGACAAACAGGTTATGTTAATGCTTACTATGTTGAAAAAACAGAGAATGACTTGTTCCCACTTATGGGTATAGACCCTGAAACATTACAGCCTAAAATTGAAGCCTTTACTGACCGTTTGGGTGAATTTTTACCTAGTCAAACTTGTACTGTGAGACCAGCAGACGATGTCGTGTCTGATCCTACTATAGAGTACAAAGATGTTGGTCCAACCATAACGCTCACATCGTCTCAGAATACTATCGTAGCAGAGTCGAGTGTAGACGAGATTGGTCAGTTTTATTTCACTGCTGCGCCGGAAAGTGTGGCTCCAAGTTACCGTGTTTCTGTTGCAGGGCGTGAGGGTCTCAGTACTCGAGGGTATAACGGTTCGCTGATTAAAACAGGGCAAATTCCAACCATTACTTCACCTGCAGGTATGGTGGGCGCAGACCCTATACAACTCAGCAAAGCGGGCCCAAGTGAAATTCGTTGGGCTCCAACAGGTTCTACTACCGCCTACATCCAAATCTTTAACCCAGAAGAAATTTTCATCTATTGTTACGTGGCTGACACAGGAAGCTTTACCATTCCAGCCGATGTAGCAGCTCAATATCCAAATTCTGGAACCATTTATGTTGGTTCACTGAATGTTCGCTATGCAACGTTTGAGAACCGCAGAGTTGCTCACTTGGGTTATGGATTGCAAACGAACAGTTTTGTGGCTCAATAACCTTTGTGCTTTGTGTGGAAGGCAAAAGTCAGAAAGCTAAACTAGATCTCTATACCTTCTGACTTTTGCCTATTTATATCTGTGAAGCAAAAGTTTTTGCCTTAAGACTTAAAAAAGTTACTTTGCTCATCTCTTAGACTTTTCTAGCTAAGCTATTGCCTTGTGTTGCTCTTCGTTACCAACACTATTTTTTCTCCTCGTTGCTCGAGGGCAAACTGCATGATCATGTTAACGCGGTTGCCGTCAATAACTTCGCCGACAGCGATCGTTCGCGTGTCTTCTGTAAGGACAAGTTGCACCGTGCCAGAAGCAATAGCTGCATTCGGCGTGTAAACATCATTGACAAAAACACCAAGTTCTTTTTGAGCCGCGCCGTCGAAAACAAGTGCTAGCTCCGTAATGGTTCCGGTACGAATGCGAGCTTTTGCATCTGTGATAGTGAGGTAGGTTTTAGGTGTGAGGTCATCAGCCTGATAACGCCCAGATGCGAGTGTGAGCCAACCGCCATCCTGAAAAATATAATTGTTTGCTTCACCTGAAGGGACAGCAGCTTGTAAATAAACTTGATTTGCCTCTGTTGTCGTGAATTCAACTTGATTGAGACCGGCGCTAAGTTGAGTGGCTTGGCTCGTTTGATTACCATACCCAAAAACCGCTGAGGTGGGTTGAGGGGCTTCGACCTCGAGCACGATGAGATAACTCGCTTGTGATTTTTGTTGAAGCTGCGCACTGCGAAATTGAAAGGGCTGATAGGAGAAATTTTGGACGATGTAGTTAGAGCCTTGGCTGTCTTCGGCTAGACCAAAACCTACATGTGTAAAAGTTGTATCGAGGATGTTGGCGCGGTGACCAGGGCTATTCATCCAGCCTGTAACTGTCGCGTTAGCAAGTTGGCTACGTTGCATCGGTTGCAACTTGGCGATATTTTCACCAACAACTATATAAGGCGAACCCGCGTTGGCAGTGCGCTCGGGTGGGGTGTCACTTCCAGCGGTGGGCGACTGATGCGAAAAATAATTGAGTGTAGCCATCTCGAGCGCGTGGTGGCGAGCGGCAAGAGCAAGTGTTTCATCCATTTGTAATGGCCCTAAACCATTGTCGGCTCGAGCCGCGTTCGTTGCCTCGAGGAGGGCAAGCTCGAGGGCAACATCTGCTGCGAGTGGCTGGTAACGCGCTTGTAAGCTTTGTCCAAAACTAAATGACGAAAGACTAAAACAATAAAGACTAAGTAAAGCGAGAAGGAGAACGTTCATGCGTCTAGTGTACGAGGTTTGCTGTAAGAGTATAGTGAAGAAATTGTAATACAGGGTTTAGTTGGGATTTAGGATTTGAGATTCAGGGGTTAGAGTAAGAGCTTTCATCCTTTCATACCGCTTGCTATTCTGTGTTTGTGTCTAGCTTTCGCCAAGATGTTCTCACGCTCGTTAACGAAATTCCCAAAGCTAAAGTTATGACGTACGGGCAAGTTGCACTTTTGATAGGCTCCCCGCAAAAACCTAGACAAGTAGGTATGGTGTTGCGTGGTCTTAAAGACCTTGATGGTGACGTACCTTGGCAGCGTGTGGTGAATGCTGGGGGCGGTCTTTCGACCTACAAAGTGGGTACAGGTGAATTACAAAAAGCGTTGCTCGAGGCTGAAGGAGTGAAGGTAAGCCGAGAGAATAAGGTAGACCTCAACGTTTATCAGTGGTGGCCAGAACGTAAAGAGGTTAGAAGTAAAAGGTGAGATAGTAGATGTAAAAACGTTGAATAGTTTGTGTCTAATGTCTTACGACGAAATCTTGAACTTAAAATCGTTATGATAATGCTATGACGTTTCCCTCTGAACTCGAGTTAGCTCAAGCCCTCATTCAAACCTCGAGCCCATCATGCAAAGAATCCTCTGCCATGACGTTCATGCTCGAGATTTTTAAGAGTATGGGTTTTACTGAAAGCTATCTGGACAAAGCCGGTAATGCTGTGGGTATCTTCCGATGTGGTGAAGGCCCGCACGTCATGCTGAATGGTCATCTCGATACCGTCGCCCTCGGCGATGAAACACAGTGGGCGCAACCGCCTTTATCTGGTCATGTGGTAGATGGTCAGTTGTGGGGACGTGGTTCGGTAGATATGAAAAGTGCCGTGGCATGTATGGTTTTTGCTGCTAAAGACGCGGTAGAGCAAGGGTTTAAAGGCACGCTGAGTGTAACCGCTGTCGTCCAAGAAGAAATCGGCGGATTGGGTGCAAGACATTTAGGGAACACCATGAAGACGGACGTGGTGATTTTAGGTGAACCTAGCAATCTTAGTCTCATGCTTGGGCATCGTGGTCGTTTAGATGTAGAGGTGCAAATCCCTGGGAAGATTGCTCACGCTGCGAAGAGTGAACTTGGTGAAAACGCTATCTATAAAGCAATGAATTTTTTAGAAAAAGTCAAAGACTTAAATTTGCCAAAGTTAGGTATTTTGGGTGGCTCGAGTCTCACACCTACCCTGCTCACATCTTATCCAAGAGATAGTTACAACGTGGTGCCTGGCCGCGCAGATATTAACCTCGATTATCGTTTGATTCCAGGTGATGAACCCGAGATGATTTTAGAACGTCTCCGTGCTTTAGCTCCAGATGCAAACTTTCACATCCCCATGAAAAAACTAGTGAGTGAAGATGGTGGTCTCGACCTAAAGACGGATTTCATGCCACCTTATTTGGCACCTGGCGAAAGTAAATACGTCACCACAGCGCGGCAAGTCATCAAAGAAAATTTACAATCACGTAACATTCCTTACAGCGAGCGCACGTGGTGGTTTGGCACTGACGCACCGCACTTAGCCAATATGGGTGCGGTTGTGATTGGTTTTGGCCCAGGCAATGAAGAACTCGCCCACACCACGCGCGAATGTGTACCCTTAGAGCATTTGCGGATTGCTAGGGACATGTATACAAAACTAGCTTTGGCTTATTCTGGTTGATAGAGTTGAGGGATGAGTGGTGAGTGACGAGTAAAATCTTTCCACTCATCCCTCGCCACTTTCCACGTATCACTATTTGAAGTCGTAGAATAACCACATGAAACTACCTAGTGAACCCATGACCATTAACGGTGATAAGTGGCGCGTTGTAAATGTTGCTCCAGCCGAGCCGCTTGCAGAGATGATAGCAGTCATGCTCGAGAGAGAAGGGTTTCCCGTCCTCGTGCGTGGCACCGATGTGTTTAGTCACTTGGGTGCGAGCGAGATGACCCCGACTTATGTGCTCGTTCCAGAAAAAGATGCAGCACGGGCAGTAGAGCTTATTGAAGAGCTGGTTTCACCCTTGGAAGAGGAAGAGTGAGTGAGACGCTAGAAGTGAAACGTTAAACGTTTTACATCTAACTTCTTACGTTTTGCTTGTTTTTCCATGCTCGAGACTTCACGCAACCGTATGGCCTATCTGAGCCTCTCTGGAGCAATTCTGGTTTTGCTCTTAAAGTTTGTGGCTTTTTTGCTCACAGGTTCTGTAGCACTGCTCTCGGACGCTGCAGAATCTATGGTGAATGTCGTGGCGGCGGTGATTGTGTTGATTTCGGTACGGATTGCTTTGCGCCCTGCTGATTATCAACATCCCTACGGTCACGGCAAAGCCGAAGTGCTCTCGAGTGCGCTCGAGGGTGGCATGATTCTAGTGGCTGCTGGCATGATTCTGCTCAGCACTCTCCCGAGGCTTTTGCAACCTACGGCGTTAGACCAACCTATTATGGGAATTGCTGTTGCAGGTATCGCTGCACTCGTGAATGGCAGCATTGCTTTCGTATTGCAACGCGAAGCACGACGTGCGCGTTCAGAAGCCCTCGCTGCGAATGCGAAGCATCTTTTTACCGATGTCTGGACGTCGGTGGGTGTGGTGGTGGGTGTTATGGCTGTGGTTATTACAGGTTGGCATGTTCTCGACCCACTTATTGCTATTACTGTGGTAGTGAATATCCTTTGGGTAGGATTTCGCGTAGTGAACCGCTCATTGTCACAGCTTTTAGACGAACGCTTACCCGAAACGGAAGAAAAGCAAATTTTAGATGTATTTGACGCACATCTTGAAGTGTTGGGTTATCACCGTTTGCGCTCGAGACGTGCGGGTGTTGGACGTTTTGCCGAAGTAGATATTTTTGTTAAACCTACACTAAGCGTGCTCGAGGCCCATGAACTCGTGAAGGTGCTCGAGAAAGCCATTGGAGCAAAGTTACCGAATGTCGTGATGACAATTCACGTGGAACCTTTTGAAAAAGGCAGACGTGAAGGAACGACGAAACCAAAGGAAGAATATTGATAAGGGCAAAATGCAATGTAGCACATCCGTTCGTCATTGCGAGTCGTAGTTGAAGGCGTTCTAGGTATTTGCTCAGGCATAGGATGCTAAAGCCACGAAGCAATCTTTTTTCACTGAGTTTGCAGCGAAGTAAGTGAAGAGAGCTTGCTTCGTGGCTGTGTCAACGAAGAGCAAAGTTGAGGTTAGTAAGATTCTAAACGGAGACTCGCAATGACGAAGTGTAGTACAAACGGCGCACGATGCACAGCTTGTAATGAAATCTGGATGACTCCTATCTTTTGTACTCGTATTAGTTAGAGCATGTTTCAATTTTTAAGTTTGTCGGTGGCTCAGCATAACAGCTTTTTGTGTTTATTCTGCGACAAATACATCACAAAACCAAGTTCCTGCATGTGGGATGGCATCGTGCAGAAGATTGTGTGTGCGTACGGTTTCGTTGCCCCAAGCATTTGCCTCCACTTCGTTTTGAAATGGTCCAATGAGGATATTGGTTTGACCTTGCCACGCTTCAGGACGTAGCGGCAGCGCGAGTTGGCGGTGTTCGCCGTTTTTATCGGTGACAATCCGGAAGTAAGCAGACGTTGTTTTGTGAGATGGGGTTGTAATAAACTTGCTGAGAGCATTGTCCAAACGCTCTAACTCTTTTTCTGACAATTCTGGAAATATAAGTAAGGTGATAGTGTAAAGTCCCTCAAGCTTAAAGATTTCGTGGTGTTTAAACGCTGCAAAGAGCGTGCTGCTAGCGAGGGGCTCGAGCCCAGGTGAAACATCTAAAAGACGTTGTGCTGCAAACATCTTGTACTGGCTCGGGTCGGTTTCTTTTAGAGTTTCTAGGTCTACGTTTGCTTGTAAAGCCCGCAGACGTGCTTCCTTACTGGGTTGATGTAAACGCAAAAATTCATCCACTTTCAAAGTGTAGCAGTAGAAGGTGAAATGTGATTGGGTATAAATCGTCTATCTCTTGTTTTTAACGTCTTAACCCAAGCTTGAGGTTTCCAGTCAAAGCAGTATAAAGATAAGTAGGAGGTAAAATGCGAGACGTTAACGCCTTTACCCCTCACGTTTCACTTCGTGTTACCTTCACGAAATAAACATAAATGGTTCCGAACTCAGATGCTTACGTTTCCTTTATGAACGAATTCTGAATGATGCACATAGTTTTCTCGTAATTCCCCCTGCTAGCATACCTGCGGGAGGTTCTATGAAATCCTTTAGAACAAAACTCAGTAGTATGTTTCTACTTGCTCTTTTCGCTACTGCATTCGCACAACCACAGATTACAGTGAGTCCACAAACCATTGTCGTGAATCCGGTTCCTACATTTAGTGTTGAAACCTTTGTAGATAAGGATTCTTCAGGTGGTAGCAGCCCAAGTTATCAAGTTGGTGAAGCCATTTCCATTGGTGTACGTGTTAGTGAAGCCGCTTATGTGTATGTATTTAATGTGCGTTCGACGGGCGAAATTGTGCAAATCTTGCCGAATCGCTACGATGCGGACGGACAAAACAATTATCTGCAAGCAGGAGAAACGAAATACTTTCCACCCAGAGGGGCGCGTTACGCGTTTAATGTAGACGGTCCAAATGGCTTAGATAAAGTTATTGCTGTTGCCAGTCGCTCACAACTCGATACCCGCCAACTCGCCGACTTTACGGGTACAGGAAATTTTGCAACGAGCAATATTGGTCAGGATGGTTTTGCGCAAACCTTTAGCATTGTCGTTACACCGATTGCACAGGGTGATTGGGTTACAGATACGGCTCTATTTAATGTTGGCAGAGCGCAATCAGTTGTACCTACGCCTGCACCGCCTCCACCCCCACCCGCGGCAGTCGTGCTTTTTAACAATCCCTACCTCACAGCGTATCCAGGTTCAAACGTGACTTACTTTGATGGACGAAAAGCTGATTTTAATATCTCCGTAAGTCTGTCCGATGTATACACGAATTTGCACAACCAAATGATTCAAGGTGGTTGGCAGCGTGTGGGTTTAGAAATCAAAAATAACTTTGCCCAAGCAAGTTACCAACTGAATAACCAATATGTTGAACTCGAGCTAAAAAGTATGGGCTCGAGTGGCCGGTATCGTTTAATGATCGTCTCGCTTTAAACTAGAGTTCTTACGACGTTATCGCAAAAAGTCTACTATTAAAGCCAAGGTAGAGAGCTAAGAAAGGGCCAGAAACGTTATCTGGCCCTTTCTTCTGCTTGCACGCTGTTTGCTGATGTTAGGCTATCGCCATCATCTCGTCAAACACGTGCGGTAGATGCGTGGCACCTAAAATGTGCGCCAAGGCTTCCATGAAACGCCCGTAGTGTTCAGCTCTGGCATTTTCACCCATTAAACCAAGTCTCCAAATTTTTCCTGCTGTATCCCCAAGTCCACCTGTGACACTAACGAAATAATCGTGGCGTAGTTGGTGGCGTACTTTTGCATCATCTAAACCTTCGGGAAGTTTGACGGCGAGTACAGTAGGGAGGCGGTAACTTTCTGGGATAAAGGCCGAAAAACCAAGGGTTTCTAAGGTTTTAAGTGCGGCGTTGCCGACTTGCTTCACGCGCTTCGTGCGCTTGGGAATACCTTCCTCGAGCGTCAGTTTAATCGCCTCACCAGTAGCCCAGTGCAAATGAATCGGCACGGTGTGATGATATTTGCGTTCGCCAGGTTGCCAGTAGGCTTGCATTCCAACTGCGTCAGAATACCAAGTGCTTACGGGTGTCTTGCGCGTTGCCACACTCTCCATGGCACGCTGACTAAAAGCAACGGGAGCGAGTCCTGGTGGGGCGGATAAACATTTTTGAGAACCCGTATAAGCATAATCAATGTTCCAGGCCGCCATGTCAAAGGGCAACATGCCCACGGTTGTTACTGCGTCTACTGAATAGAATGCGTCCACTTCGGCGGCGATTTCAGAAACTTCGGGTACAGGATTAAGAACGCCGGTACTCGTTTCACCATGAACAATCGCTATAACCTTAGGCATGGTTTTGTGGGTAACTTCGCGCACTTTCTCTATATTTACAGGCTGCGAACTTGGGAAACGCACAGGAATAACCTCCGTGCCAAGACGCTCGGCCATTTCAATCATGCGCTCACCAAAAACACCGTTCGAGACGATGAGCACTTTGTCCTGGGGCTCGAGCAAATTCGCAAAGCCTACTTCCATCCCAAGCGAGCCTGTACCCGAGAGCAAACTCGTAAAAGCACCAGGAGCAGTTTTATAAAGTTTATGCAAGTTCAAGACGATTTGGTCGTTATAGGCAAAAATATCAGGGTCCATGTGGCTGCGCATGGGCCAGTAAAACGCCGCCATCGCCCGAGGGTGAATTGGTGTAGGGCCAGGAGTGAGGAGCGTAACTTCTTGATTTGTCATAAATCCCTTTCGTCTTTAGTGCGGTTGTCTCGATTTAAGGGCGAGAGCGGAGTCTTCAACAAGGGTAACATCCCGTTAGTGTAGTAACGTAGATAACCAGATATTCCCTGCTGTTGAAGACTCTTTTCGCCCCTACATTCAAACAAAAATGACCATACCGTTTCAGGTAAGGTCATTATCCACGCAGACTACTGTTAAAGTAGCTGCTACTTAAAATGCTCGTGCGCTAAAGCGTTTCACTGTTGATAGTTTACACAACATACACACGCTTGTAAAGCATTTCGAGCTTGAAGCGCAAATTTTTACATCTATCACCAGCTTATTGTCCTACACCAGGCTCGAGATAATCATTGCTATAAAACGCATCAGCAGGTAAATCTGTTGTTACGCGGCCTGTGCTGCTGAGCAGCTCGAGCGTTTTCTCCCAACCTTCAGGATTGGTAAAGCCTAAGCCTTTTTCTTTTGTGTAGTCTGATGAGTAAAGCTCTAGCGAAGTCATGAGAACTTCCATGCGGTCATCACCCAAATTCTCTACATATTGCTTGGCAGCATCAAAGGCTTTTTGTGGTTCGGCAATGGTTTGTGCCAGAGCCTGTTGGCTCGCAGTCACAAAGCGTTTCACGAAGTCGGCATTTTCTAGCACGGCAGCCGTAGTAATAATGCCGTTGCCAGGAGCAGGATTATAGAGACCTGCATCAATGAGGTTAATGTCTACCCCTTGGTTTTTGAGGACGATAGGTTCATTGTTGATAAAACCTAAAGCGATATCCACACGCCCAGCAAGGAGGGCTTCGAGTTGCGTAAAGCCAATTTGCTCAATCGTTACGTCAGCTTCAGTTAAACCTGCGGCCTGTAAGACACCCTGAAGTGAAGTATAGGAAATGCCAAACTGACCAGGCACGCCAATTATTTTTCCTTTTAAGTCTTCTACGGTTTTTATATTTTTTTCCGCTAAAGAGAACAGCGCACTTGGAACTTTTTGATACATTGCCATTACGTACTTAAAGGATGTCTCAGGTGGTAAACCCATAACATCTTCTGCGTCTCCCACAACAAAATCAAGCTTGCCTTGGGCGAGGAGCGGATAAAGCTCTGTAACAAAACCATGCTGGAACTCGACCTCGAGCCCCTGCGCTTCATACAAACCTGACACCGCGCCAAGATAAAATGGCGCGAATTGCACGTCGGGCAAGTAGCCAAGACCTACACGCACCTTGGTTGCATCTTGAGGGGCTGTATCTTGAGCGTGAGGTAGCGAGAATGCTAGCAGTAAAAGTAAAGCCACACAGATAATTTTATGGCGCACCATAACAATGAACTCGAGTCGGGAAACTCGAATCTGCCTCCTTCTTTCATCCGGACTGTGACCGTCGGCCCTAGAATTTCACTAGATCGGGCCCAGAGCAAATTTCTGGGCTTCGCGGGCTCGCGCTGTTTGCGCCTACCGCCGGTGGGGATTTTCACCCCGCCCTGAAGGACAGCCCATAAAATATCGTGTAGAGGAAAATTTAATGTTGAGTAAATGACACAATGTATTAAGCGTTTGTTTATAAAACGGTGTATTCGAGCACCTCAACTAACTCAAAACGCCCGACGGCTTCCACGAATCTTTTATCTGTTTCTTGCAACAGCTCTTGCGGAACAGCTTTCCAATGTTCTTTCGATTGCCAAGAAATAACGAAATTGATTTCATCAGGGTTTTCAGGATTGAGCCAAGTTTGTTTGGAGATAAAGCCAGTTTGTGCAGCAAGGGTTTCTGTCCAGATTTCAGCATCAGCATTCAAAAATAATTCTCGCTGTATAGGGGGAACGTTATACTTTAGCCATTCGATGATCATTAAACTTTCCTGTAACGCAGTACCCACTGCTCGAGTAAACTCACAATAAGATATAACCCTAAGCCTAAAGTCACATTGATACCTACAGCGGCAAGAGCATTTGCAACTCGGAAATTAAGTCGTTCGGTATTGGAAAAATAACCCAAGCCTGGCCCACCAAATACGAACTCACTAACCACGGTGCCAATCAGTGCCAGCGTGACCGTTAAACGCAAACCGCCCAACACGACGGGCAGGGCTCCAGGTAGCTCGAGCTTAGAAAAAATTCCCCAAGGTGTTGCACCAATCGTTTTGAAGACTTCGCGGTAAGTTCTGTCTACTTCGCGCACGCCAACCATCGTCGAAATTAAAACGGGGAAAATCGAAATCAGCGTCGTGGTGACGAGTTTAGAACTCAGTCCGTAGCCGAGCCAAATGACGAGCAGTGGTGCAATGACAATCGTGGGGATGGCTTGCAAAGCGACAATAAAAGGGGAGAAGAGACGCTCGAGCGTTTGTTTTCTGCCCATTGCATAACCAAGGGGTATACCTATCAACAACGAGGTTAAAACGCCCAACGCCATGACGCGCAGTGTGGCGAGGGTATGCGGAATAAGATAGCTCGAGCTATTGATGGCTGCTTCCCACACTTGACGTGGTGACGGAAACAAAAATGCTGTTTGACTGGAGACTCGAGTTGTTGCCAACGTCCACAACAAAAAGACGAGTGCCGTGAGTCCGATGACACCTAAGATTTCCCAGGGAAATTGAAATTTTTTGCGTGTCGTTTCGACAAAGGTCGAGTCGGCCATGCCAAGCTTGGCCCGTAAGACGGCTTCAATACCGTCATCATAAGCTGTGATGCGTCCTTCATTGCGCGAATCCAAAATCGTGTCAATACGCCCGTCTTGCAACACGACCACACGGTCAGCAAGATAAACGGCTTCGCGGATACTGTGCGTGACAAAGACAATCGTTTTCTTATTTTTTTCATGCAGTGTTTTTTCATGCAGGCGTTTCATCTCGAGGTTAAAGCGTTCGCGCACGAGTGCATCGAGTGCAGCAAAGGGTTCGTCCATCAATAAAACTTCTGCGTCTTGGGCCAAGGCTCTGGCAATAGCGACTCGCGCGCGCATCCCACCTGAGAGTTGATGTGGATAGCGGTCTGCGTGTTCTAACATGCCGACTTGTTTAAGGACGTCATCGGCATCTTCACCCTGTCCCGTAAGTTCTCTTGGTAAGGCAACATTATCGTGAACGGTGCGCCAAGGCAGGAGGCGATAATCTTGAAAAACAACAGCGGGTTTACAGTTAACATTGACCGTACCTGTAGCCTCGAGTAGTCCCGCAATCACTCGGAGCAACGTACTTTTGCCACCCCCCGAGGGACCAATGAGGGCGATAAATTCACCTTGGTTGACCTCGAGGTTAACATCACGTAGTACAGCCTTACCATCAAACTCGACAGAGACGTGCTCGAGCTTAATGGCAGTTTGCGGTATATCTGTAACAGATTTGAATGTAGTCGCGGCTTTCACATTGTCAAGCTTACTCTTTTAGGCGCATAGGTAAAAGCTAGATAAGTGACAAATTCTTTGGGGTTTAGTTTAGCGTCCGTCTTTGTTCAGGGTAAGTGTTCTGTGTAAAGCGTTGTGGTACAAGGCGAAAGGGTGTGATGCTGACGTGTTCGCGTTTGCCTTTTCGCCAGACCTCGAGGTTTACACTGGAGCTTTTGGCTAAAACCATATGACGCTGTAAATCATCAATGCTCGAGACGCTCTGTCCATCTACCGCAAGCAGTAAGTCTTCACTTTGTAAGCCTGCATTTTGGGCGGGTGTATTTTGGTTGACCTCGAGCACTCTTACACCCTTAGTCTGTCCAACATCTTGTGCGAGCAAACTTGGTAAGGTTTCAGAACGCCCAGCAATTCCAAGATAAGGACGTTCAATGACACCACGCTGTATGAGCAGTGCTGCAACCCAGTTTGCGGTGGAGGCAGGCACGGCGAAACCAATACCTTGAGCAAAAGGAATAATGGCCGTCGTTACGCCCATGACATTGCCCCAAGCATCGAGGAGTGGCCCACCCGAATTACCGGGATTAACCGCAGCGTCCGTTTGGATAAGCCCTTCAATAAGTTTATGTTGACCAAGGGGCAGCGTTCTATCCAAAGCACTAACAATACCTAAACTCACCGAGCCTTCAAAACGAAAGGGATTACCGATAGCCACAGCAATTTCACCAACATCAATGGCAGTTTTTCTGAGCGGAAGCGTAGTGAGACTCGTGTGTTCTACCCGCACGACTGCGAGGTCAGTCGCAGCGTCACGCCCGATAACTTCGCCAGATACACGTCCGTAACCAGAAAGTCTGACACCAACTTTTTTCACTTCACCAACCACGTGCCGATTGGTAAGGATGTAACCATCTTGTGTCAGCACCATGCCTGTACCTTGTCCCCCATTGTGTTCAATACCAACCACAGCAGGAGCCGCACTAGCGACCAGTGCTTTTAAGTCACTAGAAAATGTTTGAAAAGGATTCATAGGGTTCGTCGTTAAGCCGTTTAAGAAGATAGAAGGTGGCAGATAAGACTGACTCTGTTTACTCTCTAGCCTCCTAAATTGCTAACGGTTTCCTACCTTTCGCCTACGGTGATTTGCATGTCGTGTAGTTGTCCACCGCGTAAAATTTTTACCTTTGTGTTTTGACCTGTGTTTAGATTAGAAGCTAACGTTGTTGGATGGTCTACGGCTTGTCCATCAAAGTGAATGAGTGTGTCACCTAGGACTAAACCTGCTTTTGCCGCCGGACTGTTTTCTTCGACGGCAATAATCATTAACGCTCTGTGCTGCTCGAGTCCTAGAGTTTCAGGTAGTTTGACAGGTTGTGTGCTAATCCCTAAATAACCGCGTTTGACATAGCCATGCTCGAGCAGCGCTTCAACGACCCGCTTGATGGTTGAGGTTGGGATGACCGCATTACCACTCTGGTTGAGTGCTGCTGAACTGATACCAATAACCTCACCACTCGTCGTGACAACTGCACCACCTGAAAACCCTGTAAACGTAGGTGCGTCGGTGTAAATAGCCTCGTCTATCTTTCCGCCTGTCATGGTGTGCCAAGCATCACCTACATAGCCAAGAATGCCGTGCGTTGTTCTTATACCATTGGGTCTCGCAACACGTAAAAGCCACTGACCAACTTTAAGCTTTTCTGTGCTTTGCCAGGTTGCTGCTTTAAGCTTTTCTGTGACTTTGAGTGCAGCCAAGTCTGTGCGCGGGTCTCGTCCGATTAAAGTGGCAGGGTGCGTTGTGCCATCTGAGAGCTGAACTTGAATATCTTCATCACGCTCAGTGGCGCGGTTTGTTGTAATGATAGTTGTGTCTGACCAAGCGACACCGCTTAGTGGATACCCACGCCGCCCGTGAACTTGAACAACGCTGCTGTTTATTGTTTCAATGGACGCTGTAAAATCATTCATTTTGTCCTCCATGTTGTTAAGGATAAACAAGAGGAGGCAAGGCGCGCATCAGTGAATTTGTTAGGAAGAACCTATCCTTCTGGGTAGGCTTAAATGGTTACGAGACCGCTTTGAATGGCTTTGATAACAACTTCTGTTCTCGAGCCCACATTAAATTTTTCGAGAAGCGCGTTGATATGAAACTTGACGGTATTCTCTGAAATGTTTAAGGTTTTTGCAATGGACTTATTTGACATACCTTCAGCTAAACGTTGTAAAACCTCGAGCTCGCGAGCTGTTAAATCCGTAGGAGTATTCTGTGCTGTGTGAGTTGGCCACGTCACGAAAGCACGTTCGTATACGTAAAGACCTTCAGCGAGTGTTTGCAACGCTTGCTGAATTCTCTCAGGACTCGAGCTTCGATATAACATGCCTTGCACGTGAGGTAGCAACAGCGTCTCAGCATCGTCTGCCACAAGTGCGAGAATAGGTAGTTGCGAAGCTTCATTAGGTGTTTCGCCGCTGTTATCCCATACAATGACATTCGCTTCGTGTTCATAGAGGTGAACTTGCTCGAGGCTCGAGACTTCTGCCACTACACGGATAGCTTCTGAGCGCAATAAATAAGCAAGACCCGCCCTGACGAGCGGGTCTGACGCAACCAGGATAAGTCTTAGCTCAATCACGTGTCGGCGCGAAAAAGCATGGCAAGAATAGGTAGAGCAGCACCAAAGTGCATGATTTGTAGTATCCACATCGTCACCGTTGTTTGAGCTGCTCGTAACGGGCCAAAGAAGGTGGCAACGATGATGATGGCAGACAGAACTAAAAGAATCATGCGTGCATTGGCTGTAAAACGTCTAATGATGCCATACATCAACCCTGCGCCGATGCCGGGAATGAGGCTAAACAGCACAATAGGAAAAATGGGTAAATCCCTTACGCCTTGTGGGCCTGGAGCATCTATGGAAAGGGGTGCTCCATTCACTGCATTGCCGACAAAGTAAAAAATTAGATTGACAACGGTGCCAACAACACCTCCGATGAGTCCTGCTTGAAGAAATTTACCGATGGATGGTTTAGGTGCTGCGCTTTGTGTCGTCATAGTTTCCTCCCTGAAACTGGAATGGTTTGTCCTTAGAGATATTTATGAACTCTAAACCTTAGATGTTTCACCCTGTTTGCGTTGTTGCTCGAGGGCTAACTGATATGACTTTTCAAGCAATTCAATGGCTCCTGCAATATCTTCCTCCTTCCGAATGTAGTAACTTACCCAACCGCTTTCTGGTAACAAATGGTGGAGTTCTGCTTTGCCTGCCTCGACAAGTTCTTTACGCACCTTTACTGGAAAAGGAATATCCACCATGTAGTCACCGTGAACATGACCGATTTCCCTTGTGCCAAGATTAAATTCGCGCCCACCGTGGCGGTGCGTTGTTGCACTCATGCCCGGCCAACTGGTTACGATTTGCTCGATGTGGTGTTGTACATCGCGTATCATAACGACTCCTTATTTTTTGGTTGTGCCGTTTTTGAGCGGACGCTGCTTGGCGTGGCTCGAGTCTTTACAAGTAGGGCTCGAAACTGTTTCTTTTCCTCTGGGCGAAGATCACCAAAAAATTCTTTTTCAAGCGTTTGCCAGATGCTTTCAATTTTGCGCTCGAGCGTTTTTCCTTTTGCAGTTAAACAGACGCTCGAGGAGCGGCTATCCCGTGGGCAGATTTCGCGTTTGACGATACCAGAACGCTCGAGGCGTTGCACCATCTTTGTAATGGTAGGTGGTTGCACTTCTAAATTCTCGGCAAGTTGAGAAAGTGTAAGGTTGCTATGTCTCGAGAGTGCGACGAGAATCATTTCTTGACCAACGTGCAGTCCAAGTTCGCTAAGCAGCTCGTGTGTTCTGGCGCGCTGTGCCTTAGCAACCTGTGCGAACAAATAGTTAATGGAATCAGGAGGACACGTATCGTTCATGCGTATTTATCAACCCTTGCTGTTGAACCCTTGTTGCTAAACGTTCAGATGTTGCTAAACGTTTAGAAAAATTAATGCTTAGGAAAAGACTGTGAATTTAAGAACAAGACTAGCCTTAAATTCACTACGTTTTAGCACAACACTCATTTCGCATTGCCAATTGATTAGCCAATTAATTAGCCAATTGATTAGCCAGCTAAGTAATAGCTTAGCTGGCTAATTAAATCTTGTCAAGTATCCTAGGGTGATGTAGGGTGAGAAAATGGCTTATGTTCTCGAGTTACAATTTTCGCCAGAAGATGAAGTGTTTATTCTTCACCTCATGCAACAACTAAAAGAGCTGAACTTACCAAGTAACTTACTCGAGAAAAACGTACCGCCCCACCTCACTTTATTCACGGATGAATTCTTAACTGCAATCAAGATGAATAAATTGGCTGAGCTGCTAGAGCACACAAAAGCGTTTGCACTCATGCTTGCTTCCCTGGGTACATTTTCAAATGAACATGGTGTTTTATTTTTAGCTCCCGTCGTCCAACAAAATGTGCTGGAGTTTCACAAAAGGGTTCACGCTTGTTGTGAACCCTCGAGTGACCTTGGTCAACTCTACACACCTGGTCGCTGGGTACCGCATATTACCTTGGCAACAAAATATAGCCGCGAGCAGTTGGCAAAAGCGGTTGTCGGGCTCGAGGTTTCTTTGCCCAAGGCTATCCATGTATCAAAGTTGGTATTGGTAGATTATTCTAATCTGACAGCGTTGAAACATTGGTTGTTCAATGATTAAAAACTATTGATTCGACGTTCCGTTTGCAGTTCATGGGAATCTGGCAATCAGCAAAATTTCCTAAAATCCAACTATACATTTCCTAAAATCCGACTATCAGGTCTATGAACCCAGCTACACCAGCACCTATAATCATCATCCAGGAGAACCACCCGTTGAACTCATTCTTGGGATGTCTGAGATAAAGTAAGTGCAGAAGAAGATGAATGATGAAAAAGATATCGAGTCCTCGAATTAAAGCTACGTTGAGACCGTTTGGTGTGTACAAGTTCCAAAATAGCAAAATGTAGAGAGGAAGATGTAAAACTGTGAAAGCGAGGTAGCCTGTCGTATCATTTAACCAAAACGTTAAGGGAAATATTCTCCACTCATGTTGTTTTACTGCGTCCATTTCGTGCATCAAAATAAACGACAGTGCGATGACGAAGAAAAAATGTGTTTCCATGAGGTCACTATAACTTGGGGATGTACTATTACGTAATTGCACTATCGCTCACGATGTGCAAAATATTCAAAAAATCCAGTACACTAGAGCGTTATGTTGTTAGCAGCGTTACAACAAGTCGAAAAGTTCTATGCCGACCAAACGATTTTAGAAAAGGTGAATTTAGAACTTAGAGCCACGTCGCGAATTGCCCTGATTGGGCGCAATGGTGCGGGGAAAAGTACCATTCTTAATTTATTTGCCAACCGCCTCGAGCCCGATGCTGGTGAGGTGTTCCGCCGTACTGGGGTTACGGTCGCCAAACTCGAGCAAGACCCAGCCTTTCCAGCGAGGCAAAGTATTTTAGATATTTCGGAGCGTGCCTTCGTGGAACTCGACGCACTCGAGAAGGAACTGCAAGCTTTAGAACCTAATCTTGCTGACCATGACGTATACGAGCAGTGGGAAAAGTTGCACGAAGTCTTCGAGCGGCGCGGTGGTTATGAGCGTAGAAGTCGCCGTGATGCCGTGCTTTATGCACTCGGTTTTCGTGGTAGGGAAGCGCAAGAAGCCATCAGTCTTTCGGGTGGTGAAAAAACCCGTTTAGGTTTAGCTCAACTCCTCATGGCGCAACCGGATGTGCTCTTGCTCGACGAGCCTACTAACCACTTAGATATGGAAATGCGGGGTTGGCTCGAGTCCTATTTGTCACGCTATCCTGGTGCAGTTTTGCTCGTTTCGCACGACAGAGAATTTTTAGATCGAGCTTGTGACGCAACCGCAGAAATCGCCTTTGGTAACTTACGTAGCTATCCTGGTAATCCCAGTAGCTACCGTGAGTACCGCGCCGAGCAACTCGAGATTGAAGATGCCACACGTAAAAATGAAGCACGCGAGTACGAACGGTTACAAACGATGACAAAGCAAATGAAAATTTGGGGCGGACGCAGCGAAAAATTAGCAAAGCGTGCTCTGTCCATGCAAAAACGCACCGAGCGTTATGCCGAAACGATGCTCGAGGAAGCCGATCCCGAAGGGGGCACGACGCGCTTTCAATTTAAGTGTGAGTCTTCAGGTGATATTGTGTTGCAAGCGCAGGCTCTCGAGAAATCATTTGGCAGTAAAAAGTTATTTCAAGCTGTCGAATTCACCATTCGTCAGGGTGAACGCATCGCACTCGTCGGGCCGAACGGCGCAGGTAAATCAACCTTTATCAAAGTTCTACTTGGTGATGTGCCTTCAGATAACCCTGCGGCAGTGTTGCGGTTTGGCTCGAGAGTTCGCGCGGGTTATTACGACCAAGAGCTGCGCGGGGTCAACCCAGAAAACACGCTGATTGCTGAGATGATTCGTTTAGTGGGCGATAAAGAAGCCCACAACTTACTCGGGCGATTTTTATTTCCCTACGATGCGCAGTATAAAACCATCAAAGATTTATCAGGCGGTGAGCGTGCGCGGTTGGCCCTCTTAAAATTGACGCTTGGTGAATGTAATTTTTTGGTGCTGGACGAGCCGACAAATCACCTCGACGTAGAAATGATCGAAGCCCTCGAGGATGCATTAGCCACTTACAAGGGAACACTCCTCGTTATCTCGCACGATAGGCGATTTATTGAGGCAACCACTGACTTCGTGTGGGAACTGCGGGATGGGGCCTTGACGACGTATCTAGGAGACTGGCAGTATTACCTGTCTAAAAAGCAGGTCAGCATTTCAGCAAGTCAGCCATCAGTGGGTCAGTCGAGCGCACAAGCTTTGAAGAACCCCCAACCTTCAACGCCCAACGCCCAACGCCCAACTCCCTCTAAATGGCAACTCGAGAAAGACATCACGAGGCTCGAGTCTGAGATTGAAACGCTTGAGCGAGAACTCAGTGGAGTAACCGAAAAACTTGCCGATGCCAGCAACCTAAAGCCAGATGAAATCGCTGACTTGGGAGAGCGTCACCATGACCTCGAGGCTGAACTTTTAGAAACCATGACCCGTTGGGAGGAGGTCTCGAGCCTGCTGAGTCTCAAAACGAGTTGAGGTTGAAATAAAGCCAGAAGCAGAAGGCAGAAAGGCCATAAGCCTTCTGTCTTCTGACCCCTGCTCTCTGTCCTAGTCGAATTAAGGTACACTACCACTAAGTATTTACGTCATCCTGCTAGACAGACTGTTCAGTGTGGGCTTTTCCGCCCTTCGCTACTCAAATTTATGTAAGGATACCGCTATGTTAAATCGTCGCCAAAAACAACAAGAGCAACCCGCTGTACAAACCGCGCAAAGCAGTGCTGACCCCTTTACCTACATTAATCAAGGCACAGAAATCCAAGGCAATATTGTTGCCAAAGGACGTGTAAGAATTCATGGTTTGGTGCGTGGCAATATTATGGTGGATGGCGTGCTTGAAATTGCTGAAGATGGTGTTGTTGAAGGTGAAATGATTGCCGCGGATGAAGTGAAAATTATTGGTCATGTTAAAGCAAACGTGGAAGCTAAAGTAAAAGTGGAAATCTGGCAGAAGGGTATTCTCGAGGGTGACATTCGCGCGGCCACCCTCGACATTGAAGAGGGTGCAACTTTTATTGGTCGCAGCGACATGCGCCCGTCAGGCCATACGCCAAAACTTACAGAAGTGTCGGAGTCTATGAGCGTCTCGTAAAAATGCTGAAGTAGAAAATAGGCACAAGGGAGGAAGCTAAGGGCTTAAACCCTTTTTAGCATTCTCCCTTCTTTTTCTAAACAATAATGAGCGAACGAACTATGCTCACCAAGAACAATGAACGTGGGCGCTGTGACCTGAGTCGCCTGGACCATAAACTTGTTTAGCACCGAGGTCGCGGCAACGTTGCATAAAGGCGCGGTAGTAGCTGTTAGAACTGCTGACCGCTACACCGTTAATTGTGTCTGTATCGAAGGCTGTACCAGAGTAGTGAGAAGAGTTGACACTGTGTGAACCACCAGCAATTGAGGTGACGCGGATGGTGTAACTGCCCGCCATACTTTCCATAGCACTGAGCATGGTGCTCGAGAGTAGCACCGTGCCACACGGAGCGTTGTCGTAGCAGGAATGTTCGGCAGCTTTTCCATCGGCGGTGTCTCGTATATTCGAGTGGGCATCGGCACCATCGGTGCTGCTCGAGCTTACAGGGCTATAGTTCCACAAGGTAACACGTGAGTTATTTTGAATACGTTTGGCAATATCAACGCGTGAGCCGCCTGATTGTTGCGACACGAGTGCAGACCAGGTGTTGATAGTGACAATGCCATTTGCGGTAAGCCCTCGGGAGCTTTGAAAATCTTTCACGTGTGTCTCGGTGGTTGTGCGAAATTGACCTGTGATGTCAAGGCTATAAGCGTAGCGATTTTTAAGTTGGTCTTGTAGGGCTCGTACTGCGTTGCCGCTCGAGTTCTTTTGCACAGTAACGATAAGTTTTTCCCAGGTATTTGGGCCAACTACACCGTCACTGCTTAGACCATTCGCGCTTTGGAATTGCTTGACAACGCTGTCTGTTCCCGAGCCAAAACTACCATCGACAGAAAGCGTGTACCCTTCGGCTCTTAAGAGATATTGCGCGGTAACAACATCACGGCCACTCGAGCCACTACGGAGGGTAGGCCAGAGTAGCTCTGAGGCTGCGTCTGAAAGCTCGCTTTGGTTGGGTGAGGGGTTCGAGCACGCCAGCAGTAGACACCCCAGAAAAAATAAAAGGACAAAATAATTATGAACTTTGTATTTCATACAAGCCTCCATCAGTGTTTCTGAAATCTGGGTGTTTCTAAACTCTGGACTACAAGACGAGGTGACGGTGCGGAGTCACAAGAAACTCAAAATTTGCACTGAGGATAACATTTAATTGTCAGCTACGTTTCCTACGATACATACCAGTCGTTCTTTTAACCTCTATATTTTGAAGCATCAAAACCCTTAAATTTTAAGGTATTTTGATGAAACAAGATTTGTACAGAACAACATTTATACAGTATATAGAACAACTCTGTATAGAGCCATTAAGGAGCTACGTTATGTCGTCAACCAAAAGCCAACATGCAGAAGACAACGCCGACTTGCGCCGTATCAATCCCCTAAGCCGCCGACCTAAGCAAAAACGTCTCGTGTTGGCGGTGCGTGGGGCGGCCGGCACAGGTAAAAGTCATTTCGCTGCTTCTCTTGCCGATGCGGGGGTGGGCAGGCTCTGTTTGTTTGATGTCGAGCGCAAAGCAAGATTACTGCCAGGTGTGCATAGTCTAACGCCCAAGTTTGACGCGCTCGAGATTCATGAACCGGATGAATTACCAGAGTTTATTCAGTGGGCGCTCGAGGGTGAAGGACGAGAGCAAAACTATGGTTGTTACGCACTCGATTCCTGGACGATGTATTTTGGGCGTAAATACCGTGCCACATTAGCCGCCCTGCGCGAACGCACGGGTGACCCTCTCGCACAGCCTACTGCGGAGCAACTTCAAGCTGACCAAATGATTTATCAAGAAGTGCTGCGCCGACTCTGTATAGATAGTGGCGCGTGTGTGGTTATTACCGATCAAATTGCTGCTAAGGGTAAAGAAGAGCGTGAAGAGAATGAACTCGGGCGCGTCTTGCCGATGACGATGGGCGGCTTGGAATATTTTGTAGATGTGATGCTCGAGTTATCCTTACGTATGAGCGGTCTAGAGACGGTTCGGGTTACGCGAGTTGTTAAAACCAATAGCCCGGCTTTCCCAATTGGTTTAGAAATCGAAAACCCAACTTTTGCTGATTTCTTGTCGCGTATGGATAATGAGCCTGAACTTAAAGACACAACGATTCCCGATTTTCTCAAGCCCCAAGCTTTACCTCAACGTCTCGGCCCCAGTCTGGAAGACTTGCGCCAGCGCGCTAAAGCAGCAGGTGTCGATGACAGCAAATTGCTCACGGCTGCGCGGTACTATCACCGTGTGGAGAGCCTCGAGCACTTAAGTCAAAGTCAAATTGAGGATTTGTTAGAGCGCATGGCTGGAAAATATTCGGTAGCCTCTTCAGGTTCATCAGAAGAATCCAAAGGGAAGCGGAAAGCAAATCCGGTCAACTAGCATTACCGCAAAGTACAGCGTTACAGAGGGTAACCCCTAAAGCAAAAAGTGGAGGCTAAAAGCTTAAAAAAGATTTTAAGCGTGCGGTCTTCTGCTTTTTGCTTTTCTATACCTAGGTATCAACAGCCAGTGAACTGAACCTAGAGACAATTAACTAAACCTAGCAACCATGAAAATGCGTGAACCGTGAGTGTGCTTGCAACCACACTTCGAGGAGAGTATAGTTTTTTACAATGTTACATACTAAGTTAATCAAAATCTGAAGAGTGCGTCGGTACTAACATTTAGTGTGGTGTACTGATTTGGTTAACCCAGATTTAGGTTGATAAATATCTATAGTCAGGTGAAAGTGATCTGAGCTCGTTACAAAGTCTTTAGGATAGTTAAGGAAGGTTTCGAAGATAGCAACAAGAGGAACAGTTTTAGTTTGGCACGACGGTTTGTTTTGTAAGGAGTGTTCGTAAGGAGTCCTCGAGGCTCGACAAAAATCTAGGGAGGAAAAGTTATGCAACGTTTAAGTCGTAGACGGTTTCTTAGAAATGCAGCTGGAACAGGGGCCTTGCTTGCAACAAGTGGTAATTTGCTGCACGTTCTTGGTCAAGAGCAAGAAGAACTCGATTTGCCCCAAGGTGGTACAGGTAAGCTTACAGTCATTCACCGCGCTGAATATTTTAAGGAAGTTGAAGAACTCTTCCGTGCATCTGTGGAGGCGTTTGCTAGCGAGAATAGTATCGAACTCGATATCTCGACAGCAAACCCTGAAGTGTTCGGTGACTTTGTTGCGAAGATGACTGCTGCCGTGCAAGCGGGTAATCCACCTGACCTCGCGTTTCATTCACTCAGCATTACCCAAATGCATTCCCTTGGCCTTCTCGAGGATGTTACCGATGTTGTTGACGCAATGATCGCGCAGTACGGCGACATCGTGCCGGCTTCAGCTAGAGAGGGTGCTTTTATTGATGACAAGTGGTGGGCTGTACCGTTTATTAGCTCGACGGGTGCCTGGTTTGCGCGTAAAGATATTTTTGAAGCCAAAGGGATTGATGTCAATACACTCAAGACTTGGGACGAACGCCGCGATGCCGCGCTCGAGGCCTCTGACCCCGATAACAAAATGTGGGGTTGGGGTATTACTATCAATAAAAGTGGTGACGGTCATGGTGTCATCATTAGCTGTCTACAAGCCTTTGGGTCTCGTTTCGTAGATGAAACAGGTCTTAAAGTTGTCTTCGATTCGCCTGAGACGGTGGCGGCAGTCGAGTGGCTCAACGAAACCTACACGAGCGAAAAATATCGCCCTATGTTGCCTCCAGGTATCGAGAGTTGGACAGACTCAAATAACAACGAAGCCTATCTCGCTGGCACGATTGGCATGACAGCAAATGCGTTTAGCGTCTATGCTAAAGCCAAGGGTGACAAAAACCCTGTGTATGAAAACACAGCGGTACTGCACGTGCCTCAAAATAACGACGGTACACTTTTCGAGGGTGGTAGTAGTAGTTGGTTCACCATCTTTAAGGGCTCACAAAATGTTGACGTGTCGAAACAGCTCATCCAAAAAATGCTCGAGCCCGAAGTCTTTACACCCATGGCCCAGTTGGGGGGCGGTCTGTTCTTGCCTGCCTACAAAAATCTTTGGAATGACGAGCTTCGTGCGATTGACCCCAACATGAAGATTATTGAAGAAATTGTTTTTAACCCTGTCATTCACAAAGGTATTTCGCACCCTGCCGATCCTAACCCTGCAACCGATGCTATTCTTGGAGCTTCGATTCCAAGCCAGATGATGGCGAACGTCACGACAGGTGCCATGACAGCCGCCGAAGCGGTCAAAGACGCACACGACAGAATTGTCGCCATTTTTGAAGAAGGCGGCATCATGCAGTAAACGTGGTCGGGGGGGGGGGGGGGGGG
>JBOFGY010000020.1:0-7718 GCA_051649365.1 Trueperaceae bacterium
TAGCCTTCCACTCCTCGCTCAGAGACTTTTTTCAAATCTTGACCAACCATTATCCAGTCAGAAGCAATAGCTTTAGCATCTGCCTCTTCTGGAGATTGACTTTGATTGTAGCGGTCAAAAACACCGAAGAGATCAAGAACACGAGCTGCACCAGACCAGAATGAGGGCGTTGCATATAAAAGATCAGTGCGTTCTGCTTTACTATTCATGTCTTCCTCCTTCATTATGAAGTATATCATATGTGTGATACCCTGGATTATTCAATATAACCATAGTGTTAACTTCAAATAAATTTTAACACACGCAGCCGTGGAAAACTCACTTCCTCATAGGAAATGAGGGCGAGCCATTTAGACTTTGCCCTCATTTTCGCGTATTAATACAATTTCATGCTTGGGCGGGCACACCTTCTGGTTTTTTACGACCCCGCTTTGTTTCATTTGGAGACTTGCCCGCCGCGTGGGCCTCGAGGGCCTTCATGCCACCAACCAAGGCAACATCTAAGACTTGGTCAAGCTCCTCACTCGGGTGAAAGTGCAAACTCTTTTTAAGATGCACGGGAATCTCATTCATATCGGGATTATTTTTCTCGGGGAAGATAATATGCTTAATCCCTGCACGCTTTGCGCCGAGCATTTTTTCCTTCAGTCCACCAATCGGCAACACCCGACCACGCAAGGTCACTTCACCGGTCATCGCTACGTCTTTGCGAACGGGAATACCTGTAAGCGCGCTAATAAGCGACGTTGCGAGTGTAATCCCTGCGCTCGGTCCCTCTTTAGGTGTACCACCGGCGGGCAAGTGAATGTGAATTTCGTGGTTGTCGAGCACGTCTTGCGGAATGCCAAAACGTTGTGCGTTGGACTTTGCGTACGTCAGCGCAGCACGTGCCGATTCTTTCATCACGTCACCCAGTTGCCCTGTTAAAACCAGCCCACCTTTACCGGGTGTCACCGAAGTTTCGACGAAGAGAATGTCGCCGCCAACCGGTGTGTAATACATGCCTGTGGCTACACCAACATGATTGCTTTCAGCTTCAGACTCGGGCGTGAATTTTTCAGGGCCAAGGAAGGGCTCGAGACTCCGCTCACCAATCTTGATGCGCTTGGTCGTACCTTCTGCAATCTTGCGAGCAGCTTTACGCGCTAATGTACCCACGGTGCGCTCGAGATTTCTTACACCTGCTTCTCTCGTGTACGAGCTAACAACTTTCATGAGGGCAGAATCGCTGATTTCAATTTGGCGTTCTTTGAGACCGTTTTCTTGCACCTGACGTGGCAAGAGGTAACGCTTGGCAATCTCGAGTTTTTCTTGTTCGATGTAGCTGTTAAACTCCAAAACTTCCATTCTGTCCATGAGGGCTTCGGGAATATTTTGCAAGTAGTTTGCTGTAGCGATAAACAACACTTCAGACAAATCGAATGGCACACCCAGGTAATGGTCAACAAAGCTGTTGTTCTGCGCGGGGTCGAGAACCTCGAGCAGTGCAGAAGATGGATCACCCTGATAGCTCGCCCCGAGCTTGTCTATCTCGTCTAACAGGAACACAGGATTTTTCGTACCCGCAGTGCGAAGCCCTTGAATGATGCGTCCAGGCATCGAACCAATGTAAGTGCGGCGGTGTCCACGAATATCGGATTCATCGCGTGCGCCACCCAGTGAGATACGGACGTATTCACGGTTTAGGGCTTTAGCAATAGATTTAGCAATACTCGTTTTACCAACACCAGGCGGACCAGCAAAAAGAAGAATCGGGCCACGGTTTACTTCGCCAATAGACATCTCACCTTTTTTAGCGCGGTCACTCTTAAGTTTGCGAACCGAGAGATACTCGAGCACACGGTCTTTAATTTTTTCTAAACCGTAGTGGTCTTCCTCGAGAATCTTTGCTGCGTTGGTTAAATCTAAGCTATCTTCACTACGCTTGTTCCAAGGAAGTTCGGTGATTGTCGTTAAGTAAGTGCGAATCACCGACGACTCCGCAGAATCTGGGTGCATCCGTGACAGGCGGTTGAGCTCGCGCTCAGCTTCTTTCATAACAGCTTCTGGCAAAGCAAGCTCAGTAAATTTCTTGCGGAAGTTTTCAACTTCGTCTTCGTCATCTTCGTTGCCGTGTAATTCGCGTTGTAAAGCTTTGATTTGCTCGCGGATGAAGTAATCGCGCTGGTTGCGGTCAATCTCGTCTTTTACTTCGCGCTGGAGTCTGCGCTGGGTTTCGGCAAGTTCAATCTCGGTGTCTATCAGGACAAGAACCTTCTTGACCCGCTCGGCAATCGTGGGAGCCTCGAGAATCGCTTGTTTATCCTCGAGTCTAAAATCCAGGTAATACGACACTTGGTCAGCAAATTGTCCTGGGTCGGTGAGGTTTAGGATGTACTGCGCGACATCAGGTTGGATACTACGGTTATTCTCGAGCATGTCCTGAAACTTCTCTTTTAATTCGCGGAACGCTGCATCGAGCAGTTTTTGATCACCTACAGGTACATCAATTGCTTCAACTTCGGCTTCAATCACATCACCAACGGTGCGGTAACTCTTTACACGCACCCGGGCAAACGCCTGCACGAGCATTTGGATGTTGCCATCAGGGTTTTTCTTCATCCGCATGATGTTGCAAGCAGTGCCTGTAAGGTAAAGGTCATTACTGGTTGGCTCCTGAACTTCGCGGTCTTTTTGACTAATAATGAGAATCACGCGGTCACGGTCTAAGGCAGCATTAATAGCGCGAATCGAAATAGGGCGCGTCGCATCTATGGGCATGACCATCGGCGGATATAACACTGAACCCCGCACAGGGCAAACAGGAATAGAGCCCGTAAGCGGATTACTAGGTTTATTGTCTGAATCGTAACTATAGGTTGGGTTACTCAATTAAACCTCCCAAAAAAATCTGCAGAAAAGACTAGAGCAGGAAACTTTAGTCAAGTGTTATCAAGTTTACTCCTTTGTGCGGGAGTAGCCGCAAGCTGGCTTACATAGATGTCTCGAGCGTGCGGACACCTTGTGGACACCCTAATACATGACATGTCTATGGAATGAAAATTCATCATTAGCTAAGGATAAATTACCGACCTCAAAATGTCTGCATGTTCTTTTAGTTCTTGTTTAACAAGTTTATGATCCATCGTTACCAATACAACTTGAACTCCTTCTCTTCTAGCAAACTTCATGATGGGGACGAAATCACTATCTGCTGCTACTAAAATAATTCTTTCTATTCATTTTTTACTCGCTAGCCAGGCAACATCTAAACCGATTTTTATGTCAACACCCTTTTGTTTTAAGTCTGGCACAACATCATCTTTGGTCAATGATCTACCTGTCTTGATAATATCTTCTACTGAGCGTTTTTTTATAATCCAGCCATCAAATGACAATTCACCCGCCCTAAAAGCAAAATTGTCTGTGATTTTCAAATCCCTGATGAGTTGGTTCATTGCTCTGTATGTTGAAGTCGCAGAGAAATCTACACGGGCTTTGCTAACGGGATGAGTTTCTGTATCACCCTATGGTAAACAATGGTAAGCGTATATTCTGAAGACCTCTTCATCACTATCGAGACATTTCAAGGCAAAATCTCTGACCTCATTAGCAGTGGGATTACGTTTTCCTAAAGCGGTGTAAAGTTTATGAAGCACGAAACCTAAATCAAGCAAAATAGCAGCTTTTTTCATCTTATAGGCTATTGTACATAAAATGAAAACTCCTTTAGGAAATCCTAAAGGAGCAAGATTTTAGGGCCAGCCTACTGGCGTTCTGATAAAGATTACAGTACACTAAATGTGTACCAATTGCAAGGTTTCGACCTTAATTGTGGTCTTTTCAACTTCACATGTTTGATATTTGAGCTTTTGTGAACCGCATTGTTTTTTGAAAAATGTTAATTTGTGAAGGTGAATGACCTCAAACAAACTCTGCAAACTTCTGTAAAACAAGCTCTTGAGCACATGGGTGTAACCAACCCAGATGCAACCGATCTAGACATCCCCATCCAAGACGTACCGGGCGACAAACCCGGCGACTACGGCACGCCTGTTGCTTTCACGCTGGCTAAAATGCTTCGTAAAAACCCCGCCGCGATTGCTCGAGAGATTGTAAGCAATCTGCAACTCCCTGCCGGCATTGCCAAAGCCGAAGCCATCGGGCCGTACATTAATTTTTTCGTGGATACAGGTGCCTTTGTAAAAAGCGTGATTGAACGTGACGCGACACCCTCCAAACAGCACAAAAAAGTCATCGTCGAACACACCAGCATCAACCCGAACAAGGAAGCCCATGTCGGGCATTTAAGAAACATTTGCCTCGGTGACGCAATGGGACATATTCTCAAAGCTGCTGGCTATGACGTTGAACTACAAAATTACATTGATGATACAGGCAGACAAGCTGCCGAGAGTTTATTTGCAGTAGATTACTTTAACGCCAACTATGACGGTTCGCAAAAATATGACCACTGGCTAGGCGAGTTGTATGTTAAGTTGCAAAGAGCAAAAGAAATCGATGGCGAAAACATCGAAGCAGGTGTGCGTGAGGTGATGCACAGGCTCGAGCGCGGCGAACTGCGTGACAAAGTGGCGGAGATTGTTCGCTCACTCTTGCAAACCTCGTATGCACTTGGTGTGGAATATGACTTGCTCGTGTGGGAATCCGATGTGGTTCAATCTGGCTTTCTCGCGCAGGGTTTAGCGATTTTGAAAAACAGCGAATACGTCTCACAACCTACGAAAGGCAAATATGCTGGCGCACTCATTATGGATGTGTCCAAGTTTATTCCAGGACTCGAGGAACCTAACATCGTCCTCCTTCGTAGTGATGGCAACGCGATGTATGTTGCTAAAGACATTGGCTATCACTACTGGAAAACAGGCATGTTTGAAGGCTTAAAGTTTGAACGCTTTGACACACAACCTTCGGGCAGAGTTCTTTACACAAGCTCTCCAAAGGGTGACTTACATTTAGACAACCGCACCTTTGCACACGCCGATGACATCATCAATGTTATTGACGCGCGGCAATCGCATCCACAACAAATTGTCAATGCTGCACTTAAAATGTCGGACGATCCAAAAGAGCATAACCATCATCACTTAGCTTATGAAGTCGTGACGCTCGAGGGTCAAGCGATGAGCGGGCGCAAAGGCATCACACTCTCGATAGACGAAACCATTGAAGAAGCGATGAAGAGAGTTAGAGCAATTATGCTCGAGAAAAATCCAAACATCGCCAATCTCGACGACGTTGCCAGACAAGTCGGCATCGGCGCGTTGCGTTTAGCTATGCTCAAAAGCGAAGCCAAACGCATCATAGATTTTCGCTGGGAGCAAGCACTCTCACTCCAGGGAGACTCTGCACCTTACGTGCAATACGCGCACGCGAGAGCCTGTAAAATTCTGCGCGACGCAGCTTTAGCAAATCTTTCTGTGTCCAATGCTGATTTTTCAAAACTGGGTTTGCTCGAGTCCAAACTGGCACAGGCTGTTGCCAGATTTCCAGATGTTATTCAGAGTGCAGCTAAAGACTACGCACCGCACATCGTCACGCAGTACGCCCTTGACTTAGCCGCAGCCTGGAATAACTACTACAACCACAAAGATGCAAACGGCAAGCCTGACACGAAAATTTTAGATGCTGAACAGGGATTGCGCGAAGCGAGATTGGCTGTCGTTCAAAAAGTCAGAGACACATTAGCAGCAAGTCTTGCATTATTAGGCATCGAAGCACCACAAGAAATGTAGAATAAAAAGGTGTAGTAAACATAACAAGGGGTTGCAACCCTTTGGCTCCGCAGCTAACCGTGCGATTTGAATTCAACAAGGTGGCTTCAGCCCCTTGCTAAAGTAAGCAGCCACGCAGTTAGCTCACTGCTCGAGGCAGAGCCTCTTACCAAGCATTCCCAAGTAGAACTTGGGAACGAGACAAAGGAAAGGAACCCATGCCCCAACTCTCCACCAGCATCAAAGCCCTCAAAGCCTCCTCCACCGTCGCCTTTAACACCAAGGCAAAAGACTTAGCCAGAACAGGCGTAGACGTGGTAGCCATGACCGCAGGCGAACCAGACTTCCAACCACCCGAACACGTTTTCGCAGCCGCGAGAGAAGCAATTGAAAAAGGGTTAACAAAATACACGCCAGCCGAAGGCATGATTGAACTGCGCGAAGCAGTAGCGAGAAAGTTTAAGCGAGAGAATGGGCTCGAGTACAAAGCCGACCACATTTTGGTGTCTACAGGCGGTAAGCAGGTTCTCTATAATGCTTTTCTCTCTGTACTCAATCCTGGCGATGAAGTCATTGTGCCGGCACCCTACTGGGTTTCGTATCCTGCACAAGTGCAGCTTGCAGGTGGTGTAACCGTTCCTGTCATGACTAAAGCAGAAGATGGGTTCGTGCCTGATGTTGAAGCAGTTTGTAGAGCTATTACCGCAAAGACTAGGGTCATTGTCATCAATTCACCCTGCAACCCAACAGGCGCGGTCTATCCGAAAGAAACAGTGAAGGCTATTGTAGATATGGCTGCTGAGCGTGACATCTGGATTTTCACTGATGACCTCTACGAGCATCTTGTTTACGACGGTGAATTTACGAGTGCTGCTCAGTACGCACAGGATAAAACTCTTATTATTCACGGTGCGAGCAAAGCCTACGCGCTAACGGGTTGGCGCATTGGTTACGGTGCTGGGCCAAAAGACTTAATTGCTGCTATGAACCGCCTGCAAGGCCAAGTCACGAGTGGTGCTGCGTCTATTGCACAATATGCAACCGTTGCCGCGCTTGACGAAGTTGACAAAACAAAAGCCTTTATTGACATGACGAAGAAGGCTTATATCGAACGTCGTGATGTGTTAGTAGACGGTCTCAATAAGCTTGGCTTAAAAACACCAAAACCCAAAGGCGCGTTTTACGTGATGACCGATACGACAATACTCGACAAAGACGAAGAAAAAGCCGCTACGCTGATGTTAGAAAAAGCGCATGTCGGTGTGGTACCAGGCACAGACTTTAATGCGCCAGGCTTTGTAAGAATGAGCTATGCGACGAGCCTCGAGAATATTGAGAAGGCCCTCGAGCGGTTTAAGAAGTTAGTGAACTAAAAGATAGACAGGAGACGAGAGACAAGGGAAAAGAGATGTGTCTCCTGTCTCCCATCTCCTGTCTGCCTTACCTGCCTAATATCTGCACAAGACGTGCACCCGCCAACCAAAATCCTATAGACGCTCCAACCGATGACAAAATAAAAACAAGTAAGACTCTTGCTACTCGGTTTTTGTACCAGCCACGAATATTTGTGACATCTTTTCGCAAGCTGTTAAAGTCGCCGACGTTCGGTTTACGGAACCATAGCTCGACGGCTGCTGACACAATCCCCACACCCAAAAGCGGATGCAACGTTGTAATCGGTGCAGCAAGTGCCGTGGCCAAAATGGTGACAGGATGCGCCAGCGCAGCGAGTGCGCCAACCGCACCCAAAATACCTGTGATTAACGCCCAATCGCTGAGGAGTTTTAAGCCAACATTCGGGTCACGCATAAACCCAATCACAAAACCACCAATAACAAAAATTGCTAGGGCCCAAGGAATAAACTTCGTCCAGACTTCGGGTGGTGGAATGGTCTCGAGTCTTTTTGTAATATCTTTCGAGGCTTCTGTATCTGTTTTCAGATGATTGACAAGACCTTTTAAGTGACCCGCACCAATCACGACGAGAACGTTTTTATGCGCTTT
>JBOFGY010000021.1:0-43221 GCA_051649365.1 Trueperaceae bacterium
GTGAACGCTTACACAGCTCACTGCTGTACCAAACCCCTCATGGCTTTGAACTCAACCAACGTATTCAGGCAAAGGAGGTCTTGCTTCACACCGCAGCTTGAACTAAACTACCTTTGTCTAGGATTTCAGACTACCTCCACTCGAGCCTGCAAAGCTCGCAAGAACTTTTATAAAATTCGCAATCGCTAGTATAGGTTCACAAGAACCAATAGAAATGATATTTACGAAGAACAAGGTGCTGAAGCACCTTGTTGAAAATAATGGAGTTATCCGTTGTTTTGCGGACTGCTATATTCATGAGCAACAAACAACGACGAATGAACGACCAATGCACTACAATATACCTTATTACAACCTATGTGCTAGTATGAACGCATGATTGTCTGGAAACTCAAACCCTTTTTAGAACAGCATGACATCAGTGCTTACGCACTTGCCAAGCAAGTAGCACCCAAACTCGCTTCAAACACGGTTTACTCGTTGGTGCGCGAAACACCCAAACGTGTAGATATGGAAAGCCTGGAAATGATTTTAATCGCCCTTAAAGAGTTGACAGGAAAGAAAGTGGATATTCCGCAGTTGCTCGAGTACAAGGAAAATAAAAAGTTAAAGGTAAAAAGTTCTTACGTTTTACGTTTCACTTTTTCTGGATGATGCTTTTGCCAGTAGCGCGTTATACCCATCACGGTCATTTCATCATTGCTAGTGATGCGGTGTCTTTGGATGACTTCTGGGTTTGCGCCCTCGAGTTCTTTTAGGGACGACTCACGAAGGCGTTGCTCGAGCCTCTTTGCATCTTCCTCGTTGCTCATTCCTTCTAAAACTAAACTCGCCCATTGCTCGTTGCGTTCTACAACTTGGCGCAAATGATCTTCTGCGTCGCGCACTTCACCATAATGGGTTAAAAGCAAACGTTTAGGTTTAGCTGCTAGCATCTTATCAACCGAATTTCGCCAGGTTTCTAAATCTATTTCGGGTGGTGGTAAAGCTGGGCGAATCACAGGTGAACCTTCAAAACGAATTGCAGCTGCGTCCCCTGTAAACATGGTTTCACCATTTAGCAAAAATGAAACATGATGCGAAGCATGACCAGGAGTGTAAATTACGTCAATATCGTGGCTGACAATCTTCAAACGTTCGCCACCTTTTAGTGAAATAACTTTTTCCTGGGGCGTAGGAAGCATTGTTCCCCAAAGCATTTGCATTTTGTCACCGTAGATTCGCTCAGCACTCGAGAGCAGGCGACTTGGATCAATAAGATGTGGTGCGCCGCGCTCGTGAACATAAAGGCTTGCGCCTGTTTCTGAAGAAAGTTGTCCTGCGGCTCCTGCATGGTCGAGGTGAATGTGGGTGACTAAAATTGCTTTGAGGTTTGCCAAATCCAAACCCAAAGACATAATGCCTTGCTTAATTGTATGCAACGTAGAACCTGGCCCTGTTTCAACAAGTGCAAAGCCATCCTCACTTGACACGACAAATACACCTACAGTGGCTGTAAAGCCCATGTGTTTGGTATCAAGTAAATGAATCATAAAAGGCAGGACTTGGGAGTTAGGAACTAGGAGTTAGGGTTTTTCCCTGAATCCCAACTACCATTTCCTAACTCCTCTCCACAATATTCGTCAGCGTGCCAATACCTTCAACGGTAATCTCAACTGTGTCGCCAACTTTAAGCGGCCCAACACCGTCGGGAGTGCCTGTTAGAACTACGTCACCAGGCTCGAGCGTCATAAAGCTGCTGATATAACTCAAAATTACGGGAACACTAAAAATTAAATCTTCGGTGGTACCATCTTGTTTGAGTTCACCGTTGATGCGAGTTTGCACAGAGAGTTTCGTCGTGTCCAGGTCGGTCTCGAGCCACGGGCCTATGGGGCAGAAATTATCCGAGGCTTTGCCACGCGTCCACTGGAGGTCGTTTTTTTGTTTGTCGCGTGCGGTCACGTCACAAGCACAGGTATACCCAAGGACGTATTGCAGTGCCTCAGCCTCAGAAACATTTTTTATTTGCCTTGCAATCACGACAGCGAGTTCACCTTCGTAGTGAAGTTCATTTGTCCAACTTGGATAAGGAATTGGGTCACCAGGGTTCGAGAGGGCGTTGATGCCTTTTAAGAAAATCCCTGGCTCTTTGGGCAGATCTTTGTCATCGCCACCCATCTCTTTAATGTGCTTGGCATAGTTTTTGCCAACACAAACAATCTTTGTAGGTTCGCAAGGTGCGAGCAAAACCACATCAGAAGGCGCGTGAGTTTTCCCTGTGCGTGGCCCTAGCATCCAGCCAAGCTCAAAAAGTTGCCCACCCTCTACTTCTCCCCAATAAATCCCATTGGCAAATTGATAGCGAAATCGTTGCATAAATCAGAGTGTACCAAGCCGTGGAGACAGTTAGCCAGTTAGCAACGGCGAATCGGGAATGTCAGGATTGATGAGCTTTGCCCTTGGAGCTATGAATCCTCGTGGGACTTTTTGTTAAGTAGACTTGTGAATTTATCGTATCAGACCGTATGCTGTACCTGTGGACAGTGCAAATGTTGTACTTATTACAAATGTGGGGCAAGGCTTTGGACGGGCCATTGCCCTTTCTTTCGGACAAGCCGATTACGATGTGGTTTGTGCCGACCATGACGTAGATTTAGCAAGCAAAACAGCCGCGGAAATCGAGGAATTAGGTGGCACGGCGATTCCAGTACAAGTGGATATTACAACCCAGCTTGATGTGGGTAGTGCCTTTGATAAGGTCTACGAAATCTTCGGCGATTTATCTGGCATTATTCATGTTGCAGCAGCAGAAAGCCTCACTTATTTTGATGAAGTCACTGAAAGTGAGCTAGCCGAGTTATTAAATGAAACGCTGCGCAGTACTTTTTTGCTTCTCAAAGCCGCCGCAAGGTTTTTAGACGAGGGTTACGTTGTCCTCGTGTTACCCCCGATTAGTGCGGATGAACCCCATATGTTGGCGGTTCGCGCAGCAGTGACCGAGATGGCGCGTGGTTTTGAAAAACACTATCCTCACGTGCGCGTAAATCTAGTAACACCTTCACGGTCTGCTTCTGACCCTAAACATGATGCACCGCTCGTCAAAACAGTGCGTTATTTGGCCTCGAGTGCGTCCGAGGGCATCTCCGGCCATGACCTGCTTGTCAAACTCCCTACGCCACCGAAAGTCCTCGAGTCACTCCTACCCGAAGTTCAGGCTGCCCTCGACACGACTGTGCGCCAAGCTGACCTCGAGGCGAGCGTGTATGGAGATGAGGACGAAGAAAGTGTCCTGCAATGAAGTGTCCATTTTGCGGCTCGGAAGATACGCGCGTCATTAACTCGCGTCCTGCCGATGATGGCAGTGCCATTCGCCGTCGCCGGGAATGTGCCAACTGTGGTCGGCGGTACACCACCTACGAACGGGCACAGTTTGAAGCCCTTATGGTCGTTAAGCGTTCGGGGCGGCGCGAAGCCTTTAATCCAGACAAACTGCTCGAGAAACTCCGTATTGCTTGCAACAAACGCCCCATCAGCGAAAAACAACTGCGCGAGTTTGCCTATGGGTTTGAAGACGAAGTACAAGTTCCTGAAATCGCTTCAGAGGACATCGGACTGCGAACGCTGAAGTTCTTAAAAAACTCTGATGAGGTCGCCTATATTCGCTTTTTGAGTGTTTACCGTGATTTCGATTCGGTAGACAGGTTTATTGAAGAGATTAAACAACTTGGGGATGACGTACCAGGCTCTAGCATTAAGCTCAAAAAATAACTCCGATGGACTATCACCATTTTATCCGCCAACGTGCTGGCACATCACCTATTATCTTGGTAGCAGCAGGTATAGTTATTACAAATGCTCAGCAGCAACTGCTACTTTTCAAACGAGCAACAACGGGTGAGTGGTGTTTGCCGGGTGGACACATGGCCATTGGTGAAAGCATCGAGCAAACTGCCATTCGAGAAACGTTTGAAGAAACAGGTCTTACGCTGCACCTGGTGGAACTTATCAAAGTTGTTTCAGGTAAAGAAGCTTGCATCATCAATGCAGATGGTAGCAAAACCTATTATGTAACGGCCATTTTTGGAAGCTCGAGCTTTTCAGGTGAACTTCGCGGTAGCAGCGAAGGTGAGGACGTAAAATTCTTCAGTCTTGACGAAATGCCAAGACCTATCTCGGAGGCTGCCCGAGAGGCTGTAATATACTTGAAATCGTTAAAAAAAATGACAGAAGGCTCGTAAGGTTTTAGCCTTAGCCCTCTGCCTTTGCTCTAACTTTATCTATTTACCCTTAAACGCTGACGGCTTCCTTCGCTGCATCTTTCGTCGTTTGCACGACTTCTCGGGCTGTATCCTTTGCCGTTTGCATCACGTCAGTGGCAGTACTTTTCGCAACGTTCATAACCTCACTAGCTTTACCCTTGGCTTGAGTTAAAAGGTCATCACTTCTTGCGCCCATAAACGAATCTTCATAAGATGTTCTGGGGAGGAGTAAACCAATTGCTGCACCAGCTAATAGTGCCACTGCCCCAATAGCCAGGGGTTGGGCCTCGAGAGCACGGCTCACACCATCCTTAGCAACATGTACGCCTTGCATCGTCGTATCTCTTACCTGCTGCGCCGCTTGACCCATACTTGAAAAACCCATACCAGCATGGTCATCTGTTGAAGAATCATATTTTTGTGTAGCGTCCATCGTGCCACCCAACCTTTCAGTATGTTTATCGTCGTCACGATAAGCTTGAGAACTAGAACTATCCGTGCGGAACGCTAAGATGCCACCCAGTGCAACAACACCTACACCTGTACCTATAAGTGCAGAAGATAAAGGATTATATTTAATACCATCCAAAATCTTTGATCCAGAGGTTTTGGCACCTGCTGTCAAACCTTCTCTTACATCCTGAACCAAATGCTTAAAACCACTTAGGTTGAGATTTTCCTCGAGGGACTGAACTGCCTGATCTTTAATATGAGTCGGATTTAACCGCTTGGCAAGCTCGTCTATTTGATCAGCAATGCGCTCTTGCGTTTGTTCAATTGTATGCTCGAGGGCTTCAGGTGAGGCATCTTTTGTTTCATACAAGGCTTCAGGATTTATTTGTCCACTCTGGTTTGTCTGTAAATCTTGCTCAGCTCGGGTGTTCACATCCTCTGGATTGTTGTAGACGGTAACTCGAGACTTAGCACTTTCTATTTTTGGTGTCGGTATATTTGCGTCCATTAGGTCACTCTCTCCCTCACACGCTGAACGCCTTCTTCGACCGTTCGTACTGTACGTTCTGGTACATAGGTCATGGTCCTCAATTTTTGAATCCCACTAAAAAGGATGAGTCCACCCACAGCGAGAAATACCAGAGCCAGCACAAGTGCCGCAGCCCAAGCAGGCATGAATAAGTCTAAAATCAGAACGAAAGCAGCAATCAAAACAAACACACCACCAAGAGCTAGCACCACCCCAATAGCAATGCTTACCGCACTCTTAGACACTACGCTTATTTTCTGCGCTACTTCACGCTTGGCTAAATCTATTTCTTGAGAAAATAAAAGACGGATATCTTGGAGCAATCCCGCAATGAGTGAACCTAGCGAACGCTCCTCAGCACCCGACATGTTATTCATAACTCACTCCTGTATGTGACGAACTTTTAAGAAAACGTGCGGCGATAAGACCAAGAGCGAAAGCACCACCTAAAAATAAAGCCGGTTGACGACGCGCCAACTGTTCAGCGTCGCGAACGAGATCACCTGCTTTTGCTGTTTTAAGGTAATCCGATAAACCGCGTGTCCAGTCCTCGAGCCGTTCGCCGTAAGGTGCCAGTTGTTTAAGGTCACTCGAGTTCAGCTCCTCTTTAGCTTTTCCCAAGGTAGACGCAACAGCATCAAGGCTCGAGGTAACTTTACCTTTACCTTCTTCAACCACAGCTTGCGTACGCTCTTTAACATTTTGACTAACACTCGTAACTTGGTCTTTAAGCTGCTGAGCAGTGTCCACAACTTTACTACTTTGCACCTGCGCTTCTGTACGCACCTTACCCGTCAATTCGTCAAGTTTTCGTTGTTCTTCTGTCATATGTCCTCTCCTTTCTTTCTGTATTCAGTCTGGTACAGATACCCTCTATTGTCTTCAGAGAATGGCAGTGCGCGTTGTTACTACTTTGGAGGGGGCCTGTAAGGTATTCAATTATGATACGGAGTGATAAGCGTACTACTTTAGATTAAAAGATTAAGATAGAACTTAGGTTAAGATAAAATTATGTCATCCTCTACCCACCAACTTGCAAACGTGCCACAAGAGTTGCTTTCAGCTGCAAAAGAAACCTGGCAACATGCCTACGCCCCCTACTCTAAGTTTCATGTTGGGGCAGCTTTGCGTACTGAGAGTGGCACAATGTATAGGGGTGCCAATATAGAAAATGCATCCTATGGTTTAGGGCGTTGCGCTGAACAATCCGCGATTCAAGCGATGGCAAGTGGAGGTGAACGAAAACTTTCAGAGATTGTTGTCTACACCGAAGCTGAACCACCCGCCAGCCCTTGTGGTGCCTGCCGCCAAATCCTCTTCGAGTTTGGCAAAGAAGCTACTGTATACATAGTCAATCATCTTGGAACCGTGAAGGTGTACCAAGTGAAAGATTTGTTGCCGGACGGCTTTGAATTGCACTAGTTTGAATTGCACTAGCAGTCCTGCACAAAGCCAAACTTGTAAAACGCAAGCAGTCAGAGGTAAAAATCTTGTTCGCGTCTTGTCTCTCACGTTACGTCTAGCTTCACCTTTTGGCTTCTTTAACTTTTTCAGATTTATTAGACCTTTCTCACCCATCACGGGTTATACTTCGCGTGATGAAAAAACTATTGTTTAGCCTTGTGATTGGTAGCTTTTTACCCACAATTGCGCTCGCTCAAACTGCCAAGCGCATCGTGGTCTTACCTTTTAATGCAACGAGTAGTATCGAAGCCTACGGTGTAGGTTTAGCCACTTCACTACAACGCAGTCTTAACGCCGTGGATAACGTTTATGTGCCACCTATTGGTGATGCATTTCAAGTTACACAAACTCTTCTGCAAACAAGCCAAGAATCCCTTACCCCTGAAAACGTAGCTCAAGCCTTTGAAAGCTCTGTAGTTGTAGCAGGTGCTGTGCAAGATAAAGATGGTGTGGGCAATGTTCTCTTAGGGTTTTCAGGACCTGACTATGCAGAAACAAAAGAAGTTGTCCTCGAGGTTCCCCTAGACTCACCTGAAAAACTCGTTCAAGCCGTTGCAGATGCTGTTATTAAAGAACTCGTACCCGAAGCCACCGCCAATGACTTGCGTGAAGTTGCAGCCATTAACACACAAGTTCCTTCTGCCCCAAGCCTCAATGCTGTTTCCGATGCCGCGCTACGTATTTCAATTACTGGACTTAATGCACTCGAGACCGCCATGCAACTCGATGTCAATAGCAGTTGGGTAAATACCGAGTACGCTCGGGAACTCGCCATCGCCGGTGATACACAACGCGCCGACGAAATTTCTCTCAAAGCTACCGAGTTACAAGCCCTCGATATTGAAGCGCAAGTAACACGTGGCATTATATTACGCAGTGCAGGTAATACTGAAGGTGCACTGCAAGCCTTTGACGCTGCCCTTGCCATCAACCCGACGCACGCCGTCGCCTTAGCAGGCAAAGGTGCAGTGCAAGGAGATGCAACCCTGTTAGAAAATGCCATCAGTATCTACCCTCGTCAAGTAGATGCCTATACAGAACTTGCCGCACTACAAGAAGAAAGCGATCCCACAAGAGCCTTGCAAACCTTGCGCAACGGCGCACAGGCTGTGCCAGAATCTACAGCACTCAACCGCGCCTTTATGCAGCAAGTGATTGAGCAAGGCGATGTTGCAGGCGCAGTTTCGTATTTGCAAAGTATTACAGGTGCAGCAAATGCACCTGCAAACTTGTATAGCCTCGTCACACTTTTACCTCCCGAAAATCAGGAACAGGCTTTAGCTATCGTGCGAGAGGGTCGCACAATATATCCTGATAACCCCAACATTGCCATTCTCGAGTCTGATTTGCTAAGCCGTGCAAAAGATTATGAAGGTGCTGAAGCCGTGCTGCAAGACGCGCTTGGCAAAAATCCGAATAACCCTGATGTGGTTAACGCTCTCGCCGTCGTGCAATCTACTCAAGGAAAAATTGACGAAGCGATAGCTACCTTTAACAGTGTTAACACTGATCCAGATGCACAAATGAATTTAGCCCGCCTCTTGATTCAAGTTGGAGAAAACCAAGCCGCCCTTGATGCGCTCACGCCACGTGTGACAGCCAATCCAAATGATGCGGAGTTGCAAGCTCTGTATGGTTTGTCCTTACGTGGTGTTGGACGCGCGGATGAGGCTAAAGCAGCCTTTGACCAAGCTTTAGCCATTGACCCCAACAATGAACTCGCGCAAAGTGCTTCGCAACTCTCGAGCCAGCAACAAGACGTTACAGGCGGCCAGGCTCCAACCTTAAACGCCGACGCACAAGCTGCGTTCGAGCAAGGGGAAAGCAAACTAGCCAATCGTGATCTTGAAGGAGCCTTAGCAGACTTTCAGCAGGCGCGTCAGCTTCAAGATAATGGTTTGACGGCGTTTTATGAGGGTCTTGTACTGCAACAACTCGGGCGCACACGCGAAGCAGTACCTGCTTATGAACGCGCGCTGCAAGATTACCCAGAGAGCGATACGATTTTGAATAATTTGGGTTACGCTCACCTCCTGCTCGGACGAATGGATTTAGCCCTCGAGAACCTCAATAAAGCTGTAAGTATTGATAGTAGCAATGACCAAGCCTACCTCAATCTTGGTCTCGCCTATTACAACCTAAACAATTTCACGGACGCGGTGAAAGCCTTTGATGCTGCGCTTGCCATTAACCCTAACCAACCCGAGCAGGCTTTGGAAATTATTGAGGAAACACGGACTAAAGCTGGACAATAGAAAATCCTAAAACTGAAGGAAAAAGTAGAAGGCTAAAAGCTTTCTGCTTTTTTTAACTCGAGCCGCCGCCACTCCCCTTGCCACGTGAGCGTGGCGGTTGCACCCAAACGCCTTGCAACCTCGGAGAGAAAGGTATCACTATGATACTCGAGCCGCCAATCGAGACACCATTCCATAAAAGGTCTTAGGGAATGCTGGGGCTCGAGTGGACACACAATGAGCACACCACCTGTTTCAACACGTTGCCACAATAGGGAAAGCGTCGGTAGCACTTTTTCTGCACTGAGAATCTGTAAAAGATAAGGAGCATACACAGTTTGAAACCTTTGAGATAGTCCCGAGAGTGTTTCAAAAACGTGGGCGCGGGGCAATAAGCTTTGGATAAAAGGCAAGGCTTCAGGCTCACGCTCGAGCACGTAAACCTCATGATGCGAGAGAGAAAGTAAGGCCCTATAAATCGGACTGACAAGAAGACTCGAGGCAGTAAGCTTAGGATGCCTCTGTTGAACCACTTGCACCAAGGGTTGCCGTATTAAGAAAGCGTCCCAAAAACTCTCACCTTTTAAGGTGTAGAGCCCATCAAGCACGAGATAATCACTGCCGTAGCCCAAAGGTTTATGACGAACACGGCGTAACACGTGGCTTTGCTCGAGCGTATAGGCACACAAATCAAAACACAGTTTGGTGTAGCGGTCACGGAAGGTGGGCCAAGCCTGACTCGCACGCTCTAAATCGTGCAGTCGCTGTAACACACCCTCGTCAAAAGCAAGGAGTTGACCGGGTTCTACACAAGTCACACACGAGGCCAAAAAATCTGCCAATTCCCGCGTTTGCTGCTCGAGGGTCATGCTGAGATTATGCCGCGTCCCTCTGACCAAGCTCTAACCAACAGGTTTTCACTGAAAACCGAAGATGCAACACATGCACAGAGATGGCTTCGAGGTAACACTAACTAGGACGTAAAATGTAAAACGTTAGAGGTCAAGGTGTTTCTTACGTCTTATTCATCCGTTTTAACTGCTCTAGCTAGAAAACTCAAGCTATTTAGGATGCTCGCTCCTACCTTTTGGCCTTCCCTTCATCATTGGTTACAATACTGTATGCATCTCTATACTCTGGGGAAGTTAGCCTTATCTGATGAGGCCAAGCTCAAGCGCGTTAAACCGCTCTTGCTGCTCTGCTATTTAGCCCTCGAGGGTCCCAAAGAACGGCGGTTCTTGGTCGAGCTATTCTGGCCCAACAGCAGTAGTGGTCTGGCCAGTTTATCTACTGCCATTTACCGCATCTCCCAAGATGCACCTGGTGCTATTGAAGCAGATGAACTCAAAGTCTGGACACATCTAGAGACCGACGTGCAACATCTCCTCGACGAACTGCGCCACGACAGCCTCGGCGTTAGTCTCTATACCGGCGCATTTTTAGAGGGAATTAGTGTGCCAGACATCAGCAACGAACTCGCAGATTGGATGTTAGAAACCCGCGAGTCCCTCGCCACAAAAGTACAACAGAGCCTCCTCCAACAGGCCGAGCGCATGGCCGCACTCGGGCAATTTAAGCAAGCAGCAGAACACACGGTTACGCTGCTGGGTTTGCCTGGCTCGAGCGAGCCTGAACCTGAAGCCTTGCTGCGCTGTCAACTCCTTTTGTTATCAGGCGAGCACAAAGAAGCCGATAACCTAAAAAAACAACTCGCAGAGTACGGTATCGAGAGCAAACTCAGCAACAGCGAAGCCAAAGTAAGGTTGCGCCAGATTTTTGTGGGGCGAAGCGTAGAACTCGAGCAACTTGCGAGCTTGCAGTCTGGTCAATGGGCCTGGCTGCGTGGTGGTGGTGGACTTGGCAAAACGAGCCTTCTCATGCAAGTACATGGTCGCTACCTCGCTGGGCAATCTGGATTGCCTTATGCCACGCTTGAGCCCCTCGTAGGTGAGACAGTGAATCAGGGCTCGGAAGCCATCTTGCGCCGCTTACTCCGTCAAGAAGGCTGTCTTAAACTTGATGGTTGGGAACACATTGATCCCGAAAGTCAAGCGTTGTTCAAACGCTTACGCATTCACCGCAGCAATCTAAAAGTCATCATTGCCTCTACCGAAGCACCTGCGTTTGCAGTGGACAAACTGCTCGAGCTTAGCCCACTTTCGCAAGAAGATTTAGAAAGCGAACTGTGGGAACGCACCGGTGGTGTACCGAGTCTCGTTAGTGCTTACATGCGCGGCGAACCCCTCGCGCAGGCCCTAGCCTCCGCCTTGCAAAATCTTTCTAAAAAAGCACGGGACTTGTATTTGGCTTTGGCCTTACTGCAAGAGCCTGATGTTGCCCTCGTGCGCCGCGCACTCCATTTACCAGCAAATACTTTAGCAGAAGCCCTCGAGGAACTCCTGAGCGCAGGCTTAGCCCAAGCCAGTGGCAAAGCTTGGCCCACCGAAGTCGCTAAAGAATATCTGGAGGCTCACCCAGCCTTACTGCGCCAACTCGCGCTTCCCTTGGCCAGAGTGTTAGAGAATAGCCGCGCCTTGCCCTTGTACCAGCGCACCCGGGCTCTTTGGACCGACAAAGACCTCCCCAAAATTCAGGAGGCTTATGAAGAGCTTGCTCAAGAAACGCTGCAACGCGGCTTTCTTAAGCGTGCCATCGAAATTTTAGAAGAAGTACCACTTAATGAACCTTTACGCCTCCTTAAAGCACGCGCGCTCGAGAACGTCGGTATGTACAAGCAAGCCTTTGAGGTTTTAGGAGCAGAGCAAAGTCTGCCTAGTCAGGCTCTCCGTGGACAACTCCTATGGAGGTTGGGCGAGATTGAAGAAGCACGAATCCTCGCTTCAAAACTGCAAAATTCAAAAACTATGGACATTCGCGCCGAAGCCCTCTTTACGCTTGCTTCGATTGCTTGGGGTGAAGGTAGCTTTAAAGAAGCAGAAGAGAAGTATGGTCGAGCTGCTGCTTTGTGGCAAGCCCTTGATAAACGTGAATTATGGGCAGACGCGCTCATTGGTGAGGCTGTCGCTCGGTCAGACGGAAATAAATCTATTGGCAGCATCGAAGAAAAGCTTGCGGAAGCTGCTCAAGTTGCAGGTGAGAATGAATTTTTACAAGCCCGTATTTTACTCAATAAAGCCACAACCTATCACAAGCGTGAACGGTATAGAGAGGCGATTCCTTTATTTCAACAGCTTATCCCGATGACACAAATTTTAGGAACTAAAGAACTCGAGTCTGTGACTTGGAATAATCTTGGGGCGTGTTTCTTCGATGCTGGTTCCTATCCTAACGAGACAAAAGAAGCCTATGAACACGCCCTTACCCTCGCCCGCGACCTCGGCGAACCCCTCCTTATCGGCAGCACACTCGCCAATCTAGCCGAAGTAACCAAAAATCCTATCACTTGGGACGAAGCCATTCGTATCCTCGAAGAGGGGGGTCATCACGCAGCAGCAGAACAACAAAAGCGCAGTCGTGACGAGCTGTTGTTGTCGTCATCAAAACAGCGCGGTTAGACTGCGGTTAGACCTCCCACCATACACTCAGTGCGTACACCAGCCTTAGCACTAGTACGAGTGACATATTCATTTACCTTGACGCGACAGGTATAATATCCACAAACATCAGATTACGAGGTCGGTTACAAATGAAGATGGTTACATAGCAGTTGCCGTCTACACTTGAGGAGTAGTTATGTTGCGTAAAATCAAGTTTTTTTTAGTAAGCTTAGTTTTTGGATTTATTTTTGGCTCCTTCGCTCAGACACAGTCAGCTGCGGGAAAAATAACTGACGACCTACAAGCACCTAACTGTAAAATTCAAACCTGCGAGTATCTAGTCAATTTACCAAGTCGTGCCGATATCCTTGACCGCTTTACTGAACTCGTAACCAGTGGGAAATTTGGTGATTTCCGAATTGATACTTCAGAATTTAGTCGACTCCTTCAGCAAGAGACTGTTCAACAATCACTCTTGAGAGAACAGCCCAAAGACAACCTCGAAAATGCACAAGGCTTACTCAGATATTTTGATGTTGACCAGCGCCAATCTTCTTTCGTTGGGGGCTTTTTTCCACTTTACCTCCAAGCTTCAGAAACAATTTTTCCAGGGGGGAGTGAAGAGAAAATTGACTTAGAGCAACCATGTAGCACCATTCTGGCCACATTAAAAGATTTTGACAAACGTTCACCCGAAGAGACTTTTAGTGATCTCAAGAAATTAGTGAAGGAACTAGGTATTGATGTAGACTACGGTGTAAATGCACAAAGTGTTCACAGTCCAGGACAATATGCTGGCGGCACAGTTCTAACCGGCTCTCCCTTTTCTGCACCTTATTACACACACTCTGCAGGAGACACAAGTAACGTAACGATTGCTGTGATTGACACAGGTGTTCGCGGCGTACTAGGTTCTGATGATCCTTTCTCGAGTTCGCTCGCGTTTTCAGAAGTAGAGGGTTTTAATTTTATCTATAACTTTCCTGATGAAACAACAGAACCCTACGACAGCTACCACTATAGAGCTGCTCGAATACCCTTCACCTTTCACGGCACACCTGTAGCTTATCTAGCCTCTGAATCTGCCCGAAAAAGTTCTGGCTCTAGTCCGAAAATTTGGCCCATCAAAGTTTGTGATGCGAACCTTACAACCTCTACACACGATGACTGCCGCGCCAGCACCATTCTTATAGGTATATGTTACGCCATCAATAATTTTGAACCTTCAACAACGAAAGACGGTAAAGAAGAACGCCTCGTCATCAACTTAAGTTTAGGCGGCACCCAAAAAGTAGACATTATAGGACAAGCTCTTTGGGAAGGTATGGAGAAGGGTGCAGTCATCGTCACCTCAGGTGGGAACGATAGAGCCATTGACGATGAAAATATTAACAATGCCTGGAAAAACTCGAGTATCCAATATTATCCTGCTGCCTTCGAGTGTAAGCCAAGCGAAAGAAATAACAACGGCTTATGTCCTTACTCTTACGATAAGAACGGTCTTATTGCTGTGAGCTCGGTTGACTCGAGCCACCAGGGTTCAACCTTCAATGTAAAGAATCTCTATAATGACGTGGCAGCTTTAGGTGAATATAGCAGCGCACCGCTAGAGCAGCGCACTGGCACTTCATTTGCTGCACCTGTCGTAGCGGGTGTCGCCGCAGCTATTCTCGAGCAACATCCTAAAGCCACCCCTCACCAAGTCGAGGCGTGTATCCGCACCATCGCTGAACTCACGCAGTTCCTAGCACCCACTGAACTTATCGGAGTTGGAATCATTGATCCAAGTCTATCCATGAGTTATTTGAGCAAGTGCGATTTTTAGTTGACTTGTGAATAAGCAGCTAAGGCAAAGGCTAAAATCAGTAAAGCCTTTGCCTTCTGCCCTTCGCCCCATCACATTCCCCTGTAAGCTTTGTCCAGTAACTGCATCGTGTGATAAACAGGCATATCTTTTGGCAAATGCGTTTGCAACTGCGTAAGACAACCAATGTTTCCTGTCGCTACAGCCTGCGCCCCTGTTGCCGTAATGTTTGTTGCTTTGCGTTGCCCAAGTTCTTTGGCAATCTCAGGATGTTCGATGTTGTAGGTTCCAGCCGAACCACAACACAGTTCACTTTCGTTAATTTCCAAAAGTGTCAAGCTCTCAATTTGTTTAAGGAGTTGACGCGGTGGCAGTGTTACACCCTGTGCGTGCGCTAAGTGGCAGGCATCGTGATAAGCAACTTTGAGTGGTTTGCGTAAAGGTTTTGGAGGTTTGAAACCAAGTTCATTCAAAAAGACGCTGACATCTCTAACACGCTTACTAAAGGCTTTTGCTACTGCCTCCTCGCTCTCACCTTTAAGCCATAAACCATATTCATGTAAACCAGAACCGCACCCCGCCACATTGGTGAGGATGGCATCAACATCGTTTGGGAAGGTTTTGAGGTTGTGCTTAGCAAACTGCTTTGCTTGCCAGGCCACACCCGTGTGAGCTGCCAAGGCGCCACAGCAACCTTGTGCTTTTGGAATAACAACTTCAACACCATTTTTTGCCAAGACACGAAGCGTGGCCCAGTTAATGTCTGGTGCTAACACTTGTTGAGCGCAACCGGCAAGGAGTGCAACCCTGGCACGGCGTTCGCCTTCGGCGGGAAAGATTTCGGGTAATGGTTGTGCTTTGGGAACGCTATTAGGTAGTAACTCGAGCATCCCTGCCATGCGCTCGGGTAAAAGCTTCTTAAACGGTTTGGCAAGCTGTCCTAGTGTAACAGCCACGCGAAACCTACCAGGATAAGGCAACGTTTCTAAAACAAATCGCCGCAGCGTTTTATCAAAAGGACTGCGCGCACGTTCCTTCTCAGCGTTCATCCGAAAGGGTGTGATGAGGTCGCCGTATTGCACCCCCGAAGGGCAAGCCGTGACACAAGCCACACAGCCCAAGCATGGGTCAAGGTAGGGCGTAGCTTCCTCAAGGGGCATATTGCCCTCGAGCACGTTTTTCATCAGAAGAATCCGCCCTCGAGGAGAGTTCATCTCTTCGCCAGTGACGACGTAGGTAGGGCAAGTGGGAAGGCAGAAACCACAGTGAACACAAGATTCAATGGCATCTGCCATGGGTTCAGCCATCGGGCCGATTTTTTCTTTGGGGATGTCGTGTTGCATAGAGCTAGTTAACTAGTCAGCATTTCAGCTAGTCAGCTTTAACGCCTCCTTATTATTTGGGGTTAGCATAACAGATGATTGTTTAAGGGAGGGTGACTCGAGTGGAGAGTTTACAATTCTGGGACATGTTCATCTTCATAGCGTTCAATCAAAACCTCAATAACATCCTAGAATACTGTTTTGCAAAATTGTTGAGACGTTTTCTCGTGATGACATGACGTGCATAACCTCATTCCTTCTCAATTCTAAACTTCCCCTGTGGGTCAAGCACGGAAAGAATTCTCTTTGTAAATACTTCCCCCGTCTGTTTCCCCAAAAGCGGATTTGCCCAACTTCCTGTAATGGCTAAAGCCGAAAGCCCGTGCTGATTCAAAAACTTGCTTAGCTGTTCTTTTTCAGTATTTGCCCACAGTATATAGAGGACGTTCCCACCTACACCGTAACGCCTCGAGTAGCCAAAAACCTCCAGAGCTTTCTCGAGGGGTTGCACCTTGCTCGGGCTTACTGGAATTTTTATAAGACTGTGGTCTGGCGTGAGCCAGGAAAACTCTCTGGCATCTTGCCAAGTCGCTAGGTCATCAAGTGTCTGAATTTCTTTGCCAAGAAACTGCTGAATGTGTTCGGTTCGTTTGCCTAGTGCTTCGTGGAGTCCACCAACGCGCAGGAGTAAACGACTTGGTGGCAAAAGCTCGAGACAGCTTAGCTCGAGGTTGGACATTGCTAGTTTTTGCATCGCTTTGTTGGCTTCATCAAAACGTGCAAAGTCAATCGCTATGGTTTCATAGGCTTCAGGTTGCGGGAAAACTTTAAAAGTTAGGTCAACCATTACCCCAAATTGCCCCAGGCTGCCCACCAGCAGCTTTGGGAAATCAAAGCCTGCCGCGTTCTTCACGACTTTGCTACCACCTGTAACGAGTTGCCCTTCACCCGACACAAACTTCACACCAAGCAAAAAGTCTCGCACGCCGCCAAATTTGTAACGTCCTGGCCCAGATAAACCCGAAGCAACTGTGCCACCGAGCGTTGCCCCTGCTTCGACAAGGGGTGGATCAAAAGGTAAATATTGCCCGTGCTCTGCCAGCAAGTCTCGCACTTCTTTAACGGGTGTGCCTGCCAATGCAGTAAAGGTGTACTCTTGTGGGTTGTACTCGAGTACCCCCGAAACATCCTTCAGCGTGAGGTTGCCCCAACCCGACAGTGCAGGCTTGCTGCCCCCACCGGTAGGACGAAGTTTAGACTTGCTTAGGACAGCATCTTGGATGCTTTGGACGTGTTGAATTGTAGTCATTTTGGTCAATGTATCAAGTGACGATTAAAGATTCAAGGTTGAAGATTGAAATGCTGCAAGTTTCTAGCCTTGATTATTCCCTCGAGATAATGCCTGCTTGCTCGAGGGGATGCGGCGCGTGGGAAAGCAGCGCAGGCGCGTCTGTTGGGAGCATCTTGCCACGGTTAGCAAGCTCTTTGCTATCAATGGCTTTACGAACACGCACCATGAGTTCCATATCGCCTTCGCTGTACATTTCGGGCAAGTAGTCTTTTTTCTCCATGCCCACGCCGTGTTCACCTGTAATAGAACCACCCAAACGAATACATAGGCGCAAGATTTCACCCGCAAGTTCTTCAGCAGCGTGCAGCTCACCTTTTTTAGAATCGAAGAGAATAAGCGGGTGGAGGTTGCCGTCACCTGCATGAAACACATTGGCCACACGGATACCATATTTTTTGCTGAGGTTATCAATTTCGCTTAAAGCTTCACCGAGTTTGGTACGTGGCACAACACCATCTTGCACGATATATTCAGGACTGAGACGACCCACCGCAGAGAAAGCACCTTTGCGGCCTTTCCAAATTTTCATGCGCTCTGCGTCATCTTTAGCCATACGAATTTCATAGGCACCTGAAGACTCTATGACTTGCATTAGTTTGGGGAATTCGGCTTCGACCTCAAAGGCGGGACCCTCGAGTTCTACAATGAGGAGTCCCCCTGCGTCAGGTGGGTAGCCCGCATGAACAGTAGCTTCGGCTGCGTCCATCGAAAGTCTATCCATAATTTCCATCGCCCCTGGAAGTAAGCCAGAAGCTACAACGTTGGCCACCGCCTCACCTGCTTGCGAAACAGAATGATAGGCAGCCAGGAGGGTTTTATAGCGTTCAACTCTTGGTAACAGCCTCAGTGTGATTTCTAAAACAACCCCAAACAAACCTTCGGAACCCGTAAACATGCCCGCCAAATCTGGGCCAGTCAACTCTAAACTGTCGCCACCTAAATGAGCAATTTCACCGTCAGGTAATACGACTTTCAAGCCCAAAACGTGATTCGCCGTCATGCCGTATTTGAGACAATGTGCGCCGCCCGAGTTAAAGGCTACATTGCCACCAATCGTGCAAACGGGACCGCTCGAGGGGTCAGGCGCATAGTACAGGCCATAAGGCGCAGCGAGTTTGGAAACATGTGCGTTTAGTACACCAGGCTCGACCACACAGGTTCTTGCTTCAGGGTCAAAGGCTAAAACGTTATTGAGCTTGTTGAGGGCAATCACGACGCCACCTTCAATCGGCATCGACCCACCCGAAAGACTCGTCCCACTGCCCCGCGCTAAAAACGGTACATCATGTTGATAGCAAGCTTTGACTGTATCCATAACGTCTTGTTGCGTTTCTGCTAGCACGACAACAGTAGGACGTGCCTTAAACGAAACAAGCCCATCCGATTCAAAGGCTGTCAAATGGGCCGCTTTGGTAAGTAAACGTTGGGCGGGAATTGTTTGAGCAAGTTGGGTCAGAAGTGCTTGCGACATAGTGTAGTTTAATCAATTTTAGACTGTAAATAATGAAGGGTAGAGAAGAATTCAATCTTCCCCCCCTTCTTTTTGTGATTATCGTTATGAGTGCGAACTTACAACACCTTGTAATGAAAGTTTATCAGCGTGGTGACAAGCAACCGTATGACCTGGCAGGATTTCTTGCAAGGGTGGTGTGGTGGATTTACAGACATCTGTCACGTGTTGGCAACGTGGATGAAAGAAACAACCTGAAGGCGGATTGCTCGGATCGGCAACCTCACCTTTGAGTTTGATGCGCTCTTTACTGTTGCGTTGACGCGGATTATCAATGGGTACAGCCGAAAGCAGTGCTTCGGTATAGGGGTGTTTGGGACGTTTGAAAAGTTCATTGGTCTCAGCCACCTCGACAATCCGCCCAACGTACATTACGACAACACGGTCACAAGAATGACGAATCACACTTAAATCGTGCGAGATAAACAAGTAGGTCAATTGAAATTCGCGCTGCAAACTTTCCATGAGGTTGAGAATTTGTGAACGCACCGACACGTCGAGGGCGGCAACCGATTCGTCCGCAATGACCAAATGTGGATTGGTAATAAGGGCCCGCGCAATCACGATACGCTGACGTTCACCGCCAGAAAAAGCATGAGGATAACGGTGCATGTATTCGGAGCGCAAACCTACTTTTTGCAAGATAGCTTGCACCATTTCTCTCATTTGTGCTTCGCTATAACCGCCGTTCACACGCAACACTTCACTGAGGATTTCATAAACTGTCATGCGTGGGTTGAGCGAGCTGTAAGGGTCTTGAAAAATCATCCGAATCTCACTGCGTATATTTTTGAGGCTGCTTGTTTCAAGTATCGCCAAATCTACCGTTCTACCCCCCACCGCGTGATACACAATAGAACCACTCGTGGGATTGTAAGCCCGTACAATACAACGACCTATTGTAGTTTTACCGCAGCCGGATTCACCAACCAAACCAAGCGTCTCCCCTTCATAGACCGTAAAGCTGACATCGTTCACAGCTTTCGTTTGACCAATTGAACGACCGAGCAACCCACGTTTCACCTGGAACGTCATCTCGAGATTTTTAATCTCGAGCAAGGGCTTCTTTAGGTTTGGAACAACTTGGGGTGCGGTCATTTGCGTTGCATGACTTGACGTATTAAGGTTAGACACGACGACCTCCGCCCTCAGTTCTCATCGGCACAGCTACTGCTTGAGTTTTTTGCACTGGGTTATTGTAAAGATGGCAACGCGCCACGTGACCCTCACCAAAATTTGTGAAAACAGGTTCTTGCTCGTCGCATATTCCTTGGATAACATCTGAACAGCGTGTGTGAAAAGGGCAACCTGTAGGTCTGCGGTAGGGGCTTGGCACCATGCCTTTAATGGAGACCAATTCGCCACGCTCGGCACCAATTTTGGGAATGCTCGAGAGCAAAGCCTTCGTATAGGGGTGCTTAGGATTGTTAAAGACTTCGTCTACCGTACCAAACTCAGCAGTGTTACCCAAATACATCACAGCTACATCGTCGGCAATTTCTGCAACAACGCCCAAATCATGCGTGATAAACAAAATCGCCATACCCTGTTCCTCTTGTAGTTCACGCATGAGGTCGAGAATTTGCGCCTGTGTCGTGACATCGAGCGCAGTGGTTGGCTCATCAGCAATCAGAACTTTGGGATTACAGCTTAAGGCCATAGCAATCATGACACGTTGACGCATACCGCCCGAAAGCTTAAAGGGATATTCGTCAACTCGCTGCTCAGGTTTAGGAATACCCACTCGCTTTAAGAGTTGGATGGCGTGCTCTCTAGCCTCTTTTTTGTTCATATCAGTGTGAAGTAAAATCGCTTCCATAATTTGATTGCCAACGGTATAGAGCGGGCTCAAGCTGGTCATGGGTTCTTGAAAGATCATGGCAATTTCACTGCCACGAATCTTACGAATCTCCTGACCCTTGGGGCTCAACGTTGCAATATTGGTACTTTTCCCATCGTGGTGAAGTATAATGTCACCACTGATAATTTTGCCTGGTTTTGGAATAATTTGTAAAAGGGCTCTGGCGGTAATACTCTTACCACTGCCACTTTCCCCCACCAGACACATCGTTTTACCCTCTGCAATATGGAACGTTACACCGTTGACCGCTCTTACCAAACCCTGCGGTGTCGTAAAGTGCACATTCAAATCTTTAATCTCAATTACGGGTTTCATACACCATTCCTCTTTTGAGTTGTACCATTACTGACTATAGGGGTCAGCCGCATCACGCAATCCGTCTCCAAAAAAATTAAACGCTAACACGACCAAGATAATAGACAGTGCTGGGAATAAGATCCAAGGATAGTTTGCCAAATTGGTAACACGCTGCGCCTCTCTAAGTTGTACTCCCCAGCTCACGACAGGTTCACGAAGTCCTAGACCAAGAAATGACAGGGCTGTTTCACTCAAAATCATAGCAGGAATGCTTAGCGTTACAGAAGCAATAATGTGGCTGTAAAAAGAAGGAAGCATGTGCTTAAAAATAAGTCGCAGTGAACTACATCCATCTAAACGGGCTGCTAACACGAAATCTTCTTCGCGTAAGGAGATGAGTTTACTTCGTACAGCTCTAGACAGCCAGGTCCAACTTAGTAGAGCAATGATAAGAGAAATAATAAAATAAACTCTTACTGGCGGCCAGTTAAGGGGTACCAAAGCCCCAAAGGCCATGTAGATAGGCAGTTGCGGCACGCTCATGATAATTTCTACAACACGCTGAAGCACGTTATCTATCCAGCCGCCTAACAAGCCCGAAAGACCACCAAATAAAATACCTAGCAGCAGTGAAAAGGTTACGCCCACTAACCCAATGGTTAACGAAACACGACTGCTATAGATATTGCGGCTCAGCACGTCACGTCCGTTTTTATCCGTGCCCCACAAGAAAAAGGGCTGCCCTGCCTCGAGCGGTCCAATCAAGTGGCGGTTCCCTGGAATAAGCCCAAAAAGTTTGTACGGTTCACCCTTGGTAAAAAACCCTATTGGAATAACGCTTTCTTTATCTATGGCCCAGCTTTTTTTGAAGGTGCGTGGGTCACGCTCCGACTTAAATCCGTTCACATGAAGCAAAAAGCTTCCCTCGTGAAAAAATTGAATGCGTTGGGGCGGGGCGTAAACATAATCCTTCCAAAATTTGTTGGTCGTGGTGGGGGCAACAAACTCACAGAAAGCAGCAATAAGATAAAAGAGCACGAGCACAATTAAACTAGCAAAGGCCAAGCGGTGACGCTTAAATTTCCACCACATGAGTTGCCATTGACCCGCAACCTCAAAACTTAGGTCCTTTTGTTGACCCACCTGACTCGAGGGAGGGGTCTGACTACTCGTTAAAGCCATCATCTACTCCAATCTAATGCGCGGATCGAGCCACGCCAAGAGCAAGTCACTAATAAACGTACCGATGACCGTAAGAGCAGAAAGTAGAAGAATAAATCCCGCAGCTAAATATTGGTCTTGTCCTTGTAAGGCTTGCAAAAATACAGGACCTGTTGTTGGTAAATTTAAGACGTTGGCCACTAACACCTCGGAGGCAATCAGACCTGGCAAGACCCAACCTATCGTACTAACCAAAGGGTTAATCGCGTGACGCACAGGGTATTTCCACAGCAGCCTCGCTTCTGACAATCCTTTGGCCCGCGCCGTTTCGACATAAGGCTTGTTAAGTTCATCGAGCAAATTCGAGCGCATAATGCGAATAAGCGAGGCCACATTGTTGGCACCAGCGATAAGAACAGGGACCCACAAATGCTTCATTAGATCGAGGACGCGGCTAAAACTCCAGGGAGCACTGTCATACTCAGGTGAAAAGAGCCCAGTCACGGATTGTCCAAAATAGCGGTACATAAAAAACATAACCATAATAGCTAGCAGAAAGTCCGGGATGGACATACCCAAAAAGGTTAAGAAACTCACTGAGTAGTCTCCTGGCGAGTATTTCTTCATGGCTGAATAAATGCCAACGGGTACAGCGATAAACCAAACAAAAAGAAGGGTCGTCACAGAAATAATCAGCGTCACAGGTAGTCGGTCACGAATAATACGTCCAGCATCTTCATCATAAAGATAAGAAAAGCCAAATTCTCCCTGAAACAAATTACCAACCCACTTAAAATATTGAACATACATAGGTTGATCTAACCCGTATTGCATACGCATTTCCGCTTCTAACCGAGGGTCAATATTAGCACCAGTACCAGCAATCTGTGCCATCAGCTTTGTGACATAATCCCCAGGCGGCAACTGAATAATTGCAAAAGACACCATAGATACGATGACAATAGTAAATACCATGGTAATAGCGCGTTTTAGTATATAGCTAATCATTACTTTTCCTATCTCACACTCGTCTATCTCTTTATAAAAAGGGGAGTGTTTGGGACACTCCCCTTTTGTCATTTTCCATGACGCTACACTTACTCTTGAATCACCCACTGCTCAGGGAAGGTAATTTTTACAGCACCTTCTAAGAAGCCATCAAACCATGTTTCAGGAATATTACCGACTCGAGCACTGTAAGCGTTATAAAGTTCACCAAAGCGCGAAATGCCCAGTACGAAGAAGTTATCGGCGGCAATTTGTACGATAGCCTTCATCGCTTCTATTTGCTCTTCGACAGAAGCAGCTTGAACAACCGTGGTGTCATATTGGTTACGAATTGCCAAAATGTCATCGGGCATAGGGACTTGTTCGCGCTCAGGGTCTTCTAAGCGCCAGGCATACCAACCTTGACCGAAGTGGCTGTGGAACTGAGCTGGTATGAGGTTTGTGGGCTCGAGTACCGACAACACCCCAGCTTGGCTACCATCGGTAAAGAGTGTTGCTTCGATGTCATTGGTCTCGAGGACTTCTCTAAACTTGTCGTTAGGCACGTTGTTAATTTGCATGTCAATGCCGACGGCTGCCCAATATTCTTTGAGGAGTTCAGCGACTTGAACGTAGAAGGTTGCATACGACTGTTCACCAGGCACGGTAAGGGCGAAGCTAAAGCGGTTACCATCGGGACCTAAGCGGAAGCCTTCGGCATCTTTTTCAGGCAGGACTTTATCCAAGGCTTCATTGGCTAAGTCTACGTTGTACTCGGTGTACTGGGTCGTGAGTTGCTCATTGTAAAGCGGGGAGCCCTCGAGGGGTGAAGGTTGGGCTGGCGTGCCCTGACCGTTGTGGACAATCTCGATAATCTCGGGGCGGTTAATGGCGTGAGACATCCCTATACGGAAATCTTTGTTGGCAAACACTTCAGCTTTGGCCGCATCTTTCGTGTTGCGGTTAAAGTGGATGGAATTGGTGTTACCACCATCACTCTGAAAGGTGCGAACATAAATGGGGCTACCCAAATCTACTGCTTCAAAGTATAAGGGGCGATTTGCAGGACCAGGGTCTTTAACAAAGTCCAGCTCGCCGTTCAGCATGTCGAGTGTGCGGGCTTCTGCGTCTTCATACGAAATACCAATCACTTCGTCAATATAGGGCAACTGATTGCCTTGGTCGTCAACCTTCCAGTAATAGGGGTTGCGTTCTAAGACAATTTGTGTGCCAGTGCCAAGCGGTGTTTTCACGATCCAGGGGTTAATCGTGGGACGCTCTGCCGCAGGAAAATTAAGCCAGTTCATGTTGTCCTCGGTAGGGCCTGAAGCTTTTTCTGCAAACAATTCTGTCCAGGTTGCCTTGCCCGAAGCAGCCACCAACTCGTCAACGTTTTCGTTGTACTTGGGGTGAAATTGTGACAAGTAGTGCTTGGGGTAAAAGATAAGTTGACGACCAGAATAGGTAGAAACGGTGTAGAGAAAGGTAGAGTTGGGCTCGACGAAGGTGAACTTCACCGTATAGTCATCGAGCTTTTCGACTTGAAGCTGGTCACCGGTCGTGGTTGGCAACCAATCGGCGCGCACACTACCCCCATTAAGTTCTTCGTTAAAAACAATGTCTTCAATGTAGAACATGATGTCGTCGGCGGTAAAAGGTGCACCGTCAGACCACTTCATACCTTCACGTAGCTTAAAGGTGTAGGAGCGGCCATCATCACTGATCTCCCAGCTTTCAGCGACATTAGGCTCTACTTCAGACATAGACATGTCAGGTGTCCAGAAGCCTAAATACTCCCAGCCTGCAAGGTAGCCGATACCACCCCAACCTGGACCCTTACCCAGAAACCCAAAGCGCAATACCCCACCATAATTCGTCTTACCTTCAAAGGGGGCGATAACTTTAGGGTTTACAGGTAAACGCTCAACCACAGGTGGCAAACCTTTATCGGCTAAGTAAGGTGACTCTTTATAATCTTGAGCTAACGCATAACTGCAGCAAAGTACAGCTAAAACAGCCAGCCAGCGATAAGTAAATCGTTTCATCATGTTTTGTGTTCCTTTCTTGTTAACACCTGCTATTTCGTAAACTTAGCGTTTGCGTTCTCTCAATAATGTTCAAGATAGTTAGTGTTCTCGAAATAGTTCCCATAGTGGATTGACCTTCCTAAACCCTCAGTGTCTTCTTAAGCCAAATTTCCTCCACTTTCCCGCCACGCGTTCTTCGTGTCCTCGCAAAATATATCTCAACCTTGCTGCGTTTTTCTACCATACTTTGTAGCGTCGCTCGCAGCTTAACATGTTATCAACTTTTTAGTTCAAGGATGATAACGACCCTCTACAGAATATTTGTATTAAGACGCGCAGGTATTACTAGCAACTAACGTTTATAACAAAGAAACTTGCCCTTTGTATAACGCCCGAAGAAGTAGTGTGTTATCCTTAACATTATTATCATAGGCACCAAAGTGTGTCAATATGGAAGCGATCATGAGGCATTCACCAAAAATTGAAATAAACAATACTGCTTTGACTCAAGGTAGTAGCACCATACAAGATGTTGCGGCCCTAGCAGGGGTTTCAGCAATGACGGTCTCTAGAGTCCTCAACAAATCTTCGCGCGTGGCTGAAAGCACGCGCACGAAAATTGAGGCAGCTATTGAGCATTTGGGCTATGTGCCTAATACCTTGGCCAGGGGGCTCAAAGGTTCGACCCACACCTTAGGACTTATTATTCCAGACGTTAGCAATCCTTTTTTTACAAACATTGTGCATGGTGCTGAGGAAGTCGCGTGGCAACAGGGTTACGCTATTTTTTTAGGCAATACCCACAGTTCTTCGGAGCGGGAAAAGCACTACCTATATAAATTTTTAGGCCATAGTATTGATGGACTCCTGATTGCTCCTTCAGGTCATACCAGCAAAGCTCTACTCGAGATTGTACAAGCACGAAACATCCCTTTTGTTCTCGTAGACGCGAAGGTAAAAGGCATTGAAGCTGACACTGTCGTGAGCGACAACGTCCAAGGTGCGTTTCAGCTTACTGAGCGACTGATTCAACTCGGTCACAAACGCATTGCTTATATTGGTGGACGCTCAGACATTTCCACCGCACGTGAGCGCGAACGAGGTTATAAAAAAGCCCTCGAGTACTACGGGTTACAAGTGAACGCGCAGTACGTCTTTAACACAGATTTTAGCCGCGACGCAGGTTATCAAACCGCCCTAGCCCTCGCACACTTAGCCGCGCCACCCACTGCTATTTTTGCCGCAAATAACTTTCTGGCGGTAGGGGCTGCCGAAGCCTTACGCACCTTAAAACTGCGTATTCCTCAAGATATAGCCTTAGTATGCTTTGAAGATGTTGAACTCGCTTCCGCTTTGCAACCGTTTCTTACGGTCATGGAGCAACCCGCCCTCGAGTTTGGCCGCATCGGCACGACCTTCTTACTCGAGCGCATTGCCAATCCAAAGTTGCCCGTTCGTTCGCGCGTGCTTATGCCGTCACTTATTGTCCGAAAATCATGTGGTGCACCCCTTCAGAAAAAAGTGGAGAAGCAAAAAACTGGGGAAACTAAAACTGGAGAAACTAAAATCTAGCACAGAAAGCGAACATTTCAAAAGCGTAAACAAATGAGGAATAAACCTTTCTCTGCTCGTAACTCTCCCCTAATCTTTTTACCAAAGGTTACCCGTTTTCTCTTTAGTTTAGTCCCCCATCTATACAATATTTCATTTCTAGTGTTATGCTTAACATACCAAGGTTCTAGCCTAAAAGTAACCTCGTTTCTGTTCCCTGTGCGGGGAAATCTGAAGGTTGGAGCCCTAGGCAAATGTCGTTTGTAAACGTAATACCTTACACCTAAGCGAGAGCTGAAAGCGTCAAGGTCAAGGAGTCTGTATGGCAACAAAAGCAGTGCGGTCAACCAGAGCAAAAACTCAACATAAAGAGTTTCTACCCTTCCGTCAAATTCACTTGGATTATCACACCAGTGAACTTATTCCTGACATCGGTCTAGATTTTGATGCTGAAGAATTTGCAGATACTCTTGTCAAGGCTCGAGTAGATTCTGTAACGTGTTTTGCACGCTGCCATCACGGAGTGCTTTACTATGACAGCAAACTTTTCCCTGAGCGCATTCATCCTCACCTTAAAAACAAAAACATGCTCCCCGAACAAATTGCAGCGTGTCATGCACGTGGCATTCGGGTACCTGTGTACATCACCGTACAGTGGGATTACTTCACGTCCCAGCGTCATCCTGAATGGCTCAACCTTGATGAGAATGGCTGTATCGCTGGTCCTACCAAACCTTACACGGCTGGCTTTTATAACCGCCTTATGGTGAATTCGCCTTATTTAGATTTTTTGAAAGCGCACACCAAAGAAGTGCTCGAGATGATGCCTGTAGACGGGATTTTCTTTGACATCGTTAAACCCCTCGATGATTCATCACGCTGGACAAAAGAAGCCATGCTCGCTAAGGGTCTCGACCCCACCGACAAACTACAGCGTCTTTATTACGGGCTCGAGGTTATTAATACCTTCAAACATGACATGACCGAATTCGTTCATAGCATTAATCCTGAAACAGCCGTCTTCCACAATGGCGGACACATTGGCCCTAAACACCGCGCGGTCAAAGATGCCTATGCACACTTTGAAGTCGAGTCTTTACCGAGTGATCACTGGGGTTACCTGCACTTCCCTATGTCCATGCGCTATGCCCGCACCCTTGGTTTAGATTGTTTAGCACACACAGGTAAGTTTCATACAGGTTGGGGCGATTGTCATTCCTATAAAAATCAAGCTGCGCTCGAGTTCGAATGCTACCGTATGCTTGCTCTCAACGCCAAATGCATGATTGGTGACCAGCTACACCCCAGAGGTGTTTTAGATAAAGCTACGTATGACCTTGTGGGTAAAGTTTACAGTGAAGTCGAGAAAAAAGAGGCTTGGTGTAAAGGCGTTACACCCCTCACCGATATTGCGGTACTTACCCCCGAAGCCTTCGCACCACCTTCAGATTGGTCAACGTTTCCTATGGTCGAAGGTGTCACACTTATGCTCGAGGAAGAGGCTCAGCAGTTTGATGTTATTGATGACCAAGCGGAGTTCTCGAACTACCGCGTGCTGATTCTGCCAGACGATGTGCCTGTAGACGCAAAACTCAAAGCCAAGCTTAACAAATACGTCGCCGACGGCGGTGCCATCATTGCTTCGTTCTTCTCAGGTATGAACGCCGCTCGCACGAGCTTTACGTTTGATAGTCTAGGTGTCTCGCTCGCAGAAGATGACGCGCCTGAAATGCGCGGTCAAACGTTTAAACAACATGACTACAGTGAATATTTACGGCCAGGCAAATTAGAGGGTAACGGTCTCGTTGACACCGAATATGTTATGTACACTAAGGGTGTAGCCGTAAAAGCGAATAAAGGCACCGATGTGTTAAGCCAAGGTTACAGCTCTTATTTTGACCGTACCTATAGACACTTCAGCTCCCACCGCCAAACACCTTCTTCAGGGGAAAAGGGGACTCCTGCTGTGACACAAAAAGGTAGCGTCATTTACTTCTCTCAACCCATCTTCACGCAGTATCGCCAAAATGCGCCACATTGGTGTAAGCAACTTTTGATCAATGCATTAAAGCGCGTCCTGCCTGAGCCTTTACTCGAGCATGATAGCTTCTCGACTGTGCGCGCCACTATCAATGAACAAACACAAGAGAAGCGTTATGTACTTCACTTACTCAATTACATTCCTGAACGTCGTGGTAAAGATTTTGACACAATCGAAGATGTCATTCCTGTATATGATGTAAGCGTAAATCTTCGTTTACCCAAAAAAGTTAAAGGTGTTAGAACCGTACCTGAGAACAAGAAGATAAACTTTAGTCAGAGTAAAGGTGCTGTTTCGTTGACCTTACCTAAACTCTTGGGTCATCAAATGATTGAATTGGAATACTAAAAGCTTAAAAGTAAGACGCGAGACATAGAACATTTTACATCTCGCGCCTTACTTCCTCAATATAGCCAGGTGCGCTCGAGTGGTCTCTCTGCCTCTAACAAGCGCGCAAGTAACAAACGGCGATGGTCTTGCAAAACACTTTGATAATTTTTACTTTTTGCAACGTCATTGTATTCCTGCGGGTCACGCTCCACATCCCACAAACCTTCGCTGCCATCGGTATGAACAAGGTAGCGATACTGATTCGTGCGTAACGTTTTCCAGCCTTGAAACTCCATAAGCGCGCTATCTTTTTTGCGTCCTTTTTCGCGGACTTTTTTGTGTTGCTCAATTGCTGATGTTTCTAAAAGCGGGACGAGGCTTTCACCTTGCAAAGCTGGGGGTTGCTGAATACCTGCCAGCTCGAGTAAGGTCGGCACGACATCCACCGCCTCGACCACATGCGACACTATTTTTGCTTTGATGCCTTCGTACCACACCACAAGGGGAACTCTCGAGACCGCATCATCACCTGGATAGCCCTTACCGTATTTCAAATGTTCGCCTAACCAATCCCCATGATCTGAGGTAAAGACAATCATCGTCGAGTCGCGTAGTCCGCGTTCTTCTAACGTCCCGAGCAGTTGCCCAACATAGGTATCCACTTCAGAAATCATCGCGTAGTAACCTTGCCGTGCAGCACGCAAATCCGCGTCGAGGGCGTGCGCCTCTTTGCGGTGGGGCTCAAGGTTTTTGGGAAAAGTTGGAATTTGCAATGTGGCAGGATCATAAAGGTCTATATACGATTGCGGCGCGACCCAGGGCGAATGCGGTGAGTAAAAACTCGCAATACACAAAAAAGGATTGTTTTGAGATTGACGACGTAAAAACTCGAGGCTCTGTTCAGCAACAAATGCACTGTAGGTGTACGCCGCATCACCTGGGAACGGAATCGCCCCACCAATATCCCAACGCGCTTCGTTTTTTGGATGCTCTACTGTATCTTGAGTCCCCATAATATTGTACCACTGGTGGGTTGCTGGTGGTAATCCTACTGATAGATGTTTGAGCTGCGCCGGGTCTTTGCGCCTTACCCACGCACGGTAGGCATCTTCATACACACCAGGTTCATCGGAAACCTCGAGGTGGTTAAAGCCGTAACTTGGATGTGGCACACGATGGTCACGATTTGCATGAGGCAAAAAATGCAACTTACCAATTGAAGCTGTCGTGTAGCCATATGGTTTGAGATAACTTGGCAAAATGGGCAGCGTTTCAGGCACGGGCACACCCATGCGCGTAATGCCGAGCGTAGATGGATAACGTCCGCTCAAAAAACTCACGCGACTCGGCATACAAAGTGGATGTTGCACGAAGCAATGTGAAAAGTTCACGCTTTCGCCCATCAGTTTATCGAGGTGAGGTGTTTTAACATCGGGGTTGCCATTGGCAGGAAGAGCATCCCAGCGCAATTGGTCGGTGTAAATCAGCAAAATATTCGGTCGGCGCATAGGACAATAGTATATATCGTCTCGTCATTGCAAGTCTCAGTTGTGGTGCGTTGAGTCATCCATAAAGCCAGGCAGCGACGAAGCAATCTCAATCTCGTTAGAGGATACGAAGTGGGTGCAGAGATTGCTTCGTCACTTGTCCAAGACAAAAGGCTAGCTCGAGGTCAATCCAACGCTCTTCGCAATAACGAAACAAAGCTGAAAACTCGTCTTGCCTCAACATTGACATAGCCAAGGCTGCGGAGAATTTTTATCAACACAGTGTACGAAAATTGACAAACACTACCCTAGAACGCCAAGATAAGTCATGTCTATTATTTTGCACAACGCGGCGGTGTACACCGCAAATGCAGAGCAACCTCGAGCCGAGGCCGTCGTTATTGAAAAGAACCGCATCCGCTATGTAGGTGATAACAGTAAAGCTCTCGCTTACCGCACGAGCACGAGTAACATCATTGACGCAAAAGGGCGAACAGTTTTACCAGGCTTTAATGATAGTCACTATCACTTAGGTATGGGCACACTAAGTTTAGATGACCTTTATTTAGATGACGTGACAACACTGAGCGAACTGCGCGACATCATCCAACGGTATGCGGGGGAAAACCCAAAACAAGCTTGGATTATTGGACGCAGGTGCAGTTACGATCTTGACGGCGCGAAACCTTTGACGCGCCAACACTTGGACGCAATAGAATCTGAACGTCCGATGGTGTTGTATTCGCTTGATGTCCACACGGTTTGGGCCAATACGAAAGCCCTCGAGCTTGGTGATATTTTACACGGCGCAAAAACGCAGGCGGGCAGCGAAATTGTGATGGCAAGTGATGGCACAGCAAGTGGCGAACTGCGTGAACCTGCCGCCTATAACTTTGTAACGGATCAACGTCCAACAAAGAGTCCAGAAGAAGTTTTACAGCTTTATAAACGCGGTATTCAACTTGCCAACAGTTATGGTATTACCAGCATTCATAACATGGACGATGAGGATAGAAACTTAGCAATCTATGACGCGCTCGAGTCTGTCAGAGTTCTACATCTGCGCGTTAATTTTCCGCTGTGGATGAAACCAGAAACGCCGCTCGAGGATATGGAGCTCCTTAAAACATGGCAAGCCACCCACCACAGCGAACGTTTGCGCTTCGGCCGCGTTAAAGTTTTTATGGACGGCGTGATCGAAGCAACGACTGCCCTCATGGTCGAGCCCTACGCCCATGTCAATACACTGGGGGACGCACTTTTTAGTGCCGAGCACTTTAACGACATCGCTGTACGTGCTGATAAACACGGTTTTCAACTTTCCGTTCACGCCATTGGTGATGCTGCCGTAAAACGTACCCTCAATGGCTACGAACTCGCACAACAAAAAAATGGTGTACGGGACAGTCGCCACCGCATCGAGCATATTGAAACCTTGCATCCCAGCGATCTACACCGCTTCAAAGAATTAGGTGTGATTGCTTCAATGCAACCGCTCCACGCACCTCATCCGCACCGTGGGCAATACGTATTTTGGATGAACTGTGTTGGTGAAAAACGTTATACCTGGAGTTTTCCATGGCAAACCCTCCGCGAAGCAGGTGTAATGCTCGCGTTTAACAGCGACTATCCTGTTGTGAGTCAAAATCCTTTTTTAAGTATTGACGCAGCCATCAATCGCCAAGCTTGGAAAGAGGGACTGCGTAATGAAGCGCAAACGCTCGAGGACACCCTCGATGCCTACACTAAGGGCGGTGCTTACATGGAATTTGCCGAAGACGAGAAAGGTCAACTCAAAGAAGGTATGCTAGCCGATGTCGCTATGCTGAATGATGATATTTTCCGTGTAGACAAAGAAGCTGTGAAAACGATGCACACAGCACTGACAATTTTTGATGGTGAGATTGTTTACGAAAAATAAGAGAAAGGAGATAGGATATACGTCACCCCAGATTTTTGAGATAGCCTTGTTGCAACGCTAATTGCTCAGCCTGCTTCGTCATTGCGAGTATCCGTTCAAGATAGGTTGAACGTTTATCTAACTAGGCGTTACTCGTACCACGAAGCAATCTCTTCACACCACGTCGAAACACCTTAAGTCTGAAGAGATTGCTTCGTCGCCTGTCAGCTGCGAGAAACATTAAAGACATGGTTTATGGGCTTTTCCCCTCATCGGCTTCCCACAATGACGAATGAATGACTGTACAAGTGTTGCAAGGTGCATCGTTTACACCAATGGCTTGGAATGACTCGTACTCCTTAAATAACATGATACCTTTACACCGAACTCTCGAGCTAAGCTCGGGACAATTTACGAACGCTGACTTCACTCAAACTCGCCGACTGTCTGACCTCGAGGGTTTATTTTATGACCGCGAGGCTGAGGCAGCTCTCTTGCTAGAAAACCCCACGCTCTATCAAGTTTTTCTAGCACATGAGTCCCCTGCCGAACACGGGCAACTTAGTTTTTCAACCACCATTATTTACCCAGGCAAAGTGGGGGACGAATATTTTATGACCAAAGGTCACTTTCACGCTCGGGGTGAATGCGCTGAGCTTTACACTTGCTTACAAGGTGAAGGTATGCTGCTGCAAAGCAAAACGGGCGAGGTCAAAACTATTCGCATGGCTCCAGGGGTAGCTGCTTATATTCCTCCCTATTGGGGGCATAGAACGATGAATATTGGGCGGGAAAACTTTGCATTCTATGCGTGTTACCCCGCGGAGGCTGGCTACGACTACGAAACCATCATTAACCACGGCTTTGCTTCGGTAGTCGTAGAAAAAAACGGCAAAGCGGAAGTTATCGCCAATCCACGTTACCGTCTTTAACAGGTAAAAGTGTGCAACTTTCATCACCACCAGGTTGCTTCTACTAGTAAACTGAACCGAACGATAGACCCTAGGCTTAGACGTTTGTCTATCCGCTAAAGAACAGAAAGGATGTCATCATGATTCGCTTCTTACTGGCCCTATATTTCTGCATTGCCCTTGCTGCGTGTAGCACACCAACGTCTCAGCCTGATAATCAAACGCTACCACTACCAAGTGACGGTACTCCCGTAGCCGGCGTAAACCGCGTAGGCTTTGTGAGTGTTGGACAAGTCACCTCAGCAGGTGTCCCGATACGTTCAGCGTCTGGAAGTTTTATTGGGTACTCTACAGGAATTGCTGCGCCCAGCCAAAGTGACTACACCGCTAAAGACAGTTGTATCGTTACGGTAGAAAGCTCGAGTACCGACCCAGACATCCCAACAGAAGAGCAACTGGTTAGCCTTGATGCCGGCGCAGCTCTTACTCTCAAAACCAATGAAGGTGTTTTTGCGAATTTAGCGAAAGACCTTACACTCGGTGCTTACATTAACGATCCACTCGTAGAATTGCCCACCTTTCCCGAAGGTTTGCTTCTCGATGTACCTGGGACGGCAGAAGCTGAAGACGGCTTTCCGGCCTTTAGCAACGTTCCTGTACCCCCTGTTTCAGCAGAGTTTAACTTTAACGCCTCAAGTGACCTTAATGACATTAGCAAAGCAACCACATTTAGTTGGATAGGTTCTGCAGCGAGCACATCTATTATTGGCTTTTTAGGTGAAGGCCTTAACCAAGAGAACAAAAAGGTTTTTTATGTTTGCACTGCCATTGATGATGGTAGTTTTGAGTTCCCTGCCGACACACAAACAGCTTTCGATGGTGCAGGCTTCACCACAGGTATCTTGTCGTCAGCAACTCGCAATGGTTACATTGTTCAAGTACAAGGGGACGCAGCTTTAACAGTAAATAGCTCGAATACTATTGTCTTTAGCACCTCGCTCGAGCCTGAAGAAGAACAAGTACCTGAAGTACCAAAAAACCCTGAACTACCTGAACCTGAAAACCCCACCTCACCTGAAGAACCTGGAACACCTTAGCCCTTACACTTCAGTTGGCCTCGCAGACGTTCCTAAGTTACAGTGTAGCGATGATAAAACTCGATCACATCGCGGTGGCCGCGAGAACGCTCAAACAAGGTGTGGACTATATCCAAGCTCTGCTTGGTGTTGAACCAAGCGGTGGCGGGCGGCATCTCAAACAAGGTACACACAACAAACTTCTGAATTTAGGTAAGGAAGTTTACCTAGAAATCATTGCGCCTGACCCAGAATCTACACTGCAACCCGCCTGGTTTGGGCTTGCAGATAGAGCATTGCTCGAGTCGTTGGCAGAACGCCCACGCTTGCTTACCTATGTGGCGCAAACAGATGAGATAGAGACCATTCTACGCAGCACAGGGTATCCGCTCGAGGCCCGACCCGCCGAACGCGGCAACCTGCGCTGGCAATTTGGTTTTTCAAAAGACGGTTCCCTCCTAGGTGATGGGATGCTTCCTTATCTTATTCAGTGGCAAGGTGAACACCCTACTCAAACCCTGCCGCCTAATGCGTGCACACTCGTACGCTTGCAGGGTTTTCACCCGAATCCTGCACCTATTCAACAAACCTTGCAAGAACTTGGTTTTGCGGACATCACCGTACAGTACGGCGATACTTCATCCCTTCAAGCCATGATTCAAACATTCTCTGGCTTGAAAATGCTGAGTTGAGTGTCAACGCAACCACAACGTCAGAGTTATTCTATTTTTATCCGTAGATTTCGTAGATTCACGCAGACGACTAACGTCAAAAACCTTAAACTCTGTGCCAGTTTCGCAAAGAAGCTTTAGGCGTTGCAGTTGCCCTGCGTTACTTGCTGCAATGCACGGGCTTAATTCACATCCCGTGATAACCTTTGAAACAATGTCCTCTTCAACCGCGCAATCCGCTACTCTCGAGATAGCCCGTCCTAACCGCAGTGCACAATTTGCAATCACCTTTTCCCATATCACTGTAGATATGCACACAGGGTCACTAGCCATTTTGCTGCCCACGCTGCTCGCTGCCTTTGACTTAAACTACGCTCTCGCGGCAAGTATCTTTACAGCGAATCAGATTGTGATTGCGATTGCCCAGCCCCTCTTCGGCACACTCGGTGACGCACGTTCCTATCGTTGGATGGTGTGGTTTGGCTGCGCCCTCACTGGTGTAGCGATGGTGTCTATCGTATTCCTACCTAGTTATTGGCTCGTTGTCACTGCAGTCATGATTAGTGGGCTAGGTTCGGCGATGTTTCATCCCGAAGCTATTGCACGGATTCGCACGGTTAGTGGTGACAAAGTCACAAGTGGTGTTTCGTTGTTTTTTTCTGGGGGGAATGTTGGCTTTGCGCTGGGACCATTTCTAGCAATATTTTTTTCTAGACAATTGGGTACTGGCGGTGAAGTCCTCATGCTACTGCCAACAGTCATCGCGCTCATTTTTTTAGGAACGCAGTGGCAAGCCCTCACACAAGCGCAACCCAAAAAAGTGGCGGTCAAACGTGTAGCAGGTGGTACTGCTGCTGCCATAGGTTTAATCGTCTTCCTGATGTTCATGATTACCTTCCGCAGCTCGACGCTCAAAGGTCTAGAAACCTTTATTCCGCTTTACTACTTAGAGACAAGCTCACTCGGTGAGCAAACCATAGCGAATATGGTTACGACGCTTTCTTTAGCAGGTGTGATTGGCACGTTACTTGGTGGCATTGTTGCGGACCACATTGGGCGCAGAATCACGATGGCGGGGAGCATGATGGTTTCACTATTCGGTATTTTTGGCATTTTGAACTCGAGCGGCCCTCTCCGCTTTGTTTTACTTTTTATCACCGGTGCGTTTCTAACGGCAGCGTGGCCCATTATTGTCGTTATGATTCAAGAAGCCTTGCCAAACCGCGTTGGACTAGCTTCGGGTTTGTCCCTTGGGACTGCATACGGAGCCCAAGCTATTGTCGTGCAACTTTTGGGAATTGTCGCTGATCAATACAGCCTTAACACCGTCATGACCCTTCTCGCCCTCATGCCCATTGGGGTTTTGGTACTTACCTTTTTTGTTCCGGAAAAAGTGACACCAACGACTTGAATACCTCAAGAAGGGTTTTCAGCCCTCTCTCTTAACTTTCAGCCTCTGCCTCCACTACACGGTTTTCAAAAGCCACCACACGATTACGACCTGCACGCTTGGCTTCGTACAGGGCAGCATCGGCACGCTGTAATAAGTGACTGAGGCTCGTGTCACCCTGCGCTGCCGCAACACCAAGACTAATGGAAATACTAAGTTCAAGTTCTGCCACATGAAAGGTCTCGAGCGCAGTCCGCCGTAAGCGTTCGGCAATCTCGAGGGCTTCGCGCAGCTCAGTTTCAGGTAAGAGGAGGGCAAACTCTTCCCCACCGTAGCGTCCGAGAATATCTATTTCGCGAGTTTGCATGGTTACACGCTCGCACAAAAGACGCAAGACTTCATCCCCAACCGCATGACCGTAGTGGTCATTGACACGCTTGAAATAATCAATATCGAGCATCACTACTGCTAGCGGATGGTGTAAACGCTGATGCCGCTTAAGCTCCCGCTCACCCAACTCGAAGAGGTGGCGGCGATTAAAACTACCCGTAAGGTGATCGACTGTAGCTAAATATTTTGCCTCTTCATAAAGTTCGCCGTTACGAAGCGTGATGGCAGCCTGCTTAGCCAAATCTTCTAAGCTTGTTAAATTTTCTGGCTCGAAGTCGTCCTGATGGATATCGCGTACGGCGGTGAGCGTGCCATAAACTTTTTGTTCATACATAATAGGAGCAATCACAATAGAGCCGATCTTTCGGTTCACCCGAAGTTCATGCGTGAGCGGTGATTCTCTCGGATCAACACCTTCTTTGGAAGAAAATATCGCTCTTCTTTCACGCATGACCCAACCTGTCAGTCCTGCCTGATACCGCTCGAAAGGTTCAGGACGAATGCTCGAGGCCGCCTCACCACCCACGACAAAATACACGAGTTGCTTCGCTGACATATCAAAAGTCAGGAGAAGCACACGCTTCGCGGCTAATGCCCGCACGATGTTGTCGACAACCCCTTGCAACTCGAGTAAACCCGAAGCGTTGAGACTATCAGCTGGCAAAATCAAACTACTACTCACGCGCTGCAACGCTTTAGCATTGGAGAGCGTCTCTTGCGTTGTCTCAAGCAGTTGCGTGAGTTGTGCCGCGCGGGCCACGCGCCCAGCTAGCATCATCATGAACTCGTGATCCTCAGCTGAGTAGACTCGAGGCTTGGTATCAAAAGCATAAAGAACACCAAAGACTTCACCCGCAACGAGCAAAGGGGCAGCAATAAACGCCCCGAGACCTAGACGTGCTAAGAGTGGCACGGTCTCAAAAGAATTGTGTGACACGTCTGGCACACTATACGGACGCTTATGCTCGGTGACCCAGCGTGTGACTTCATTCTCGACACGAGTCACATCTGGGTCTTGCGCGGAAATAGTCGTTGCTTTTCTACGGAATGTTTGGTCTTCTTCATCCCACAGCACGACGCTCGAGCCAGCCGAGGCAGGCAACAGTGTGCTCGTCACCCTCACAATTTTTTCAAAGAGTGAAGGTAAATCTTTTGTCAACAGCGATAATTCTGCCAAGCTCTTCAAACGCGCGTGGTCGTGAAGGCCACCCGCTTGCGTTAGGTGGAGCTCTTGCAAATACCCCTGCACCTCAGCGATGGCCTCAGCAATGTCGGGTGCAATAGGTAAACCGTGATGACCGAACTCTGCGCAAAGACGGCTGTGCAGCCAATCCACGCGCTCTTTTAGCTGACCCAAGGTCTCGCGGTGCGGTGAAGGGGGCATGTTGCTCTAGTGTACACCCCCATAGACATAGACAATGAATAAAAGTGCAAAATGAGGAAAAGTGCAATAGGTTGAAGTAAAGAGTACACTAAAAGCAGAAGAAAGCTAAAAAAACCGCCCACACCTTCAGCTAGGATGCCCCGATAACCACTCTTTCAACTTAAGTAGCGTTGTCACAACGTCTGCCCTCGAGACCTCAATGACATCGGCTTCGACAAGAAGTGCGTTGTTGGTGCGCTGCTGGCAATCGTAGCCGTAAACAGCCACGAAACCTCCATCACGGTAAAGCTCGAGGGCTTTCTCTAAAGGGACTTCATACAAAACGCTTACTTCATCACACCGCAAAAAATAGTGGTCGAGGGGTTGCTCACAGCGCATGGCGTACTCTTCAATAAATTCTCGGTCTATCGCATGGTCATAGCGGCGTTGGGTTTGGCGCATACCTAGGTAGTGCAAATCTTTAAGCTCGACGCGGAGACCTATTTCTTCCTCGACCTCCCGCACGACCTCGAGCAGAGTCTCCCCTGCCCCAAAGTGTCCACCCACTGTTACATCAAGCTTGCCACCCTCGAGATCTTTTTTAGGTGAGCGACGTTGCAACAGCACGTGCGTATTCTCTTTGACAATCCAGAGGTGAAAACTGCGGTGCCAATCTCCATCACGATGAACCAGAGCTCTTGGCTTGATTTCGCCAGTAGGTATGCCCAATTCATCAAGGACCTCAAAAAGTTCATTAGCGTCGGCGTACATTATTCAACGCTCTTTCGTTTGTGCTAAGCGTTGCGCGGACATCTCCAACTGCCGCTCTTGCGAATCTAGGCGTTTCTTACCATTCTTATGTTTAACACGGACATAACTCCCATCTTCTTGGAGTTCTCTTGCTCGAACGTTATCGCGCAACGTGAGTTCTAAAATCGTCATGATTTTACGCTTTAAGCGTTCGTCTTCAATAGGAAATACTGCCTCGACACGCTGGTTTAAGTTACGCTGCATCCAGTCCGCAGAACCAATATACAGGTCGTCCGCACCACCATGACGAAAATAAAAAATTCTCGAGTGCTCTAAAAATCTACCAACCACGCTGCGTACCTGAATGTTCTCGCTTACCCCTTTAACCCCAGGACGCAAACAACACACCCCACGTATAACAAGTTCAATCTTCACACCTGCTTGTGAAGCACGGTAAAGCGCACGAATAACCTCTGGATCAACGAGTGAATTCATTTTGGCGATGATGTGACCCGCTTCGCCTTTTTCAGCAAAACCCCGCTCGTGGTCAATCGCCTCGATAATTTTGGTGCGTAAATTTTCGGGGGCAACCCACAGTTTGCGCCAGGTTTTTTGTTTAGAAAATCCTGTGAGGTAATTAAAAAGTTCAGACACATCCGCACCCAAATCAGGGTCACACGACAGCAAGGCCAAGTCTGTATACACCGAGGCCGTACCGGCATTATAGTTGCCTGTTGCTAAATGGATATAGCGTTTAATTTCTTTACCTTCGCGCCGCACGATGAGGAGAGCTTTACAGTGCGTTTTGAGCCCTGCAAACCCGTACACAACATGCACACCCGAACGCTCGAGCTCTCTCGCCCAAACAATATTGTTTTCTTCGTCAAAGCGTGCTTTAAGTTCTACAAGTGCTGTGACGAGTTTGCCGTTGCCAGCTGCTTTCATTAGAGCGGCCACCACAGGTGACTTGCGCCCGACACGGTAAAGCGTTTGCTTTATCGCCAAAACATTTGGGTCATCAGCGGCTTCTTCAATGAGGTCTAAAACAGCGTCAAAGGCATGAAAGGGATGCTGCACTAAAATATCCTGGCGACGAATGGCTGCAAAAATACTCGGTTGATTGCGGTATTCGGTGGGCAAGCGTGTCACAAAGGGTTTATCGTGCAGCTCAGGAATATTGAGCGAGGCAAGCTCCATAAAATCTGCAACGTTTAGATGGTTAGGAATTTCATAAACATCATCGTTGTTGAGTTTGTTTGTATCGCGTAAATAGTTGCGCCACGATTTTGGCATATCTACCATGACCTCGAGCCTTACCGGGTCACCCCAACGGCGGCGGCGCACCTCGTCTTCAATCACTTGGAGTAAATCATCCGCTTCATCTTCAGCAATTTCGATGTCGGCATTGCGCGTAAGACGAAAGGCATAGGCACGACGCACTTCGTATCCAGGGAATAAAGCGTCAAGTTTTGCTTTAATGATATTTTCCAACATCACAAAGCGGTAACTTTCTTTGCCGGGTAATCTCAAAAATCTTGGTAAGACACTTGGCACTTGCACGATGGCACGTCTTTCCTCATCATCTACAGGATCAAAGGCTTCAAGGATAAGGGAGAAGCTGAGATTCGGCAACCGTGGGAACGGGTGCGACGCATCAACCGCGAGCGGCGTGAGTACGGGAAAAAGTTCGTCGTGAAAAAACTTATCTACCGCAACTTTATCGCTGTCACTGAGTTTGTCAATGGGCACGAGGAACACCCCATGGCCCTCTAAAGCCGGCAGAATATCATGACCCAACACTTTGCGGTGCTGCGCCACGAGTGGATGCAGTTTTTCAGAGATAGCCTTAAGCTGCTCTTTTGGGGTCATGCCGTCGGGCGTGCGTTTATCAATACCCGCATCTGCTTGGTCTTTCAAACCCGCATAACGAATCATCATAAACTCGTCAAGGTTTGTGCTAAAAATAGATAAAAACTTGAGTCGCTCGAGCAGCGGATTTTCCGTGTCCATCGCCTCCTCGAGCACTCGCTCATTAAAAGCCAGCCAGGAAAGTTCGCGGTTAAAGTAGTAGTCAGGATGACTTAAATTCACGTCAGACATATCTATAGCCTAACAAACCTGCAAAAAAACAATGTCAAGTTCTTCTCATGCCTATCTTCCCGCTGTGGCAAAAGCATTCAGCAAGGCTGCACTAACTTCAATACCTTTATAGTAATTCTCGAGGTCAAACTTTTCATTGGGGGAATGTACGCGGTCTGTCTCGAGCCCAAATCCCACAAGAACAACCTCTGCCTTTAGTAAATTCTGCAAACTCGTCACAATGGGAATGCTGCCACCCGTGCGGGCAAAAATCGCTTCTTTGCCATAAACTTGCTGCAAAGCTTTGGCAGCCGTTTGAACCGACTTTGATTCAATTGGCGACATTGCTGGCTTGCCCCCATGCAAATCAATAACGTCCACCTGGACACCTGCGGGTGCAAGTTGTTTTAAGTAGGCCGTCAACTTATCGCGGATATCGTCGGGGTCTTGGTTAGGAACTAAGCGGCAAGAAATCTTAGCCATTGCCGTGTTGGCAATAACGGTTTTGACCCCTTCACCCTGAAAACCGCCACCAATACCATTGCAATCGAGCGTAGGTCGCGCCCAGAGACGCTCGAGCAGGCCATACCCCGCTTCACCTGGTGTCGCGCTCACGCCAATCTCGTTCTTAAACTTGTGTTCATCAAAGGGTACTTTTGCAAATGCAGCTTTTTCCACCGGGCTTATCTCGAGGGCTGTATCGTAAAAACCAGGAATGGTAATACGACCTTCGTCATCATGGAGAGCAGCGATCATTTTTGCGAGTGCATTAATCGGATTTGGCACCCCGCCACCAAACGCACCCGAGTGTAAATCCATCGCCGCCGTTTTAACGCGCACCTCAATATAGACAATGCCTTTAAGCCCGTAAGTAATGGTTGGCGTATGGGGAGCTATCATCGCAGAATCCGAAATAATGATTGTGTCCGCTTTCAAGTCATCTAGGTTGGCTTCAATGAATGGCAAAATACTCGGACTACTAATTTCTTCTTCGCCTTCGATTAAAAATTTTAGATTGACGGGCAACGTCTCTGTTGTTTTAATGAGTGATTCTGCACCTTTGATATGGGCGTAAATTTGCCCTTTATCATCGGAGGCACCCCTGGCAAGAATCAAACCATCTTTGACCACAGGTTCAAATGGTGGTGATGTCCAAAGCTCGAGGGGGTCAGGGGGCTGCACATCATAGTGACCATAAATAAGGACGGTTGGCAAATCATCACTCACATGATAATGCGCGGTCACGACAGGGTGTAACTTGGTGTCGTTCACTACCACCTTAAACCCTAAGTCCTCGAGCTTGCCAGCTACAAATTCTGCGGCCTTGCGCGTATCCGCGTTATGGGTGGAAAGAGCAGAGACGGAGGGGATACGTAGGAACTCGAGGAGTTCGTCTAAGTGCCGTTGTTGTGAGGTTTGCAAATAATTTTGTAAGCTCATGAGAGGCAGTATAACAAGCCAGGCCTATACAACGAGTTTAAGTAATAGTTAGCAATTTAGGCATTAGGTGAACTATCGAGAGCTTCCGCTGAATAATAAACAGAGTCAGGCTTACCATCCATTAATGGAAAAAGCTGTTCGCGCATTTCCTTGAAGGCTTCAGAATTTCGGTAGCCGTCAAAAGCCTCAATGCTCTGCCATTCTTCATAAAGCAAAAGAGCGTTGGCATCTCTAACATCCTCATACGTAGCGAATTCCACACAACCCGCATGTTGTCTAGCTTTCTGGGCTTGTTACTCAAGAAGATTGAATAAGTTAGCTTTTGTATCTTCTACCACCTTCATAAAAACACGAATAACAACCATAACAACATCCTTTCTTGTATAGCAAAGTAGCTTTACCAATTTATACAGCAAATCTACTTGTCTATTTTGCCAAGGAGGCATGATGAACCAACAGGATAAACAGAAGTTACTCGCGCTTAGGCAACAAAATATCGGACGAATGTTTCAGCGGGCTGCCCGTGCGTATAGTGAGCTAGCCTTGGAGAAACTTTCTGCTAAGGGCCACGAGGGTCTAACCTTATTTCATACCAACCTCATCTCAAACCTTGACGTTGAAGGAACGCATATTAAAGTTTTGGCAGAACGCGCGGGTATGAGTAAACAGGCTATGGGACAAGTTGCAAATGAACTAGAGAAACGTGGCTACGTTAAAGCTGTCACCGATAGCAAAGATAAACGCGCAACGCTCATCACCTTTACTAATCTTGGCTGGACATTCCTGGAAGATGCTTACGAGGCTAAGCTAGCTATTGAGCGCACCTACACAGCAAAACTTGGTAGTGCTAAATAGAAAGGGGAAACTCCAGCCTGGTCATAAACAGGCTCAGCCTACAGCAGATGAGGCAGAACTCAGAGGGTTACGCGAAGAGAATAAACGCCTGGAAATGGAAGTGGCGATATTAAAAAAGGCCGCTTCATACAAGAGCCTTCAGCAGGAGGTAGTATCTCGTTATCATCGGAGTCAGCTCAGCATAACGGCATGATACGCCCTGCTAAAGGCTTCTTTTTGCGAGGCAGATGACGTGAAGTTCAACTTTGT
>JBOFGY010000022.1:0-7858 GCA_051649365.1 Trueperaceae bacterium
AAGTGAGATGTAAAACGTTTTACATCTCACTTCAGGCCGTTCACTTTTTTATTTTGTACCAATTCTATGGTTAAGTGACTCAAGTCGGAGTGTGTCCATTTCTACTCGCTCTGCTCGGGCGGTTAAGTGACTCAAATCACTTAAGCGCCGAAACAGTATTACTCAATGTCGTCTTTGAGTACCTTGCCAGCTTTGAAGGCAGGATAGCGACTTGCCGGAATTTTAATTTGCTCGGTAGTACCAGGTTTAACACCCGTTCTGGCTTTGCGCTTGCGCACTTCAAAAGTGCCAAAGCCGGTGACTTGCACTTTGTTGCCTCGCTTTAGGTTATTGGCGATAGTATCAAAGGTGAGATCTACAGTTGTTTTGACATCTTTTTTGGTAAGTCCTGTCTTTTCAGCAATAAAATTAATGAGGTCTGCTTTTGAGACACTTTTGGCCATGCGTTCCCCTTTCGCGGATAATCGTAGCTAGTGCTGGTACTTTAACACGATTTTTGCAGTCTGCAAGGGCATTTCTCGCCCCACGCTTTTTGTTTTGCTGTCAGGCAAACGTTTTCTCGAGGTAACCGTGCAAAAAGGCTGAAATAGCAAGGCATTCTGCATGAAGTATTGCAGAGAAAAGCACGTGCTAGTTCTTGTAGTCAACCCCATTTTTTAAGCTAAGTTTAGATTAAACCGGAGAGCTGGGGCAAAGAGTAAGGGCTGAGTCCGTTACACGTCTTTGCTAGCCCTTTCCCTATACCTTCACCCTCTGCATTTCGTAAAAGCTTGACACATCTACGACGCTTATCGTATAACTATCTACGATTAAAGTCGTACATTGTGCAACAGGGGAGTAACTATGAAACCAACCGATGCTGAAGTTGCAATTCTGCGCGTTCTCTGGGATAAGGGGCTAGCTACCGTGCGAACGGTCCACGAAGCTTTAGGTGATAAAAGTGTACGTTACACGACCACGCTAAAACAACTGCAAGTCATGTTTGAAAAAGGGCTTGTACGTCGTGACGACTCAGATAAAAGCCACATTTATGAAGCTGCCGTCAGTGAAGAGGCGACGCAAGCAACCTTGCTCGACCATTTACTCGAGAATGCCTTCGCAGGCTCGAGAAGCCAATTGTTTTTGCGTGCACTCTCGAGTAAAAAAGCCAATCAAAAAGAACTTGCCGAGATTCGCAAACTCTTAAAGGATTTGGAGGAATAGCTATGGCATCGTTGCTCGAGCCTTTAGGATTTACATTGCTTCATTTTTTGTGGCAAGGTGCGCTCATTGCAGTGCTACTTTTTTTAGTGTTGCTCTTTGTTAAACGCAGCGGCACTCGCTACGTGTTGGCGTGTGCTGCACTGTTGCTCATGTTGTGTGCACCTGTTCTAACGTTTTTGTATTTATCTGAACCTGTGTTTTTTTCTATACCTGATGCGAATTATTCAATAACGGATGAAACTCTGGATGTTGTGGTGGATACGGATGTGGCGTTGTCTGTTGTTGAAGAAGAAGGGCAACCACGTGGGGTTGCTCCTGTGGGTGGGGTCACATGGTATGACAAACCCCATTGGCGGGAACGGGTGATGGATGCTCTGCCTTACTTCGTGTGGGCTTGGTTCGTGGGTGTGGTGGTGTTGTCGTTGCGCTTACTGTTGCAATGGCTTTACGCGGAACGTTTCAAACGTCGGCATACAAGACATGCTGCCGATGATATGCAAAAGCTTTTGCGTACTCTCGCGTTGCGCCTTTGCATCAGTCGCCCTGTACAACTTTTAGAATCTTCACTCGTAGACGCACCAACAGTGATTGGCTTTTTGAAACCCGTCATTCTCCTGCCCACAAGTGCGCTTACAGGATTGAGTACACAGCAGCTCGAGTCTCTCCTCGCCCACGAACTCGCCCATATTCGCAGACACGATTATCTCGTGAATATTTTACAAAGCGTTATTGAAACCTTACTATTTTATCAACCTGCGGTGTGGTGGGTATCGCGGCAGATTCGTATCGAGCGCGAACACTGCTGTGATGATGTGGCTGTAAGTATTTCGGGTAGCGCGTTAACTTATGCGCGGGCCTTGGAGAGGCTCGAGACCTTGCGGAGTCAGCCTGGTTTATCCCTTGCTGCAAGTGATGGCAAACTGATAAGTCGAGTCAAGCGCGTACTTGGTAAGCCAGAGCAGTCACCAAATTGGTTTGTAGGTAGTTTTATAATTATTGCGCTTTTTGCGCTCTTGGTTTTTATAGATATGCCCGAGGTAATAGCACAACAAAATGTAACAGAACACAAATCTTCTTCTACCGATAGTACAGTGTGGGGGTTAGATGCCTCAGAGGAAAACTTGACAGAACTCGAGACTTCCACTACTTTCATGTCACCCCTCGAGTATTTACCGCACTTGATTCAAAAGACAGAAAACACTGTTCCTCCCTTAAACACATTTGAAGAAACAATCTCCACGATGACCTCTGCTGAGCGTAGGGGTTTGCATGGAATCCTTAATGAAAGTCCCAAAGGATACTTGTGGGCAACGCTTTATGGGGATGTGAAGCTAAGCAAGGGCTATACGGAGCTCGAGCGAACCGAAACCCCAGAAAGTTATCTTCAATTAGAAGAACGAAAAGATAATGCAGTACAGAGTGTTATTGTCAAGAAATATCAAGAAAATCCAATCGAATACTTTTATACAGTAAATGGTTTACAACAACCTTTTGATGCTGAAGCCCAAGCATGTTACGAGGATGCTTTTTATGAAGTAATCACCCGACGTTGGAATGATCATGAAAGCTCGCTATCACCGCTGGATAGATTAGGAGACCCAAAGCTATTGGCAAGTTCTGGCAGGCTTATAGATGGCAAACATTACTCTCTCATTGTTGCAAAAGAACAAGGCAGAGTGCCTTTGCAAAGTGCGACGCAGCTTAAAGAAGATGGTACAAAAACAATCACATATTTTACTAACGATGAGGCTTTACTCGCTTTAGATAGTGCGTTTCATTATGCTGCTCATGACTTGCTTGCAGCATCGCCAAGTGCTCACGATGAAATGATAAAAACGTTTGTTCTCGACATTGCTGAACATGCGGAATTAGAAAAATCTGGATTTCGAGAGCTTTTTTTGGTCATTAACGAAATGAAATCAGAGGGGGCAAAACGAGATTTGCTACAGACCCTAACAACAAAAATACCTGAAGCATTATCTTTGTTTGAGGAGTAATGCTCCTTCACTATAAAAACTTAGAAATCTTCATGTATACCTAGCACGTCTTCCAAAACCTCTCGAGTATGCTCACCAAGTAAAGGTGGTGCGAGGTTGCTCGAGTTACCCGAAGCCTTAAACGGACTCGCAATCATTTGAAGATTACCCAACAGAGAATGCTGCAATGTTTCAACTAAGTGTCTCTCTCGAGCCTGAGGGTCTGCGAAGGCTTCAGTAAGTGTATTAATAGCAGAGGCTGGAATATTGGCCCGCTGGCAAAGATTTAGCCAGTGGGTTTTCGTATTTTGCTTAAAGATAGCAGAGAGAGTCTCGAGCAACTCGTGGCGATGCTGCACTCGTCCCGCATTCGTTTGAAAGCGTGAATCAGCCCATAGTTCTAAATGCTGAATCACTTCACATAAACGTTGATACTGTGTGTCGTTGCCAACTGCAAGCATAAAGTAATCGTCGCTTGCTTGGAAGGCTTGATAAGGCACAATCTGTGGGTGTGCACTACCGAGACGTTGTGGATTTTCACCAGTGAGTAGTGTAGCTTGTGCCTGATTCACGAGACTTGCCAGCGCGACATCCAAAAGAGCAATGTCCAAAAATTTTCCTTCGTGCGTGATGTGGCGTTCATGGAGTGCAGCAAGAATAGCAACAGCAGCGTGCAGCCCAGTAAGAACATCCACGACAGCCACCCCAACTTTAACAGGTGCGCTGTTGGCTTCGCCTGTCATGCTCATAAGACCACTCATGCCTTGCAGGGCTGCATCGTAGCCAGGTTCGTGAGCGCGTGGGCCTGTCTGCCCGAAGCCGGTAATCGAGCAGTAAATGAGTTTGTCGTTAAGCTGTGAAAGCGTTGGATAATCTAGGCCATAGCGCGTCAAATCACCGACCTTAAAATTCTCAACGAGTACATCTGCTTTTTTCGCTAATTCCTTAGCTATGGTTTGACCTCGAGTTGTTTTCAAATCTACGACAATACTTTTCTTGCCACGATTGACTGAGAGATAGTAAGCACTTTCGCCCTCAGTGAAGGGTGGGCCCCAACGGCGCGTGTCGTCACCGTGAGGGGGCTCGATTTTCCACACAGTTGCACCAAGGTCAGCGAGAAGTTGCGTGCAGTAAGGGCCAGCAAGAATGCGCGACATATCGAGAATGGTGATGTTGTTGAGCATGAAGACTAGCTTACAGGTTAAGAAGGTGTTAGGTGTTAGCTTTTAGGTGTTAGAAATACAGGATTGCTAACACTGTATACCTAATGGCTAATAGCTTCTTTTTAATCTTCTTACTTTTTACTTGTTACACTAAGCTTATGCGCCGTTTTCTTGTCGTTTTGCTGTTCTTGCTAGGTTTTTCTTATGGACAGTCGTTGTGGCTCGAGATGGGTGTGGGGTATCTCGAGATTCTTCCTGATGGCAACGAGCGTCCTAATCAAAGCTATGACTCTGGATTTAAGTTTGGTGCAAGATTTGTTGCACCTGTTACTCCGGTTACAGGTTTATATATTGCTCCATTTTTACAAGATGGTTTTAATATAGATGCGGGTTTGTGGTTTACGTTGCCGCTGACGATTGAAGACATCGAAGGCTTTAGGAGTTATGTAGGTACAGGTTTAACGTTTACAGGTAGAGACCCAACACGTTTTGGCTTGGCCCTTTCTGGTGCGCTCACGTATGATCTTAGTAAAAACGTTGCTCTTGCACTCACCTACACACATCGTCCACTCTTTACGCCAAGATTATCGCAGGCGTTTGACGTATCGGTGGGGCTTAAGTTTGATTTGCGATAACTATTTGAGGGTTACAATAGTCGTTTAAGAATATAGAACACAAAAAACTTCTACATTCTACCTCCTATATTCTACACTCTGCTTTTTTGTTACACTACCTCCCATGACAATGAGCTTAAAACCTGATTGGTGGATTCGTGAGCAGGCCCTAAAGGGCATGATTGAACCCTTTGAAGACCGTTTGGTGCGGCAAGGTGTAGTGAGTTACGGTCTAACAAGTTTTGGCTATGATTTACGTGCAGCACCTGAGTGGAAAATTTTTACAAATGCTTGGGGTGCTATTGTTGACCCTAAAAATTTTAGTCCGAAAAGTTTTGTAGAGCACGAAGGTGATACGGTGATTATTCCGCCGAATTCATTTGTGTTAGCGCGGTCAGTGGAATATGTGCGGATGCCTGAAACGGCACTTGCAATTGCTGTTGGAAAATCAACATATGCAAGGTGCGGTGTGGTAGCAAATGTAACCCCGATTGAGCCAGGTTGGGAAGGACATATTACGCTCGAGTTTTCCAACACGACACCTTTGCCTGCAAAAATGTACGCCAACGAAGGCGTAGTTCAGCTCGTCTTCTTTGAAGGTGAACGCCCCGAAGTAACGTATGCAGACCGCAAAGGAAAATATCAAGGCCAGCGCGGCATAACTTTACCTAAACTCTAAGACTTGCCAAGGCGTTCCGCGTAAATCAACACGCCCGTCTTTATCCCACGCCTCGAGCGGTTTATGAATGGGCATAAGCATTTTTGCACCGTCGTCATCAATCCACACTTGCTTATCAGGATGAAAACAGTAAACGATTTGCCGGTGAAGGGTAAAGCCTGCTTTTTCGTAAAAGCCAATCACGGCTTCACGGCACTCGAGAAAAGCAAAATCTACAGGTGTCTTTGTCAGTAAAATCTTTTGGAGTTCAGCAAACAACTGCTGACCCATACCGCGACCTTGAAAATTAGGATGTGTTGTCACTGCACCTACACCTGCAATCAAAACTTCTTGCTCGCCAACACGAATGTTGCGTGGGGCAAAACCTAAGTGGGCAATTATAGTTTGGTCTTGCTCGAGCCACAAACGATACTCAGCAGGGCCACCCCAAAAAGATTTCTGTGACCAAATGTCTCTATACTGTGGAAACGCGGCAATCAATAAAGCTTGAATACGTTCCTCTTGTGCTCGAGACAAATCTTTTTCTGCAACAAGGTGAACTGTCATTTCAAAGCAAATTTTAAGGCATTACCAAGACCATTACGCCAATTTGTCCAGTTATGTCCTGCATTGCGCTCCGCATAAGCATGGTCGTAGTTTTTTTGTTCTAATACTTCGTGTACCTTTCGGTTTATGTCCGTAAGCCACTCAATCGTGCCTGTTTCGGTGTACCAGCGAAGGGGCAAACGGTCACTATTCTCTAGTGTCTCTAAAACCCACGAGCTTTTCCCTTTGTAAAAATCAGGCTCCGTTGGACTTCCTAAAAATGCACCAGATTGTGTGATTACAGTTTGAAAAAGTTCAGGATGTTCCAAAGCTAAAGTGGCACTCATTAAGCCACCCAAACTTGCTCCCATCGCCATACGTTCTATGGTTGTTTTTAGTTCTTTGTCAATGAGTTGTATTAGTTCGTCAGTGATGAACGCGCGGTAGCTTGCATTAAATCTGTAATCGTCCATTCGGTCAATTGGTTCGATAAAGACTAGGTGTGCAGGTTTCAGCAGAGATTCACTGAGAAGTTGCTCGAGTACCTCCGCTAACTTTGCAATGCGGTAATAGGCCACACCGTCTTGCACGTAAATAACAGGTAGGGCTTGATGCTCATAGCCTTTGGGTGTGTAGGTAATGATGCGCCGTGTTTGCTGTAAGTGCTTAGATTCAATGCGCGGACGCAGGATATAACCCTCAGCTTTTACAGTTGGATTTGCGTAAATATCTGCTTTGTAGTTTAGTGCGAGGATAGCACTTGCATTTGGAAACCAAGGATTTTCTGCTTTTGTTGAATTTGTTGGATCAAGCTGCATCGTATCTTCAGCGTCCAGAAAAGCATATTCAAAATAAGCATCATCAGGAAGTTCAAAAGATAGTGTTTCATTTTTAACAGTTTGCGGACTTCTATCCATATCTGTGAAATCCGAAACAATAAATTTTGCCCACGAGGGAGTGTGTATCGTTACGTTCATAAGCAATAGCTTAGCAGCTTGTAGATTGTGGAAAGTGGGAAGTGGGAGAAACCTACAAGCCACAACCGACACCCTACTTGCCCTTCTGCTACACTAAGCCATGACCCACCCTTTTGATTCGCTCACACTCGAGCAGTTCCAGAACAAGCGTTGTATGAAGTGGCAACACTATCCTCAAGGCGTGATTCCACTCTGGGTAGCGGATATGGATTTTCCGATTTCGGACAAAATTAAGCAGGCACTCAAAGATTTTATAGATAGTGACAACCTTGGTTACCCCGAACGTTTAGGCGTACCAGGTATGAAAGAAATTGTGCAGCAACGTCTCGAGAAAAACTTCAACTGGCGAGTGGAGGTTGACCATATTCATCACCAAGCTGGCATTATTCCTGGTATGTATTTGGCAAGTTTAGCTTGTGCAAGTGAAGGTGAAGAAGTGATTTTGCAGACACCTTTATATCCACCGTTTGAGAAGGCCGTGCGCGATACACGACGAGTGCCTGTAAATAACCCGCTCGTTTGGAATGGGGATACTGGGGAGATTGATTTTGATCAGCTCGAGTCCATCGTCACACCCGCGACACGTCTTCTCATGCTTTGTAATCCGCACAACCCCACAGGCCGCGTTTTTACGCGTCAAGAAGTAGAGCGGTTGGCGGATTTTGTGTTGCGTCACCGCTTATGGGTTTTATCAGATGAACTCCACGCAGATTTGACCTAT
>JBOFGY010000023.1:0-3517 GCA_051649365.1 Trueperaceae bacterium
CCAGTTTGTCCTTACTTTTTGGTTTAGGTTTTGCGTTGCAACTGCGGCGTAATCCAAATGCACTAGGACGTTTTTCGGTCAGGCTTGTGGTGTTGTTAATGTTTGGGCTCGTTCACGGTTTCTTGATTTGGAATGGTGACATCCTCACGGAATACGCGCTTGTTGGGTTTTTACTGATTCCTTTTGCTAATCGCTCGAGCCTTACCGTGGTGCTGTGGGCTTTGGGGATTTTTTTATGTTTTCCTTTGACTGCGGCTATTTATAATGCATTGAGCTTAGACCTAGATAGATACAGCATCGCGCAGTCGTTTCAGTATGGGGGTTATCGCGAGTTCTTGCGTACCAACATACTTGTCTACACAGACCGCCTCGTGATTTCTATTTTGTATATCGCGCAAACTATTTCTTGCTTTTTGCTCGGGCTTTGGCTTGGGCGAGTGGGTGCGCTCGAGCGTCCGCAGCGTCACCGTTTATTTATCGTTCTCGTGTGTGTTTTCGTACTGGTGTTACACGTTTGGGGTTATCGCCGTAATTTGGCAGATTATAACTTTCGCTTCGACCACTTTTTTGTAAGCCCGACGCTTGGCTTTGCCTATATTTTCGCTCTGGCCTTTTTTGTAAGTTTCTTACCCTTTCAAAAACTCTTCTATATTTTTTCGTACACGGGCCGAATGCCACTCACGACTTACATGACAGCTTCGGTGGTGCTGGGCTATCTCTTTTTTGGTTATGGACTTGGTTGGTATGGTCGTTTTACAAGAGGCGAATGGCTTCTTATTGCCGTATTGTTTTACACCGCGCAAATTGTATTAAGCCATTTGTGGCTAAGATTTTTTAGAGTAGGGCCGCTTGAGTGGCTTTGGCGGAGTTTGAGTTATGGCAAACTCCAAAAGATTCGCCGTGATAGAGACCCTTACAGCTCGGTGCCAGGGGTGCCAGCGTTGCTCGAGCCAGAAGTTACACCCCCTGTAGAAATTCCAAAAAGGGCCGAGTTTGAAGAACCTTTCGATTGGAAAAAATCTACTGATGAGCCCCAGCCTTAGCTTTCTGCCCTCTGCCCTAGCCTGCCATTGTGACTTACACTCATCTAGCCCAGCCGTTTTATGCTAAATTAGACTGAGTATAAAATTAATTAGACTAGGTTCAAAAGTTTTAAGGTTCAAGTGTTCCGTACCCTAGTTCGTTTATCTAAGGAGGACATCACGTGGCAAACGTCATGGACCAACCCAACCTAGGCTCTCTGCCCCAAAGTGCGAGTGCCCAAAGTACCGATAGTGCAACCGCGTCTGAAGCCACGTCTGTTCTTAAACCCACTTTAGGCCGTACGTTGCCTTCACTCCTCGAGGAAGCCTGCAGGGATTACCCAAACCCCAAAGCCTTTAACGAGCGCACGAGTGCAGGTTGGGTGCCGATGTCCAATACACTCTTCAAAGAGCGCACCGAGAACATGGCCTTGGGTTTGCTCGAGATGGGTCTCGCTCACAGTGACAAGGTAGCTTTCTTTACACACAGCGATATGTCGTTTTGCACTCCTGATATGGCTTGTCTAACAGTGGGTCTTGTGACGGTGCCGATTTACCTGACGCACGCACCCGAGGCGATTAAGTTTATTCTCGAGCAAAGCGAAGCCAAAGCCCTCATTGTTTCAGATGATGTGCTGCTCGCAAAAATCAAACCTATTTTGCAACACACGCCCAATGTCAAACACATCATCTTGCGTGAATCGAAAACCGAACTCGACTTTGCGGGAGTTGAGATGAAAGGTCAGGAGCTTCGCAAAGCCAATCCCAATAAACTCGCCGAAGCCAAAGCAGCAGTGAAGCCTCACGATTTAGCAACGCTCATTTATACATCGGGTACGACGGGTATGCCCAAAGGCGTGATGCTAACGCACGAAAATATTTCCTCGAATGCGATTGGTTCAATGAAAGCGATGCTTGGTTTTGAACACGGCAAAGAACAGGTGCTTTCCTTTTTGCCACTCACGCATATTTTTGCGCGGACACTGCAATACTGCATGGTCTGGATGAGCGCGAGTGTTCACTATAGTCATCCTGATTTGGTCCGTGAACACTACCGCGAAGTCAGGCCCACCTTTTTTGCAGCCGTGCCGCGCGTGATTGAAAAGGCATACGAGCGCATCCTGGCGACGGGCGCATCACTCACAGGCACGAAGCGAAAACTTTTTGATTGGGCTTTAGGTCTGGCACAACAGTACGACATCAACAAAGAACCCACAGGGCTTTACAAATTACAGCTTAGCCTTGCTAGCAAACTTGTCTTTTCAAAATGGCGCGAGGCTCTGGGTGGAAATCTGAAATACGCCGTGCTCGGTGGCGCAGCCACACGGCCCGAACTCGTCAACATCTTTGCGGCGGCGGGCATCAAACTTTTGCAAGGCTACGGACTCACCGAGACGAGCCCTGTCGTGTCGTTTAACCGTCCACATCAGAACCGCCCTGGGTCTTCTGGAACAGCCCTCGAGGGTGTAGAAATCAAAATCAGTGAAGCGGGCGAAATCATGACGCGCGGGCCGCACGTCATGAAGGGTTACTACAAAAACCCTGAAGCGACCAAGGAAGTCATGACCGAAGACGGCTGGTTCCGCACGGGTGACCTTGGCGAGATGGACAGCGACGGCTTCCTAAAAATCACAGGGCGCATCAAGAATTTATTCAAACTTTCTACAGGTAAATACGTGATGCCACAACCGCTCGAGGAAAAGCTCGAGTCCTCACCGCTTATTGATGTCGTGCAAATCGTCGGCGACAGCGAAAAATACTGCGGTGCCTTGCTGTTTATCAATAAAGTATTTTTAGAAAGTATGACCCCGCAAAAGGGCATTGATGCTCTTAAATCACCTGAAGTCAAAGCGCACCTAGACGAAGTTTTCAGCGAAGCAAACAAAGGTTTGTCGGCGTGGGAAACCTTGAAAAAAGTCGCGCTGGTTTTAGAAGAACTCACCATAGACAACGGAATGCTCACCCCCAAACTGAGCGTAAAACGCCACGAAGTCGTGAAGCGGTACAAAGCATACATTGACGAACTCTACCGCCCAAGTGGGAAGGGGCTCGAGCAGGGTGTGATTGTAGACGTGGAAGGAACAGCCAAAGAAAGCTAACAGCTATCAGCCGTCAGCCATCAGCAAAAGCAAAAGATTTTAGCTGATAGATGATGGCTGACGGCTTAATCCGACTAATTAAAACCAACCTCTAAACTCAATCAACTGAAAGGAACTCCCTCACATGGCTGCCTTAAAAGATATTGGAACCGCAGTAAAACTTGTCAGCAAACTCGACATGGGCAAAATCAGCAAGCTCTCTGAAAAAGTCAATCTCGATGACCTGATTAAAACGGTCACCTCGATGAGCGAGAGCGATTTGAAAATGTTTATGAAAATGGCCAAGAAGGGCGCGGGTAAGGAAAAGAAAGCTCTGCCTGAAATCAATGGTGATTTTTATAATTTATCCAGCACGCTCACGCCCAAACAAAATGCGATTAGGCTCGAGATTCGCGC
>JBOFGY010000024.1:0-2628 GCA_051649365.1 Trueperaceae bacterium
AATGAAGCTGTAGCCGAAGTAAGTGCGCTACCAGGCGTGGGCACAGTCATTAAGCCCGTACTCGACAGTATTGTAAAAACGTTGAGTGGACTTGCAGGATAAAAAGAGTTAGCCATAAAAAAGGCAGCTTTAGGGCCGCCTTTTTTATGGCTCGAGGTTCATCGTAAAACGAAATGATTTTCAAACCTAAACACCTTGCAATCCCAACGTTGCAGCGTTCGCTTGCATGGCTTTCAGCACAAAGTCAACGTGCTCCCAAAGCTCTACACCTAGTTCTTCTGCGCCGCGTTTGACATCATCGCGGTTTACACCTTTGGCAAAGGCTTTATCCTTAAATTTTTTCTTGAGCGAATCCAGTGTTTGATTGGCAATATTTTTATCAGGGCGCACGTAGACCGCCGCCGTGATAAAACCCGTAATTTCATCACAAGCATAAAGCGTTTTAGCTAAAGGTGTTACTCTCGGCACACCCGAAAAATCGGCGTGCCCCAAAATTGCCTCGAGAATCTCTTCGTCATACCCTTGCTCGCGCAAATAGTTTACACCTATAAAGGGGTGTCCGTTCTGACCAAGATCGGGATGTTTTTCATAGTCAAAATCATGGAGCAACGCTGCTACCGCCCATTTGTTTTCGTCTTCACTATATTTTTTCGCATAGGCGACAACTGCCGTTTCCACTGCAAGCATGTGTTTACGCAAGCTATCCGACTGTGTCCAGACAGTCATAAGTTTATAAGCTTGGTCTCGAGTTGGAATCATGGAAGAAAGTGTAACATAGTAACTATGAATGATTATTTGCTTCACAGCACCGATGTAGCTAAATCTGCGAGTGAACTTTTTGTGGATACAATGCAAGCCACACTACAAGAACACAAAACGTTTCGTGTCGTTTTATCTGGAGGAAGTACACCCTTAAAAATGTATGAGCATCTTATAGGGCAGAAAGACCTGGCTTGGCATAAGGTTTTATTTTTCTTTGGGGATGACCGCTTTGTACCTCATGATCACCCAGACAGCAATTATAAAGCTGCGAAAGAAAAATTACTGGAGCCCCTTGCTATCCCAGTCAAAAATATCTTTCCCTGGCCCTACGGACAATCCTTGGAAAACGCAGCAGCAGATTATGCAACCACACTGACCACGACATTGGGAAACACTTCTCCCCTTTTTGATCTAACCTTTTTAGGGCTTGGTGATGATGCACATACAGCCAGTTTGTTTCCAAATACAGGTGCTGTATTGTCTAAAGGTCTGACGACAACCTGCCACCCTAAAACCGTAAAGTATGACCGCCTCACGCTCACATCAGAAACAATTAGCAAAAGTCGCACGGTGGTTTTTCTCGTTTCAGGTGAAAGCAAGCGCAAAGCCCTCCGTGAAACTCGAGCAGGCAAAGGAGACTTCGATACCTATCCTGCCCGATCTATCAAAGCTACAGAAACTCTTTACTGGCTTACAGATATTGCGTTCTGATCTTAACTTCGCTATGACGCTATCTTTTAGAAAACTGGCTCTTTAGGTAAGAAACGCTCTCCTTCGCCCACCTTTTTTCTTTTGCTATTATCACTTCAATATCAGCCTCGGGAATTGTCCATAACTCGAGTATCCCCATGTTGCACTTACCATAAGACTCGAGTTGCTTTGTTAGCTTGGGAATATCAAGTTTTCCCTGTCCTGCAGGCGCACCAAAAATTGTAAAGCCCATGTTGTGGTCAGCACGTCGGATGTCAAAGTCTTTCATATGTAAATTTACCGTATAAGGTCCAAGGGTTTCAACAACAAGTTCAGAAGGCTCGAGTGAACTAAATGAGTTCACCGTATCAAACACAATCCCAATGTGCGAACTCGCTAATGTTTTGACGATATGCGCCAAGGTTTTTACGCTGAAACGGTCACGGTTTTCAATCCCTAAAATGATATTTTCGTTTTCAAACCTAGGAAGTTCAGCAGCGAGTAACCGAACAGTTTCTTCCAGTGAAGGCTCATGGTTTTTACTATCTACAACGACGCGCACTAAACGAGAATGGAGACGCTTTGCAATCTCGAGATAGCGTTTGAGATTATCATCCAAAATACCCCGCGTGCCAACCTCGAGCGTGACGTTCAAAGATTCCGCTTTTTTATATAACGCTTTTTGTTCGTCAACACTGAGGTGCTCGAGGGGTAAGTTGTCTGCAATTTGCAAAAAAAGGTTTAGACTATAATCTGCCGTGCGCTGTAGAAGAGCAAAGGCATCAAGCGGTGTGGGCGACCGGCAAGGCTTCCGATATGCCGTAACGAAGAAGGTGTGTTCTCATAAGCCTAACGTCAACTTTATCATTCAATTTTGCAAGCAACGACCGTTTGAAGAATTTAAAACTTTGTAAGGAAATAATCGGAGTCTGTATCAATAGACATCTTGCGAAATTACGAAAAGCCTTATTTTACAAGGGGAAATGACGATAGGGAGTCATGAAAAAGGCGACAAGGATGCTTCAGTAACCTCTGCGCGCCCTTGACTCAGAGACTTTCTGAGGGTCTGGGTAGGGATTTCTTGCCAATTTATCCTTACATCACGTCAATTCGTCGCAACCAGGAAGGGGGTTGGGAAAGATGAATATGTTCAATAATCCCTACTCTGTATGCTCT
>JBOFGY010000025.1:0-16090 GCA_051649365.1 Trueperaceae bacterium
ATCTGTCCTTCCTGAAGTTGCTCTACAAGTTGAGGATGACCCAAACCTCAAACTCATTCAAGAAGGTAATAACACGGCTGAGATTACAGTCGGAATGAATAATTCCAAACCACCCTTTGATAATCCTCTCGTGCGTCAAGCAATCACTCATGCGATTGACAAAAACGCTATCACGCAAGGCGCAATGAGTGGCTTTGGCACGCCCATCAGCACCTTTGCCACACCCCTCGAGCCTTACTACGTTGACCCAAACCCTTATCCTTACGATCCAGAAAAAGCTAAGGCACTTCTTGCCAAAGCAGGTTACACGGACGGCTTAACCTTTAGGTTTGAATTGCCACCTTATCCCTTAGAAAAACGTACAGGTGAAGTCATTGCCCAGCAATTGGCCGAAGTAGGTATCACCGCAGAAGTCACAAATATTGAATGGACCACGTGGCTCGAGCGCGTCTACAAAAATGCTGATTACGACATGACGATTATTGGTCACGTTGAACCACGCGACATTGTTTACTACGGCAATCCTGATTACTACTTCAAATACAACAATCCAGATGTTGTCGAGCTTATTACGCAAGCCGAGAGTGTGGCGGATGAAGCAGCGCAAATGGAACTTTACAAAGAGGTTGCCAACACCATCGCTACAGATGCGGCGAGCGTTTGGGTATTCACACCATCCAATCTTGTAGCAGCACGAAAAGACGTTTACGGTTTCTGGAAGAATTCACCCACCGTTGCCATTGATTTAACAAAGGTATACAGAGCAGAATAGCTTGTAGGTTGTGGGTTGTAGGGTGTAGTTTTTTTATACAACTCACACCCAACAACCCACTTCCCATGCTGATCTACCTCATCTGCCGCTTTGCCACCGCACTCATCACGATTTTTCTGTCATCACTGCTCGTGTTCTGTGCTTTGCTGGCTATTCCTGGCGACCCCGCTCAAGCTATCTTGGGAATGAATGCAAGCCCGACGGCTCTCGAGGCCCTCCGCAATCAACTTGACCTCAACACACCTGCACCACAGCGTTTTACAAAGTGGTTTGTGAACGTTTTACAAGGTGAATTTGGAAATTCATTGCAGCTTAGACAACCTGTGTTAGGGCTTGTGCTCGAGCGTCTTCCCGTCTCACTCATCATGTCTATGGCGGGTTCACTGCTTGCTTGCTTGATTGGTATTCCACTTGGTATTTTTATCGCGCTAAATCGCAACACTATTTTAGACCCTGTGCTTAGTGCAGCTTCGCAGCTTGGCGCAGCGATTCCGTCATTTTGGTTGGGGCTTATGCTCATTTTATTCTTTAGTGTAGAACTGGGTTGGTTACCTGCGGCTGGCTTCACGCCTTGGAGTCGTGACCCGAGTGCATATTTAAGAAGTCTTATTTTGCCTGTGCTTACCTTGGGCTTGGGCCAAGCCGCCATTGTCACACGAATGACGAGAGCCACGATGATTGAAACGCTCCTGCAAGACTACACTCGCACCGCACGCAGTAAAGGTTTGCGCCAAAGCACTGTCACCTGGAAACACGCACTTAGAAACGCCCTCATTACCATCGTGACAATTTTAGGTATTAGCATAACGAGTATTTTAATTGGCTCGATTGTTATTGAACGAGTTTTTTCGGTGCCAGGACTCGGCAGTCTTACGCTCACGGCAGTGAACACTCGAGACTTCCCACTGTTGCAAGGACAAATTTTAGTATATGCAAGCTTTATTATTTTAGTTAATTTTCTCCTAGATATTTCTTATGGTTTGTTAGACCCAAGGGTACGTTACGACTAACATGAAGTTAAATCTCACTCTCGGCACACTTTTCATTAGCATCATCACTGTTGCTGCTGTCATAAGTTTTTTCTGGCTGCCGCATGACCCAAATGCAAATGACTGGCTGGCGAAACTGGCTGCACCCTCGAGCAACCATCTCTTAGGTACCGACCATTTAGGAAGAGACCTACTGGCTCGTCTTTTAGTGGGGGCAAGAGGCACGCTGTATGTTGGGCTTATCGCAGTGAGCATTGCCTTAACCCTCGGCTCAGTGGTGGGTGCTGTTGCAGGTTATGTTGGTGGCTTTGTTGACGAAACTCTTATGCGCCTTATGGATACACTCTACGCTTTTCCTGCAATCTTAATGGCACTGCTGCTCGCCGCAATTTACAAACCTAATACACTCACCGCGATGGTAGCCATCGGTCTTGCCACTGTTCCTGTTTTTGCGCGGATTATGCGAGCCTCTGTCATAAGTGTAAAAGAACGCAACTTTGTAGAAGCGGGTCGCGCCCTCGGTATGACGAACGCACAGCTTTTGTGGCGTAGCATTTTACCGAACACGCTCTCCCCTATTATCGTGCAAGCAAGTTTGAGTTTTGCTGTTGCAGTTCTTGCAGAAGCTGCCCTAAGTTTTTTAGGACTTGGCACACCACCACGCACACCAAGTTGGGGAACAATGTTGCAAGAGGCGCAGGCTTCGCTGCGTTTAAGTGTGTATCCTGTTTTAGTTCCTGGCCTTGCAATTGTCATGACAGTATTAGGTTGGAGTTTGTTAGGTGACGGGTTACGCGATTGGCTTGATACCACCGATGACTAACTTCAAACTATATTAATCACTTCTTTGTCTGAGTACATGACAGTAATCCTAAAGACAGTAATCTTAAAAAGGACACAAACCACAACGGCACGAAGACACAAAGGATAAATAAAAGTTTTTTTGCTAAACCTTCTTTGTGCCTTTGTAACTTTGTTTTATTGCATAGAAGCCTTGCTTCATTTCATAGCATCTTTGTGGTAATTTATTCTCCTGCTCCATTTTGCACATCTTCTCAACCTTCTAAGCTGCAACAACCTTGAATTGTAATAAAATAGCGTTGACCTACCCTACAATTAGAGATACACTACCTTCAAATAAACGTAAATGCGTCAGCAGTACCTTACCGTGTTGGCTTTGTTCTATTTAACACAGCGTTTTATTTAACTTTGTTTTATTTAACACGGCGTTCTTTGACGCAGCCATAAGGAGGTTTAGGTGAAACTCGAGGGCACCCACACCATCAACGCACCCAGAGACAAGGTGTGGCATCTCATTCTTGACCCCAAGGTCTTAGCGGTTTGCACGCCTGGGGTTAAAACGATGGAGGCAGCAGGCGAAGATAACTACAAGGCGACGCTCGAGCTTGGCATCGGCCCCGTGCGCGGGCAGTTTGCGGGGAACGTGCGTGTCACAGAAAAAAATTACCCCGACACCATGACGCTCTCCGTTGACGGCTCGGGCGGCCCAGGTGGCCTAAAAGCTGTGGGCAAACTTAAACTCGTCGAAGACGGCAACACCACCATTGTTTCCTACGAAGGCGAGCCGCAACTCTCAGGCCGCATCGCCGCCGTTGGGATGAGACTTGTGGGCGGTGTCGCCAAACAGCTTGCGGGGCAGTTTTTTGAAAAACTGAATCTCGAGGCACAAAAAAGCTAACAGCCGTCAGCTATCAGCTCTCAGCTAAAACAAAAAGCTGAGAGCTGATAGCTGATAGCTGAAAGCTCCGAAAGGAGAACTCAATGCAAATCACCGTAAACGTCAACGGGCAAAGCGTCACCAAAGACGCAGAGCCCAGACAACTCCTCGTGCATTTCCTGCGCGAGACGCTTTCACTTACAGGCACGAAGGTTGGCTGCGACACGAGCCAATGCGGAGCCTGCACCGTGCATATGGACGGCATGGCTGTGAAGTCTTGTAATGTTTTAGCTGTTCAGGCTGATGGTAGCACCGTCACCACGATTGAAGGCTTGGGCACAACCGCAGCCTTGCACCCAATGCAAAACGCCTTTTGGGAAAAACACGGTCTGCAATGTGGTTTTTGCACACCAGGCATGATTATGGCCGCTACGAAGTTACTCGAGGCCCACCCCAACCCCAGCGACGCAGAAATAAGAGAAGGGCTCGAGGGCAACATCTGTCGCTGTACGGGCTACGAAAATATCGTGCGCGCTGTGAAGATGGCCGCGCAGGGCGTTCAGGCACAAGCAGCAGATTAGCTGTCAGCCATCAGCTAACAGCTATCAGCAAAAACAAAGGGTTTAGCTGACGGCTGTTAGCTGATAGCTGTTAGCTCAAACGAAAGCATTTGCAGTAAACGAACATCAAAGGAGGCACACAGTGTCCAAATATGTCGGTCAAGCCATGAAGCGTGTTGAAGACCCGCGCCTCATTACGGGGAGTGCGAAGTACCTCGAGGACATCCAGATTCCAGGGATGACCCACGCGGCTATTTTACGCAGCCCACACGCACATGCAAAAATCAAAAGTATCAACACCGATAAGGCCAAAGCACTTGCTGGTGTAGTTGGTGTGTTTACAGGCAAAGACTTTGCCCACCTCAACCCCATGCCGATAGCCTGGCAAGCAGGCGGCGTAAAAAATAACGCCAACTCGCCCAAAGTTTTAGAAACCGATAAGGTCACACACTTGGGTGCGGGTGTTGCAGTCGTCGTAGCGGAGAACCGTTACATTGCTGAGGACGCGCTTGGTTTAATTGAAGTAGATTACGAAGTCTTGCCTGTCGTGGTCAACGCGAAAAAAGCTACCGAACCTGGCGCACCCCAAATCCACGAGAACGCACCCAACAACATCAACATGGAATGGGAATGTGGTGATGCGGCTGCAACTGACAAAGCACTAAGCAGCGCAGATACAGTTGTGAAAGGTCACCTGGTCAATCAGCGTTTAATTCCAACCCCGATGGAAGTGCGCGGCGCGATTGGGCAATACAACACAGGCACAGACGAATATACCGTCTACCTCACCTCACAAGCACCGCACGTCATGCGCCTTTTGATGACAGCGTTTGTCTTCGGTATTCCCGAAACAAAAATGCGCTGCATCTCACCACAAGTGGGTGGTGGTTTCGGTGCGAAAATTTTCCTCTATCACGAATATCCGCTTGTTGCAGCACTTTCAAAAATGCTAAACCGTCCCGTGAAGTGGGTCGAGAGTCGCTCAGAAAATTATGTGGCGACAACACACGGACGTGACCACATCACTGACCTGGAAGTTGCCGCAAAAAACGACGGCATAATCACAGGTTTGAAAGTCACGACGTATGCAAATCTTGGTGGCGTGTTGTCAACCATTGCGCCTGGTATTCCTACAACGCTCTACGGAAGAATGCTTTCAGGTGCCTACAAAATCCCGAACATTTACTGCAAGGTTTATGGTGTCTACACCAACACGGGCATGGTAGATGCTTATCGTGGTGCGGGTCGCCCCGAAGCGTCTTTTGTGATTGAACGTGCAGTGGATTTAGTCGCGGATAAACTCGGGCTCGACCCCGCCGAAGTGCGCCGGAAGAATTTTATTCAACCGCAGGATTTCCCGTATGCGCCAGGCAGTAACATCTTGAACGGCCTCGAGTACGACAGTGGCGAATACGAAAAAGCTCTTGACAAAGCTCTCGAGATTGTCGGTTATGAGCAGTTCCGCAAAGAACAAGCCGAAGCCCGCAAGCAAGGAAAATATCTTGGCATTGGTTTAGCCTCGTACATTGAAATCTGCGGTGTCGCTCCTTCAAAATGGATTGGTCTAGGTGGTGAAGGTTGGGGCGCAGGTCTGTGGGAAAGTGCCAACGTGCGCGTTCACTTAACGGGCAAAGTTGTGGCAACCACAGGCTCACAATCACACGGACAAGGCCACGAAACGACCTTTGCACAAATCGTTGCAGATGAACTCGGTATGCCTGTTGAAGACGTGATGATTCAACACAGTGATACACTCGGCACACCGTTTGGTTACGGAACATATGGCAGCCGCAGCGCGCCTGTGGGTGCGATTGCACTTCACATCAGCTTGCAGCGCATTAAAGAAAAAGCCAGAAAATTAGGGGCACATTTGCTCGAGGCTTCGGTAGATGATGTCGTGTACGAAGACGGCAAAGTCTTTGTTAAAGGTGTGCCCGCAAACGCAAAAACCATTCAGGAAATCGCAGGCGCAGCCGCACTCGCCTACAACCTGCCACAAGGCATGGAGCCTTTCCTAGACGACACGGCGTACTACGACCCACCCAACTGCACCTATCCTTTCGGCACGCACGCAGCCATCGTAGAAGTAGACGCAACAACCGGCCACGTCGAAGTAAAACGCTACGTCGCCGTTGATGATTGCGGCCCGATGATTAACCCGATGATTGCTGAAGGTCAAGTTCACGGTGGCATCACCCAGGGTCTCGCACAAGCCCTCTACGAAGGTGCAGAGTACGACGACAACGGTCAACTCTTAACAGCATCCCTCATGGATTACGCTTTGCCAAAAGCCCACCAGGTGCCGCACTACGAAATTGACCACACGGTCACACCAAGCCCCGTCAACCCAATGGGCATCAAAGGCATCGGCGAAGCAGGAACCATCAGCAGTGCGTCAGCCGTCGTGAACGCGGTGGTAGATGCGCTTAAACCATTTGGCATCAACAACATTCAAATGCCACTAAGACCGAGGGCAATCGTCGAAGCCATCAACGCAGCGAGCCCAGCGCAGGCAGCAGACTGAGGAGCCGTCAGCCGTCAGCCATCAGCTTTCAGCTTTTTGTTTTAGCTGACGGCTGATAGCTGATAGCTGACAGCTTTCTCCGAAGGAGAACCATGTACCCAGCATCATTTGACTACCACGTACCTAGCAGCATTGATGAAGCCATCAAACTCATGGCACAAAACAGCGATGCCAAACTTTTAGCAGGTGGACACAGCTTGCTGCCTGCGATGAAACTTCGTTTGGCGACACCATCCGCGATTATTGATTTGAAGAAATTAAAGAGCAGTTTACAGTACATCAAGGAAGACGGCAACGTTATTACGATTGGCGCACTCACCACACACGCGGCGATTGCAGATTCTAAAGTTGCTCAGCAAAAAATTCCATTGATTGCAGAAACAGCCGCCAACATTGGTGATATGCAGGTTAGGAACCTTGGCACGATTGGTGGCGCACTCGCACACGCCGACCCTGCGGCAGATTTTCCCGCAGCGATTTTAGTCGCAGAAGCTGAGATGGTGATTCAAGGCCCTGACGGTAAACGCACGGTAAAAGCTGATGAATTTTTTCAGGGCTTTTTTGCAACGGCTGTACAAGCTGGAGAAATTTTAGTCGAGATTCGCGTACCCGTGCATAAAGGCGGCAGCTACCAGAAGTTTCCGCATCCTGCCTCGGGTTACGCAGTAGCAGCAGTGGCTGCACTGATTGAGAGAAATGGCAACACCATTTCTAAATGCCGTGTGGCGGTGAATGGTGTTGCAGGTGGTGCGTATCGTGCTACGGAAGTTGAGAAAGCTCTAGAAGGCCAAATCTACAGTGCCGATGCAGCAGCTAAAGCTGCCGAACACACCGTGTCTGGCATTGACGTATTAGAAGACCCATTTGCAGATGCAAGTTACCGCAGCCAGTTGGCAAAGCAACTCACACAAAGAGCAATTACTGCGGCTGCGAATTGAGCAAAAGTAAGGTGAGTAAATAAAAAGGTAAGAGACACATCGCGGGATGTGTCTCTAAGTACTCTATTGAGCTAAATTTGTCAAAGAAAGGCTAGCGAACTAGTCACGACCTACTATGTAGGACCGTTGTCCTTAGCTTTAGCTATTATTTCTCTCATTTGATCACTCATTTCCTCTTGGTCGGAACATGTTCTGGCCATGTGAGTTCCTAGAGAACTTCCAATAACTAAACCTGTAAAAAGTAGCCATTTATTTGACTTCTGATTCATGTCTACTTTTCCGTCTGTAGAGTACACTGCCGCTGTTACCAGGGATCCGAGTAGTACAATATGAAGAAGCGCGTTTCTAAGTCGTTTTAACATTGATTAATTTCCTCAATATAAAGCAATACCTATAGTAAACTTTGGCAGTGTAATTGGGATTAGTTTCAATTTTGGTTTTTCTAACGCTTCACACAAACAAAACACCTAAGCCCTCCAGCTTTCTTCCTCATTTGTACTTAAATGGATGCAATCTAAAACAAAAATCAGCTTATTGATAAAAGTGACACAGTTATTTGGGGAAATGCCAGTTAGTTTAGAATCATGGCTAGAACGCGCAGATTCTCAACATCATCAAATAAAGCCATAACAGGAATTGCAAAGCCTTCAACCCCTCGAGACTTCACCACGCCAGAATCCGACTTAAAGACAAGATTATAGTCACCGTTTTCGAGAAGGTATTGCTCGAGCGTCAGTCGTGCTGGGTCAATGATCCAATATTCTTCAACTCCATGTGCTGCGTAGTCCTTGAATTTTGTGTTGCGGTCACGCTCTTGGGTACTATCCGATAAAATCTCCACCACAAAATCTGGAGCAGGAAAGAACATTTGTTCAGGTGCAAAAGAAATTGAGCGTTCACGAGTAAAAAAACACAAATCGGGTTCATAGTCATTGCGGGTTAAACGGATTAAAATCTTTTCGTAGCCTATAAAGCCCAAGCTATGTTTGCCGACATAAGCTCTTAGTAGCATGAGGAGTCTTTGACTGCAGTCATTGTGGCGTTTTTTAACAGGTGAGTGCATGATGACTTCACCGTTAATAAACTCGGCTTTTTGGTCATCTCGCAAGTCCTGATAAAATTTTTGCCGTGCGGCTTTTTCGCGCTCGAGCACGCCCTCGATTTGCTTTAAGTACAAAGCAAGCTTAGGAGACTCGAGCAACTTTTCAAGCACTGCATCCATACAGTGAGTTTAGCACAAACTGTTCACTCTAAAACTGTCAATCCTAGCAACACAGGACTCGCTAAGCCTTGCTTACTAACAAACTCAATCTTTTCAATGTTTACCGTAGGTTTAGGATTCGTCCAGAAAAACGTATTGATAGCCACAGGTAAACCATTCATGGTTTTGCCACTCCACCCTTGCAATAAGTTAATCGAACTAACCTTTGTATCTGTCCAGGTAGAAATATTCGCGCCATAAAAAAGTGTGATTTGTTCTGTTGTGCCATCTGTGTAATGAACGATGTAAGAACCAAGGTCTGTACCTGTACTCGTCGACCAAAGTGTCGTGTGCAAAAATGCCAGTGAGCCTGCGGTTTTGTTGATGGGAATATCTACAGAAATTGGATACTCTTTGGTACGGCGATGTGTACCTCGTAAAGCTATTGCCTTGTTGATAGAGAACAGTGTTCTCGAAAAACGTTGAGTTTCTAAAATTCCCTCGAACCCATACTCATCACTCAGTCCAACAAACCCTTGGCTTAAATCCACATTACCCACGCTGCTTAAATCAATCGTCATTCCCGCGCGTTGCCGTGTAGCTTCACTGCCAAGCCAGAGTGTGCGAAAACGGTCTGGGGCAGCCTCGAGCCTCTGTGCGTCCGCGTTCCAAAACTGATTCGCAGCAATGAGGTAACTGTAAATCTGGTCGTACTGTCCGTGAATAACTTCAGCATTACCAAAGTAACCCGTCCAACGAGTTAGCAAAACACCAAGTGTGTTTTTATCTTTAGTGTCCTTTACATAAGCCTCGATATTGTCAGGGTCTTTCCAACTCGAGCCAATAACTTCAAAGCCCGCTTGTTGCAACGTTGTAAGGTCTGGATAATGGGACGCAGGGTAATAGTTCCAAGACGTGACCACTAAATCTTTTGGAAACTGACTTAGTAATGGCTCTACTTCTGCCGACAAAAGTTCATCTTGCCAAATCATGGTTTTGACATTTCTACTTTGTAGATGCGCGTGAAGTTTTTGTACATCTTGTAAAAAAAGCTTACCAAAGCCAATCTGCAAACCTTCTGGGCTCGAGGGAAAAGGATGCACATTTCGCACTTCGTCGTGACCGATATGAACATACGTCGGGTCAAATAGTTCGATCAGTTCATCAAAAATAGGCAAGAGCACGTTATAAGTGCGCGGATTAAGTGGATCATAAACCCAAGGCTTTGGCACGCTGGGGTCTTGCAATAAGTCACGGTTTTGATTGTTCGCAAAAAGCCACTCGGTGTGACCGAGTGTTTCCAAAAGTGGAATAGGTTCAATGAGATGTAATCTTGCCAGTTCTACAAGTTGCCGTGCTTGCTCTTTACTGGCACCGGCAGGTACGTGCAACCTTGGTGCACTGTCCCACTGGATGTAATTACTCATCACCAAGACAGTATTGATTTTATGTTGCGCTAAAATAGGAATGAGTTTTTCATTGATGTCGCTGTCTTTATCCAAATAAATCATAGCCATACGCAAAGTGTGATCAGGATAATCACGCACCTGCACGCCGCGCACCTTTGGGTCTTCACCTAAGATTTGCCGCAAGCTTTGTAGGCCATAAAACGCACCACGTTCGTCGCTGCCAATAATGGTGATGCCCGCAGGAGAAGACTCGAGCGTGTAGCCCTCAGCTTCTGTGACGGGCTCGAGGCTTGTCCCTACATCATCTGAGTTTTGCCCAATGACAATGCCTGTGCCTGTTTTACCTATTTCCACAGGAGGACGAAATCCATAACGAACTTGGATATCATCTTGCAACAGTTCAACCGCATGACGCAGTGCAGGCGTATCGGTCAACAAATAAATCATTGTTGCTTCCGTGAACGTATACCCTTGGGTCAGTTCTGTTTCTTCTTGCGGTTGCGGCACGATGCGCGTGTCAGAGATTATAGGCAAATAGGCATCAGGGAGACGTTCTTGTGCGTTCGCAAACATCACGAGAAATACAATAATCAAGAAAGTGTAGAAGCGTGTAAAAACATTTCTGTGGCCACGGCGAATAATATTTTTCATAGTTTCGCATTCCAAAAGCGCACGGCATCATCAAGGGCTTCCTGGGCAGTCTTGTAACCAAAAAATGCAGCTTCGATTTGTTTTTGAAAATATTGAAATAAATCGCTGCTGTTAGGAAGATTCATCGTTAAATCTTTGGCATACTCCAATTCTTTAGCGATGATGGCTCTCGCTTTATCTTCAGGTGTTGGGTTTGCTGGCAAGGTTGTAAAGGTTGGGTCGGTGGCAGCTTGTGCCGTTGACGGAAAAATTGCCGTTAACCGACTAAATGCCACTTGGCGTTCGTGACTTGTTACAAAGAGGGCGAACTCGAGCCCTTCTTTTTCATGCTCTGCTTCTGCTGGCATACTCAGCACCATCAAAGGCGCGTGAATCACTTGACCATCACCAAGTGGATACGGTGCAACGTCTGTATTCGCATAAACTTGCGGCACACTTTCTTTGATACGCGTTAAGAACTGTGGGCCTGTTATGAGCATCGCCAAATTGCCGCTTTGGTAGCGTTCAATGGCACCACCATAACCTGTAAGCAAGGCTTCACTCGGGAAAATATCTTCCTGCAAAAGTTGAACTTGTTCTTCTAAAAACGCAACATGCTCTGGTGAATTAAAGACTGCTGTAAAACCATCTTCGCCCAGCACGGGCAACCCTGCTTCCAAAAAACGGTAAAGCATCCCTTGACCTAAAATATTGGGGTAATAGCCATAAACACCTGAACGCTCTTTCAGCGTCGTTGCGGTGTTGATGAGTTCCTCGAGCGTCTCCATCTCTGCATTCACATCAAGATTTGCCTTTGCAAACAGTTCACGGTTTTTCATCACTACAGACGGCGCGACATACCAAGGTAAACCGTAAACATCACTGTCTATTCGCGCTGAGGACAAAAGGTTTTCAAAATAAATCGTTTCGTCAAACTGTCCTGTCATGGGTGAGACTAAACCTTGCTCGACATAATCTAAGAGCATCGGTATGTTGAGGTTAATGACCTCAGGTGTGTTACCGCGTTGTGCATTGAGTAAATCGAAACCGATTTGCTCACTCGTTTTGTCTTGCCAAATAACCTTGACATCAGGGTGTTGTGCTTCGTAGAGCGCAATCGTTTCGTTGATATAGGCATCAAACGTTGGTGACAGTGAAATAGTCCAAAATTCTATTTCTGTCTGAGCATTTGCAAATAGACACATCCCCATCAAAAATGTAGGGGCGTATTGCAATACGCCCCTACGCAAAGTCCAGTTCCACATACGCCTCAGTTTAGCAAGATACAGATGTGAAAACAGATTGGAATTACGCTAATTTAGCGGACTTACCAAATTCATTTTCAAACACGAGTTCAGCGAGAGGTTTGCGCTGGCGAGGTTGGGTCTCCATTTTACGAAGGTGTTCTGGCAAATCGTTAAGGTCACCAACATAACCAAGCGTTAGTAGCGTCATAGCTTCGTAATCGTCGGGAATGTTGTAAAGTTCTCTGGCTTTATCCGCGACAATACCGGCCATCTGGTGAACATAAAGATCATGATGTGCAGCCTCGAGACTCAGTGCGGTTGCTGCTGCACCCGCATCGTACCAAGCGTGGTTATTAGGCTTGCCACCAGCAGGACTGCCTTCACTAAAGGTCTTTTTGCCCACTATCAAAATAAGTACAGGAGCTGCTTTAGCCCAAGATTGGTTAAATTCTATCGCAACACTCAGGAGTTTATTATAAGCTTCAGCATTTTCTTTGCTGGCGACGATAAACCGCCAGGGTTGTTCGTTGTAACTCGAGGCTGTCCAACGCGCAGCCTCAAAAACCGTAGCAAGTTTTTCACTTTCGACGGCTTTGCTCGAGTACCCTCTGGGGCTCCAGCGTTTGGCAACAACATCTAATACTTTACGTTCGACAGGATTGATAGGTTTTTCAGTAACCATAAATGTCTCCTTAAACTATTGGTGCATTTCTTAAATTCGCACAAAATTGGTGCATTTCTTAAATTCGCACAAAGGTTATCGTAAATCTTTTACACTATAAATAATGTAGTGCTAGAAACAATTCAGTTGATTGAAAGTTAACAGAAAGCTATTACACCTACTTCACCCACATGTCATGGAATCATCTAGCTTACCGATAAGATAGAGCCCGTGCAGTCTTGGCAGCGCACTCTCTGGATTATGTTCACCTCACAACTGTTGTCGTCGGTGGGCTTTTCGATGATCTTTCCGTTTTTACCAGGTTATGTCAACAGTTTGGGCTCGAGCCTCGGTATAGACTTAGTCTTTCTGGCGGGTGCAGTCTTCAGTTCACAAGCTATAACCATGGCCATCGCCTCCCCCATTTGGGGAACCCTCGCGGATAGATGGGGCAAAAAAAGCATGGTCGAGCGGGCCATGTTTGGTGGCTCACTTATTTTGCTAGCGATGGCATTCTCGACGAGCGCGGAAATGCTCGTCATGTTACGCGCGGTTCAAGGTTTTATTTCTGGCACCGTTGCTGCTGCAAGTGCTCTTGTGGCAGCAACCGCCCCACGCGAACGCACCGGCTACGCGATGGGCGCATTGCAGACAGGTGTGTGGAGTGGTGTCGCACTTGGCCCACTCTTAGGCGGCTTACTTGCAGATGCTTATGGCTATCATGTCGCATTTTATTTTACGGCAGCACTTTTATTCCTTGGTGGCTTGCTCGTGCATTTTGGTGTGGAAAATGTTGTCACCGAAAATGGCAACCAAAAGCAAAGTTTTCTTGCCGATTGGAAACACATCCTCGTCGCTCCTGGAGTGAATTACGTTTTCATCCTTCGCTTTGTGGGTTGGCTCGGGCGCAATATTTTACTTCCTTACGCACCCCTTTTTATTGCAACGTTAATGGTGAATCAAGCACGCCTCAACACCATGACAGGTTTTGCGATTGGCTTGTCATCCGCAGCAGGCACGGTCACGTCGTTTTTACTCGGCCCCTTAGGCGACAAATACGGACACAAACTCGTTTTAAGCATTTGCGCAGTTCTCACTACGCTTCTTTACATTGCACAAATCTGGACAACAGATGTTTGGATGTTTATCGTATTGCAAACGCTCACCGGTGCAGCTGCTGGCGGCATTATGCCTGTCCTTAGTGCGCTGCTCAATCTTTACATTACGCAAGGTGAAGAAGGCGCGGCTTACGGACTCGACAACTCGGTATCATCGCTCTCGAGAGCCGTCGCGCCGATGCTCGGTGCAGTGGTCATGTTTTTAGGTGGCTTCAAAGGACTCTTCTTTACAGCAGCATTGTTATTTACCCTCACAGCGGTGCTAGCGTTTTGGAAATTACCAAATGTGAATAGTAGAAAGTAACACCATTATTTTCACGAATTTTGATTGGAATAGTCCAGATCGCAATGACGAAATGAGACCTTGAGCTGAATACCTAGCCAATCTATAACGGAAATTTAGACAACTCTTTTTTAGTGACTTTTATCATTTAGCACCAGTTTGGCACTTTTGAATGAGCGACATCAGCACCATCTGTTAACGTTCATTCCAAATAATAAGAGTCTGTAACAGATAAGCCCGTTAAGACAAAAGCGTATGTTTCGGGATAAACTTGAAGCGTTATGTCACAACCCAACATTGTTCTTATTCACGCCGACCAATACCGGAATGACTGCTTTTCCCTACGCGGTCACCCTGTCGTCGAGACCCCTAACTTAGATGCGTTGCTGTTTTCAGGTGCAGACTTTCAAAGGGCTTATAGTGAGTGTCCTATCTGTATTCCAGCTCGCCACACCACCCTTACCGGTATGGACCCGCACACTACAGGGGTGATGGGTTTCGATATGCGGGCCCGCATTGCCAGACCTCAGGCCACAGTTGCTGCTTTGCTCGCGCGTGCCGGTTACCAAACCGCCCATGTTGGTCGGGGGTGGCACCAGTACCCCAAGCACGCGCATTACGGTTTTGAAATCTACGACGCGGACCCGTTTGCTGAACACTATTCGCGCTTTCAGGAGCTTTCGGTGCCAGGTTCTAACCGTGCTGACCAGCCGAACTGGCCCCACCACGCTACACACGCCATTGCTCCGAATAGTGTTCGCTCTCGTCCTTGGCCCTACGCCGAAGAATTTCACGAGACAAACTATGCTATTAACAAAGGGCTCGAGTTCTTAAATCGCCGTGACAAAGAAAGACCCTTTTTACTTTCACTGGGTACAGTGGCACCGCACCCACCGTTTATACCGCCTGCACCCTACCTCGAGTATTACCAAGGACTCGAGATGGACGAGCCCATTATTGGCGACTGGGCCGAACGTCCTGCTAACCACGGGCTAGGTCTTCCTCCAGATGGTGCTAAACAGCTTTTTGAAGGACGACGTTTGCAAAACGCTAAAGCTGGCTACTACGGACTTATTACGCACCTAGACGACCAACTCGGTTTATTTTTAGATAAATTGCGTCACAAAGTAAACAACGTTTATATTTTCTTTATTAGTGATCACGGTGAGATGTTAGGTGACCATTACTTGTTCCGCAAAGCTCAAGCTTACGAGGCTGCGGCTAATATTCCCTTCTCCTTAGCAGGGCCAGGCATTGTCCCGGGTACCGTGCTTAAACAGGTGGTGGGTTTACAAGACATTTTGCCCACGTGCTGCGAGATTGCAGGTGTAGCTGTACCCGAGCACGTGACGGGTAAAAGCGTTTTGGGTCTAGCCAAAGGACAAGACCTAGACTGGCGACCCTGGCTGCACGGCGAACATGCCCCCATGCGTGGTGAACACCCCGGATTTCACTACCTAACGGATGGCAAGCAGAAATACATCTGGTTCTTAGATAACCGAGAACAACTTTTTGATTTGAAGAAAGACCCGAGAGAACAAACCAATTTGCAAAGTAATCCTGCGTACGCCGAAACCCTGCGCATGTGGCGAAACCGCCTTATCAAACGCCTAATCGGACGACCTGAAGGGTTTAGCGACGGTTCAAGGCTCACTCCAGGCGTACTTTATAAAAACTCGAATTCAATTGCGGTGGTAGATGCGTGAGTGGCAGATGCATAGGCTATAGCAACGCCAAGATGTATTCCAGGCTGTTCGTGACCTCGAGCTGAAGAGGACATTCTGCAATGCGTGGTGGTGAGACCGTTTGTGAATCTAGGCGCGTAAAGCCAGTGAGTGCAAATTTATCGGGCTCAAAACGATAGCCCATGTTCTGTTTATAGTTGGGTACAGGGTTGCATCCTGTTGTGGGGGCGATTTGCTCGACTTGCTGCCACAAGAGGCTCGAGGGTGCCACGCCCAAAGACGGCCCCAGTGCAGGCATTGCTATGGCTACCGCTGTTGTCAGTGCGCTTACAGGTCGCCCGGTACGCGGTGATTATGCGATGACCGGTGAAATCACTCTACGCGGCCGTGTATTG
>JBOFGY010000026.1:0-14822 GCA_051649365.1 Trueperaceae bacterium
CATTACGCATAAACTTGTACGCCGTACCATTCAGGGCGTTGGCATCACTGATTTTCCCAGGGCTGCCTTGGGCGGCAATCGTCTCGGCATCCGCACTCCCATTCACGGCTTCAGCTTCCTCCACCCCTAAGGTGTAATCTTGTCCAGGTTGACTGCTCTCGGCACTCGGTGTGCTGGTGTTGGAACAGGCGGCTAACCCCAGCAGCGCTACCAGCAACACCAGCCATGATACAAAACGTTTTGACATAGTTCTCTCCCTTTCCTCTTGCCTTCTTTTAGGTTCTCGCTTGCCTTACATCTTGCTTCTCGCCTTACTTGCCCTCTGCACAACCTCGCTTCTCTGGACAGCTATAAAACCTAACAGGCATGTCTGAAGCGTGTAAGCGCGGTCTCCCCAGTGTAGAGGCTGTTCTTAGCTCCTGCCACGACAATTGCACGTGTTACAGGCTTTGGAGTCCCTCCGAGTGTAAAAAATCTCACACCCATCCATGTTAGATTAGGATGAAATTTATGTGAGGAATGGTTAAAGAAATGCACAATCGATTAAGTTACAGGTTAAGTGTTTTGAGTCTCTATGCAATTTCTTTACTCCATAGACTTAGGTCTGTGCGCTTTACCCACTTTTTGCTTGCATTTTATGTCACAATGTCAGCTCGTGTAAGACGACGGTAGCTTACTGTCAATTCTTGTAGACGAACTACCACTGATGAAGGAGTTGTTTAGATGGCAAATTTTCCCCCACCCTTTTACCGTTGGCGACCCCACCCCTGGCACGGTCTCGAGGTTGGTCCTAACCCACCAAGCCTCGTTCATGCTTATATTGAAATCACGCCCTTTGACCATGTGAAATACGAGATCGATAAAAAGACGGGCTACCTCCGCGTAGACCGCCCGCAACGCACGAGTTCACACCCGCCCACGCTGTACGGTTTTGTACCGCGCACCTACTGCGGTCACCGCATCGGTGGGCTTTCACCCAATGCTGAAAAAGGCGACGGTGACCCGATGGACATTTGCGTTCTCACCGAGCGCAACGTAGACAAAGCCGAAGTAATTTTGAATGCCCGTGTAATTGGTGGCTTGCAAATGGTAGACGGTGGCGAAGCCGATGACAAAATTATTGCGGTTTTAGATAATGACGAATTTTATGATGACATTCAAGATGTATCCGAATTGCCGAGCGTGTTAGTCGAGCGTTTGCGCCATTATTTCCTGACCTACAAACTCGTGCCAGGTAAAGAAGTGAAGGTTTCAATTGATGAAATTTACGGACGTGAACAAGCCGAACAAGTCTTGCGTGCTTCGATGGAAGATTATGTAGACGAATATGGTGGATAAAGCAGTAGAACGTGGTGCGTGATGAGAAAAATCCTTCCACTCACCACGTTTCACTCATCACTATTTCCTTAACGCTTTTACAATCCATAGCAAAATCACTGCACCAATAATAGCGACGAGGAGGCTTGGAATATTAAAGCCGGTTACACCCTGGCCACCAAAAAAGTTCATCACGAAGCCACCGACAAAGGAACCAATAATCCCGACGATAATATTGGTGAAGCAGCCTTGGCGTTCGTTGGTTCCCATCACCATGCTGGCAATCCAACCTGCCAAACCACCTAAAACAATCCATGCAATAAAGTTCATGTCAATCCTCCCAGGTTTGAGATGGATGTATCATAACGTTTGTTCCTGGCGTTTGCCATCCTACAAAAGTAAAATAGGGAGACTGTAGAAGGGAGACCTCTCTTTTTACAGTCTCTCTTCGCGCTTCTGATTTTTACTTCCTCCAACTGGTTTTATTTCTCGCATCTTCTAACACATGGGCCATCTCGAGAGCCTTGCCTGTACCAATGACCACACAGTCTTGCGGGTTGTCGGCAATGGCGACGGGGATGCTCGTAATTTTCCGGAAGAGTACATCCAAGTTTTTGAGCATGGCACCACCACCTGTAACCACAATGCCGCGCTCGATAACATCGGAGATAAGTTCGGGCGGAGCTTGCTCGAGCACTCTTCGTACACCTTCGGCGATGCGCTCGAGGGATTCTTTCAGTGCCGTGACAACATCTTCGGTAGAAATCTCGACACTGCGTGGCATTCCGTTGATGAGGTCGCGCCCGCGTATCTCCATGACGCGGTTTTCTTCACCGCTTAACAGCGTGGCTGCGCCGACGGTGCGTTTGGCTTCCTCGGCAGTTCTGTCGCCAATGAGCAAATTTTCTTTGTGACGAACAAAACGCACGATGTCTTGATCAAAAACATTCCCTGCCACGCGCAACGACTGACTCACGACAATACCACCCATACTGATGATGGCAATATCTGTCGTGCCGCCACCAATATCAATAACCATCGAGCCCACAGGGTCTGCAATATTAACTCCCGAGCCAATGGCCGCGGCGATGGGTTCCTCAATAAGAAAGGCTTTACGTGCACCGATTTCGCTGACGGCTTGTAGCACCGCGCGTTTCTCAACTTCGGTGATGCCACTCGGAATACAAATCATGATGTTCGGGCGCAAGAAGCGGGCCGGCCCCCGCATGACCTTGCGCACGAACTCTTGCAGCATCTTCTCGGTAAGGGAATAATCTGCAATTACGCCGTCAGCCATTGGGCGCACGGCGGTGATATTTCCCGGGGTACGCCCTAACATGCGGTAGGCTTCTTCACCCACAGCTTTGATATTGGTGGTGCCATTTTCAACAGCAATCACAGCAGGTTCGCGCAGGACAACACCGCGCCCCTTGACGTGAATACGCACGTGGGTCGTGCCTAAATCAATTCCTATCATGACCGTCTCCAATACGATTCAAAATTTACTGAAGCAGGTATCACCACGAATCTGACTCGCGGTAGTTCATGGGCTGAATCCCATCTATAACTAGCTCGCGCAGCAAAGGACTTGATACCTGCTGATACTTGTAACGCTAACAAACTCGAATGAGAAGATGTAAGACTTTGTGAGACACAACTACTAGATTAACCAAGAGCATAACGCGCTAGGCTGTAAATACTTTGTCTTTGGTAGTTGGGTACATGTCCCTTCACCATATGGCGCAGTGTTTTTGGAGCAGCAAAATGATAACGCTCGAGCAACGCCTTTCCTGCTCTATTAGCTTCGGGCAACATAACCCGTGTAGCCTCGGGTAAATCCAAACTAAGTGTAGCCTGTAAGAGTTTTTCGGCTGCTACAGGATTTGTGGCAACCCAGGGGCCTATCGTTGAGGTTTGAGCGATGACGAAGCCGTTTATCTTTCCCAATTCGTCTCTCGAGCAAAATCCTCGCTCTGGATGTTCGTTCAAAAAGGTTTGTAAGACACGTTTGCGGTTGGCACCAAAGATAGGCGCGTCAAACTCGAGCACGTCGTCTAAATCCTCTGGTTTCAAAACAGCAATACCTTTTGGAACATCGTGAAGGTTTCGCTCCTGTAAGCCAAAGCGGTAATTCACATCAACATTGTTGTAGCCAAGTTTTTGATAAAGTTTTGCGCCGTCTTCAGTAGCGTCGAGTAGAAAGGAAGAGATGTTTCTCGAGCTTCCCCACACTTCGACATGCTCCATCAAGATACGCCCTACACCCTGACCTTGAAACGCTGGTAAGACACCGAGCGCACCAACGGAAGCAAAAGTTTCATAATCAAAAATAAACACCATGCCAGCAGGTTCCTCGTTCACGAGAGCTAGAAAACCGCCATCCGCTTGAATGGCAAAATAAAGCTCGAGCGACCTCGTATCGAGGCAACTACCGCCATATGCTTCTTTGGTGATATGGGCGAGCGTTTGTAAATCGCTAGGAGTAGCTTGTTGGATGGTAAGCATAGTAGATTGTAAAGAATAAGAATCCTTCAAATCAATTCTTCTTTAAGAGCTTGCAACGTCGGCTCAATAAGCCTAACATTTGTTTCACCATGAAGGAGTTGCTCGAGCGCGTCTTCTTTGGGTAGTGTAATGCCCAGTGCTTTCGATACAGCCTCTGGAAACTTGGCAGGGTGAGCACATGCAAGGGTGATGATAGGACGAGTATCTCCTGTTTGGTTGCGGTAACGCTCCAACGCTTCCAACCCTACCGATGTATGTGGACACGCAACATAGCCATAGTTTTCATAGGTTTTCTTCATGCGTTCTAAAGTTACTTCATCTGTGACGGTTGTACTCCACAACAACCCGCGAAGTTTCTCTGCACCAAACAGGGAATACAGTCTTTCAAAATTACTGGGTGAACCCACGTCCATAGCATTTGAAACTGTTGCAATCGTTGGGTGAAACTGAAACGCCTCCACTTTGCCACTTAAAAAATCTGGAAAGAAATGATTGGCATTATGCGCCACGACAAATTTATTCACCTGTTGTCCAACGAATTCAGCAAAGAGTCCGCCTGTTAGGTTGCCAAGGTTGGCACTTGGTACACAGAAATTAAAGTCTGTTAGTTTCGTTTGATTTACTGACCACAAATAATAAAGGGATTGCGGGAGTAATCTGCCAATATTGATGGAGTTCGCAGAGGACAAGGGCAAGTGCTGTAAGTCTTTATCTACAAACGCTTCTTTGACCATGCGTTGGCAGTCGTCAAAATTTCCTGTTACAGCTAAAGCTTTTACCCCAGGACGTTTGGTGATGAGTTGTCGTTCTTGTACGTCGCTGACTTTGCCTTTGGGATAAAGCAACACGACTTCGATATTGTCTTGACCAGCAAAACCATCAGCAACGGCACTGCCTGTATCACCTGAAGTTGCCACAAGAATGAGACGCTTTTCTTCGCGCTTTTTTAGAAAATATTGCATGAGCCTGGCCATCGTCCTTGCCCCAAAATCTTTGAAGGACAGGGTGGGACCGTGGAAGAGCTCGAGGACAAACACATCCACACTGAGCTTGACGATAGGGCAAGGAAAATTGAGCGCATCACGGACAATCGTTTCTAAATCTTGCTGCGGAATTTCTTTTTCTAGCCATCGCCCCAAAACATTTACACCGACATCCGCGAGTGAGTTTTGGTTTAGCCAGTTTTGTGTAGCAATACTCGGAATAGAATTTGGAACATACAAACCGCCGTCGGTAGCGAGTCCTTTAAGGAGGGCATCTTCAAAAGAAACGAGCGTTTTATTGTTGTCTCTAGTGCTGTAATAAGAAATCATGCTTAAACCTCTTCTAAAATTTCCACATCTACATCTTTGGGTACAACCGCCGATTTACTTAAAAGGCTTGGCCCTGGCGCACCTTGGGCTGCACAAATAATATCGGAGAGTACACCGCTTGCTGTGGCTGCGCCGCCTGCGCCTGCACCAGTAATAAACACAGTGCCAACTGCATCGCCACGAAAATACAGGGCGTTGCGGTTGCTCGCGGCTCCAGCCATCGGGTGACTGTTTGGAATAAAGACAGGGCGCACTTTATAGTTCCAGTCGTTGTTTTCTGGATAAACACTGCCCAGTAAGCGAATGCGTCCTTGGCGTTTAAGCGCACGTTGCATCATCTCGGCGGTAATGTGGGTAATGCCTCGTGTTTGCGCTTTGACTTCTTCCCAAGCGAGGTTGGGTTCAAATACGAGGCGTGCCAGCACCGTGAGTTTGTGGGCGGCATCGAAGCCTTCAACATCGAGGCTTGGATCGGCTTCGGCGTAGCCAAGTTTTTGGGCTTCGGCGAGTGCGTCTTTGTAAGCTACTCCTTTTTCAATTTCACCGAGGATGTAATTACACGTGCCATTAAGAATCGCGTGCAACTCAAGCGGTCTCGAGCCGCGTAACACGCCTGTGAGTGCACCAATCGTGGGCGTACCCGCCATAACAGATGCTTCAAAGTAGAGTTGTCCTTTTTTAATAAAGGGTTTGAAGCCGTCCCACCCCTCAGCCAAGGCGGCCTTATTTGCAGTGACGACCCGTTTACCCCCCTCGAGGGCAGTCATCATCGTTTCACTTGCTACGGTCGTGCCACCCATAACCTCCACAACAATATCGGACTCGGCCAAAATTTCTTTAGGCTGTGTCGTGAGAATCGCTGTGGGGATTTTGCCCCTAGCTTTATTCAGGTCTCGTACTAAAACTTTAGAAACACGAAAGCCGAGTTCATCACGGTCTTCGATGAGGTCTACGAGTTTACTACCAACAGTGCCTGCGCCAAGTAAGCCAATTCGTGTCATAGAGTAATGAGAATATCATGCCTGTTTAGAACTGAACAGGAACTTCTTTGTTTCAGTTACGTCACGTTTCTTTTGCTTTGGCTTGAATTTTTTGTGGCTTACTCGCTTATAGACTTGCTTGGCGCATAACCGTTTGAAGCGTTCACCTTGTCATTTGTAATTTGGTGTTGTGGCTGAGGGGATTATAGACTCCCTCGAATAATTTTTATATGATGGACCTGTAAAAATAGTGCAACAGCATAACTACTTACACTACAAAGCTAGCTCGAGGGATACTGCGATGCCAACGTCACGACAGCCTAATGTTTTATTTATCCTTACAGATGACCAACAGTTCGACACCATTCGGGCTTTGGGTAATGAGCAAATTCATACGCCGAACTTAGACAAACTTGTTGCTGAGGGTATGACTTTTTCACGCGCGTACATTATGGGCGGTGACCAACCTGCGGTGTGCTGCCCGAGTCGCGCGATGATACACACGGGTAGGTCACTCTACCGCACAGGGTGTAATTCACGCGGTGAGATTCCTGCCGAGGTGCCGACACTCGCGGAAACCTTTAGAAAAGCAGGCTATCGTACCTTTACGACAGGTAAACAACATAATGGTTCTGGGATGATGGCTCGAGGCTTTTCCGATGTTGAGAAAATTATGTTTGGTGGCATGGGGCATCATATGCGCCTTAGCGTTCACGATTTTGACCCCAGCGGTCGCTATGACGACACGAATGCAAAAACGGTTCCGCAATACTCGAGTGAAATGTTTACAGAAGCTGCTTTGAATTTTTTAAGTAAAGATAGAGGAGATGCCCCTTTCTTTATGTACGTCGCTTACACCGTGCCTCACGACCCTATCATGGCACCACCCGAATATGCATCACTTTATGACCCTGAGACGTTTCGTCTGCACCCCACGTTTCAACCGTCGCATCCTGTAGAGCGAAATAAAGACGGCGAATGCTACCGCCCGATGCAGAGCTGCCCTGAATGCACGTCGGATGCTGTCTTGAAATATCACAAATGGCCCATTGACGAAGCGGACATGCGCTACCTTATGGCGGGTTACTACGCGATGATTACACATCTGGATAATCAGCTTGGGCGTATTCGGGCTAAGCTTGAGGCCAGTGGTGAATGGGAAAACACCGTCATCGTGTTTGCAGGGGATAACGGGATTGCGATGGGGCGGCATGGTTGCTATCACAAGCAAACCTCGCATGACCACGATGCTCACGTACCGCTTATCCTTTCTGGGCCCGGTGTCCCGAAGGGTCAAATAACAGGGGCAATGGTATATCTCTATGACCTGTTTCCAACGCTTTGTGACTTGACGGGCTTAAAGGCACCGCAAGGGGTCGAGGGTCAGAGCCTCGTGCCGATTCTCGAGGGTAAAAACAAGATTGGTCGTGAGGTTCTTTATCATGCCTATATGGAAAATTGGCGTGCTGTTTATGATGGCCGTTACCGCTATATCATTTATGCGGGTTACGACACAACAGGTAGCACCCTCGTGCAAAAACATTTCCTTTACGATATACAAGAAGACCCTTTTGAAGCCAACGACCTTTCTGACCATCCAACGTATGTAGAGGAGCAAGTGCGTCTGAAAGATTTGCTCTACAAACTCCGGGATGCTTATTCGGAACCTATTGTCGCAGGGGGGTTTTGGGAGCGGTACGAACAAACTCGGGCGAAGTAATCTTGATAGAATGCCCAGGTCAAGGGAGTAGCCACCCGCGGAGGCTTTAAGTCGCAGCGCGGGGTCGCGTATCGTCAGCACGACGTTTAATAACGTTCGGTACTCGAGAACAGTGCAAGACTTGACCCAGACCTAGTGGGGTGTCTTAACCTTATATTGGGTTGGTCAGGAGTGTTGTGGAAGTTTCACCTATTTTTTGGATTGTGTTTAATGCCTTTGTTTTTGCGATGCTCGCGCTTGATTTGGGTGTCTTTAACCGCAAAGCCCATACACCAAATTTTCGAGAAGCCGGCACGTGGAGTGCTGTTTGGATTGCCCTAGCCCTTTTGTTCAATCTTGGTATCTATATTTGGATGGGGCCACAGTTTGGTACAGAGTTTCTAACCGGTTACCTTATTGAGTATTCGCTTTCTGTAGATAATATTTTCGTGTTCGTTTTGATTTTTTCTGCGTTTGCAGTGCCGTCGCAATATCAGCACCGTGTACTCTTTTGGGGTGTGCTTGGCGCACTTATCTTGCGCGCCATCATGATCTTTGCGGGTGCCGCTTTAATCGAACGTTTTCACTGGATTTTGTATATCTTTGGTGCGTTTCTTATTTTTGTGGGTATTCGCATGTTTCGCGGCTCGAGCGAAGAAGGTATTGACTTAGAAAACAACCGCATCCTCACACTGATTCGCCGTTTTATTCCTGTCACCGACAAGTATCACGGGCAGAAGTTTTTTATCCTCGAGCAGGGCAAGCGCATGGCCACACCGCTGTTTATGGTGCTTGTTTTAGTTGAATTCACAGACCTTCTTTTTGCGCTTGACAGCATCCCCGCTATTTTTGCCGTGACGAGAGAGCCGTTTATTGTTTACACCAGTAATGTTTTTGCCATCATGGGTCTTAGGAGTCTGTACTTTTTGCTCGCCAATATCGTGAACAAATTTGTTCACCTGCACTATGGCCTCGCAGTTGTGCTAACCTTTGTGGGCATCAAACTTTTGACCGAGAGTTTCTGGCACATTCCCAACTGGCTTAGCTTGCTAGTGATTATTCTCTCGATTGGCACGAGTATTGTTACGTCGCTGCTCTTTGGCACAGCAGCAGAAGCAGAGTTTGATAAACCCTAGTTGTATACTTACCTGTGAGGTAACGTGATGACTGTTGCTCAAAAATTACTAACTGCCGAAGAGTTCTATCTTCTTCCTGACCATGAAGATATGGAACTTATTGACGGAAAGGTAAACCCCATCATGCCACCTAATCCTATTCATGGTCTTATTGCAGCCGAATTGACGACGCAACTAAAATTGTGGGTAAAACAGACCAATTCAGGCATCGTTGGTACAGATGGCGGTTTTATATTAGGTCGTAATCCTGACCGCGTGCGAGGCCCTGATGTCTGGTTCATTCGCTCGGAGAGAGTACCCGAGTTTTTAGAGAGTTTTTGGGAAATTGCACCCGACATGATAGCAGAAGTTATTTCTTACAGTGACACAGCGAGCGTGGTCAAAGAAAAATTGCAAGATTATTTTGGGGCAGGCACAAAACTTGTGTGGCTACTCTATCCGCGCTTTAAGCAAGTCGAAGCACACACGCCTGATGGCACGATGAAAATTTTTAACGCTGACGACAGGCTCGAGTCCAACCTGCTTCCAGGCTTTAGCTGCACAGTCGCTGATATTTTTATTACCAATCAATAGCTTTTTTATCTCGAAAGAATCCACCTGTCGGGCCGTTGTCTGGCAGCATTGCAGCCCAGACAATTCCTGCTGCGCCTTCTGGAATGGGTCTGCCACCACCGCCCATATCCGTTGCGACCCAGCCAGGGCAGACCGCGTTCACTAAAATCTTTTTGCTTTTAAGTGCATTTGCAAAGTGCAGCGTTAAACCATTCAGGGCAAGTTTTGAAAGCGAGTAACCTGGTGTACTGCCGTTTTGGTCAGCTAGAGAACCTGAGCCGCTCGAGACCATCACCACTCTCGCATGTTTACTTTTCAATAAAAGATACAAAAAACCTTGTGTCATCTGCCAAGGCGCAAAGAAATTTGTGGCAAAGGTTCCGTGAACCTGCTCTAAATCAGCATCTAAAACGTTCTGCCAGGTGTCGTAGTTTATCGCTGCGTTATTGACGAGCACGTCCAAACGTCCGTGTTCTTTCTCCAACCACTTTGCCAGCTTTGCGCCATCACGCATATCATTCACGTCGAGTTGTTTGGCAATAACATTTTTCATGCCAGTAACAGCCTGTTCACCTTTTAGCAGGTCTCTCGAGCCTGCAATTACGGTATAGCCTTTTTCGCCAAGTTGTTTGGCGGTTTCTAAACCCAATCCCCTGTTGGAACCTGTAACGAGTGCAATCATAGAATAGATTTACTATTACTTGATTGTATGCTCGGGAAATTTGCAATATGATTTTGAAAGCTCTGAGCCACTACTTTACCTATCAAAACTGGAACAGCATTTCCGATAAGGCGGCCCAAAACATTAAATTTAACTGCACTATTGTCTGGCACGAACTGATAATTCTCTGGAAAAGTCTGTATGATGGCAGCTTCTCTTAAAGAGATAGCTCGATCTTGTTCAGGATGTCCAAACCGTCCATTTCCAAAACCAAAGCATTGAGTTGTTATTGTGGGAGCGGGTGTCTCCCACTCCATTCGCCCATATACACTTGGGTATGTTTGTCCTGTATCTTTGGTATGACATTTTGCCCGTAATTTTGCTGGCCAGTCACGCCAAGTTCCACCTGGCTTTGATGCTCTAATTCGTTTTAGATTTAATTGGCTTAACGATGATGCTCTATGTAATGGATCAGTCTGATGAGCTTCGCCCGCTCGGAGTGGGGGCAGCTTTGAAATTACGTCGTAAACAGTACGTGGGTTTTCAAGAGTGTGAGTAGGTGGAATTAAACTAATAGGTCCTAGCCTAGAAGCAAGCAAGACGAGTCGCCTACGTGTCTGAGGAACACCATATTTAACACAATCAATAACATCATACCAAATATGATAACCCGCTAAAGAATCCAAAAATTTTCCAAACACTGGATGATCTAACAATTGAGGAACATTTTCCATTGTTACCAATTCAGGCTGTGAGTCACAGATGAGTCTCCCAAAATCAAGCAATAAATCCCACTTGTTATCTTTTCGACTACTCCGACTTTTTTGACTATATGTAGAGAAGGGTTGACAAGGCGCACATCCTGCCAACAATCTAATACTGTTTTTCTGGAATAAAGACTTGATTTCCCCCACACCAATCTCCCGAATGTCTTTATTGAAAAATTTAGATTTATTATTAATCTCATAAGGGAAATGGCAATGAATATCTATATCTATTCCCGCAGCAACTTCAATTCCTCCCTGAATCAACCCATGTGTTAAGCCACCAACCCCACAAAATAAATCTACTGCTGAGATTTGTCGAGACTGCTTTCCTTTCTGAAAGCCTTTAGAATTTGGTATGTTTATCATGCAGCTACCTTACTTGGGCGACTTTGAGGTTGAAGAAAACTATATGTTTCTATAAAAGTCTTAAATGACTCAACCACCTCTGTCAAATACATGGCTGCTCGAGATTTCAAATCCCTTAAAGCGGCCACATCTACATCTGTTCCACACTCACTAAAAGATAATGTTCCATGCGCCAAATCATTGCGAAATTTTACAATTATTCCCAAAGCACCTCTACTGTCTCTAAATGGTTGTTTTACTGCTTTGTTTGACTCATTACTTATAGAAAGTTCACAACCAAGACGACTGGAAAAACGATATATCGCTTCATCATCCCAATTACCGCCCCCGCCCTTCTCGATCTCGATAAAACCAACAGGAATAGTATTGATTAAATGCTCACACATCACCAATGAATACTTTAATCGGTTATCGTAACTCAAATCAACGTGTGTTCTAGCAAGGTATCGCACCCATTCACCCCTTAGCTCTGTAGACAAATCTGATGGGAGCCATTTATTGGCTGATATAGTTGAACATAGTGCTTCCACGCACTTAGTAATAGTTGCCTCTACAAGATTATAAAGCTGTAAATAAACGCTTGAGTAGAGAATTCTCTGCTGAGTAGTAGATACCACAGGACCTTCTGTGCCTATCCTCGGAGGGCCAGTACGAGTCTGTTCCTCTAAAGCGGCTAGTAAATCCAAATACGTCTCAATCTCTGCCAACCGCTCTGTAAAGGTGTGATCCAAAATTTCCATATCTTTTAGCCCTTTAGTAATTGGTTTTTAACGAAGTCAATCCGCCCCTGTAATCTTTTAATAGCATTTGCCCCATCCGATCCTGTTACCTTGCTGAACTCCGATTCTGTACCACCAGTGCCTTGAAGCCATAAGCGTATTTTATCAGTGTCTGGAGTAAGCTGAGGATTCTCTTTCAAAGCCAAATAGCTACCTACCGCAATACTTTCAAATCGTGCGCGAGGACTAGCGCGACCCTGAGCTGAGCGTCTGAACCCATAGGGAAAATACTTTGTAACGAAAGAAACCATATTCTCGAATCTTCTTTCGTACTCATCAATAAGTGTAGGAGTTTCTGTGAAAGCACTATTCATCTTTTTAGCGTATGCAAATAAAAAAGGAGAGACTTCATCTGCATAATCTTCTAAACCATCACCATAGGCAAAAAAGCGCGTCACCAATTCTTCCCGTTCTCTTTCTTTCAGTTGCTTGTCTGATACAGGGGTCAGTTCGATAAACTGTTCCCACTTTGCCAACTTGATGACAAGCTCAAGGAATGGTCCTCCAAGAGCACCTCGACGTATCTCTGCTTTATTAGCTACTTTACTTCCTGTATTGATTCGGTCAAATAAATCAAAGCGAGCCTGAGCATCGGCGTGTTCATTGAGGATAATACCTCTAATAGAACGATTTTTTATCTTGCGTTGACGCGATTCTGGTAAATCATTAAAAGAAAAACCAGATGCGTTAGATAATTTGTCTAACTCACCCAAATTGAGGTCACCATAGATAAACTCTTCAATTGTTCTTAGGCGTTGAGACCCATCAACAATTTCAAGTTTTCCAGTGGCTGGATCCTCCCAGAAAAAGAGGAAAGGGATAGGAAGATTCATTAAAATAGATTCAATGAATCGCCACTTTCTCTCTTCCTCCCAAGTAAATTCTCTTTGGTAGTCAGGTACTACAAAGTCACCATTCCGCATTTTACTTGCTAACAACTCCATAGAGTATTCAGTAATGTAGTAATCAATCCGCTTTGTCTTTTCAAGAATCTGCTCTTCAGCCGCTTCTATCTCTTCAGAACTGAATTTTGCATTTTCACCATACGTCATCAAATCCTCCATTTATACCAATACGACTCAGTATACAACTAAGGGATTAAGCACCTTAAATAAGAATTGGTTTAATACTTACTAATACATTCCCAAACGTACTCCCGCCACCCAAATCCGTTAAACGCTCACTCGTCAAATCGTTCAAGCTCTTTTTATCAGGGGCAAGTTTCGCCCACCACTGCCCGAGCGCAACCACAGTTCCTTGCGGTGCATCCGTGCTGACAATCGTCTTACGAAGAATGCTCCCCTGGCGGCTCGAGAACACACTGCGCTCACCATCTTTAATGCCATATTTTGCTGCATCAGATGGATGCACAATCATCTGCGGTTCGCCGCCTGCTGCTTTGAGCAGACTTTCAATATTACCCATTGAGGTATTAAGAACATGCGACCCAGGCGGAGAAATTAAACGTAATGGAAATTCGTCAGAAGGTTGTTCTTCAAACGTTAGCTGGCGTGGTGCAGGTGAAAAGCGAATTTTCTTATCTTCAAAATGACTGCCCTCCTGGTAAGGTTTCCAGTCTTCGGGAAATTGCATTTTGATAAAGCGTTTTTCGCGCAGGTCTTCAAAGGTCAATCCTTTAACAAAAGGATGCTCACTCTTCAGCAAATCGCGCACGATGTCTTCTGCTGACCAGTACAAGGTTTCATCCTGTAAATCTAAACGCTTGGCAAGTTCCTTGAATACCCAGGTATTCGGCTTGCATTCACCCCTTGGCTCCACCACAGGTTCCGCCCACTGCAAATAATAATGCCCATAAGCACTGTAAATATCAGGATGTTCTAAAAACGTCGTCGCGGGTAACAAATAATCCGCGTAATCTGCCGTGTCCGTCTGGAAATGCTCGAGCACCACCGTAAACAAATCTTCGCGTTCCAAACCTCTACGAACCCTTGAACTATCCGGCGCAACCACCGCAGGATTGGAATTAAATACGAACAATGCTCTCACAGGTTTTTCGTTTTTGCTATCTTTTCTCTGTGCCTCTGTGTCTCTGTGGTGAAAACTTTTTCCAAGCTCGAGCGCACTAGCAAGCTGGCTCTGGTTAATCACCCGCACATCTTTCTGCAAGTGCTTCCCGTCATACCAAGATTTATTGAGCATAAAGCCGCCACTCGTCGAGATATTCGCGCCGCCGCCTTTATGCTGCCACGCACCTGTTAAGGCAGGAAGCAGCGTTATCGCTCTGGTGGCATTGCCGCCACCTTCATTACGCGACATGCCGTAACCAATACGGATAAAACTTGCTTTTGCTTCAGCAAATTTAATCGCAATCTCTTCAATGCGTTTTGCCTCGAGGTTGCAATACTCAGCAGCACGCTCGGGTGTCCATTCTTTTACGGCTTCGCGGTAGTCGCTTAGGTCATTGGCGTGTTGGGCCAAATAATGTTTATCTTCCAAGTCTTCGCGCAAAATGACGTGACCGATTGCTAACGCAAGTGCTGCGTCTGTACCAACTTTGACCTGCCAATGCTCATCTGCTTGTCCACTCGTTTCATTTTTGTAAGGGTCAATGTGCAAAATGTAAGCACCATTTTTTCTGGCTTCCTTCAGCACAGGTGCCAAGTGCGAGTTGCTCCGCATGGCGTTGATGCCCCAGAGAATAATAAATTTTGCATTGGGAATGTCTTCGGGGTCAACGCCTACTTTTGCTGAACCATAATTCGCTTCCCAACCTGCACCACCTGTAC
>JBOFGY010000027.1:0-7961 GCA_051649365.1 Trueperaceae bacterium
ATACATTGAAAGGGGAATTATTTGTATGATTTATTTAATCACAGGTGGCGCGCGCTCGGGAAAATCTAGTTACGCGGAAGCCGTTGCTAAGCATTTTTCTGATGATGTTTTATACATCGCTACGCTGCAACCCTCTGACGACGAAATGCAACGGCGCATCGCAAGACACCGAGCCCAACGCCCCCCACAATGGCGCACAATGGAAGTAAAGCTCGAGCTACCCCAAACGCTTCAGACTGCTAGTGAAAACATCGTTTTGATGGATTGCTTGTCAGGATTTGTCTCGAATGTATTGCTCGAGTATGAACCCTTGGGCGAAGAAGACGCAATAGAAAAAGTTCTCGAGGTTATAACAGAATTAATAACTCTCCTACAAACCACCACGAAAACTGTCATCATCGTCACGAATGAAGTGGGCTATGGTGTCGTACCTCCTTATCCGCTAGGTCGCTGGTTTCGAGACGCACTCGGACTTGCCAATGGGCGCGTGGCAAAATGCGCTGACGCAGTTGCACTTGTCGTGGTGGGTATCCCACAAACGTTGAAAGGAACATGTCCAGATGTCACGTTTTGAAAATGTTGTGAAGTCCATAAGCTCACTTGATAAATCCTGGCTCGAGCGAGCACGAGCCAGACAAAATCAACTCACGAAGCCGCTCGAGAGTTTGGGTTTGCTCGAGGACATCAGTATTCGCCTTGCTGCAATTTATGAAACCGTGCAACCAAAAATTACAGGTAAAGCTGTCGCTGTTTTTGCTGCTGATCACGGCGTAACAGACGAGGGTGTGTCGGCGTATCCCAAGGCTGTAACCGAACAAATGGTGCTGAACTTTTTGCGCGGTGGTGCAGCGATCAATGTACTTTGTAAAACGCACGAGGTAGACATGTTGGTTGTAGACGTTGGTGTGGCTGCTGATTTTCCCGAACATCCTAACCTCTTAAAACGCAAAGTTTCAAGAGGAACAAAAAATATGCTGAACGAATTTGCAATGACGCATGAAGAAGTTTTGCAAGGGCTCGAGGTGGGCATCGAAATAGCAAATCTTATGATAGACAAGGGTGCTAACTTGCTGGCTGCGGGTGATATGGGTATCGGCAATACAACAGCGGCAACGGCCATCATGTCTGTGTTGACGGGAAGGCGTGTCGCAGAGTTGACGGGGCGCGGCACAGGTGTAGATGACGTGGGTTTGCAGCGCAAGATTGAGGTCATTGAAAAGGCGATTGCCTTGCACAACGTTAAGAAACACGAAATTAAGAAAGAGGATGGGCTCGAGCTATTGCGCTGTGTGGGCGGTTTAGAAATTGCAGCAATGACAGGCTTTTACTTGGCCTGTGCTGCCCGTCGTACGGCTGTTGTACTGGACGGCTTTATTTCGCACGCGGCAGCACTCATAGCAGTGTCGTTGAATCCAAACGTCAAAGATTATTTTTTTGCGTCGCATACCTCACAGAATCCTATTCATCGTAAGCGTTTAGAGATGCTGGGTGTAAAGCCAATCTTTAACTTCACCTTACGACTTGGTGAGGGAACGGGGGCCGTGTTGGCAATGCCTGTGCTCGAAAGTGCGACGAATATTTTAAGGGATATGGCGACGTTTGAAGAGGCAGGTGTTTCGGAGGCTTTTTGATAGAATAGTCCGATGGCGAAACTTCATCACCAAAAGCTTCCAGCCTTTACGACAATTCTGGTAGGTCATACTCCACCGAATGAAATTGGCTTTAAGTCTGATAAATTACAAATTCTTTACAACAACACAACGACACCTTGGCAAGATGACGGATTGCATGCCCACACTGAAAGTGATGAATGCTTTATCGTGTTAAAAGGTGCGCTGATTGTACAGCTAGAAGACGAGCGTATAAGAATTGAAGCGGGTGAGTTTTGTTGTTTTCCCATTGGGCTGTATCACGCGGTTGTCAAGGTTGAAGTTCCTGCCGAAACTCTCATGATTCGCTCCCCGTCTGTGAATGATAAGGTATATAAATAAAATTTGAGCAAATAAAAACGAACGTTGTGCAATTTAATCAATGTAGGGGTGGATTCGTTCACGATATGTGTAATCAAGAACGTTGACGCTTTAATTTGAAAACAATGTGTAATCCGCTTTTGGTGAAATCAAAATGAATTTGACTTGTGGTTCGCCAAGGGCGGGTTAGATGTTTTGTTTAATCAACTGTGTGTTTCTCGTTGTGTGAACAGCGAAGCGAACCCGCCCCTAATTCGATTGATCTGAACAAAATTTACAAATCAATACCTTTGGGTACATTCACGCGAAATACACCTGTGGCTTTCTCGAATAAAATTCTGATGCGATATTGACCTTGGCCCTTTTTGAGCGTTTCATGGATGTTGATGGTTTCGCCTGCATTAAATTCTTGCTCAAACACGAGCTTTTCGGGTTTACCAGCTTTGCCCGATTGAAAACTTGCTGACAATTCATAATAACCCTCAACACGCACTTTGCCTGCATTGACTTTGCCTGACACTGTAAACGGAAAATCTTGACGATTGACCGTGCGACGTGTGGCACCAAGCCAGCTATCGCTTTTGTAAATAAGCAGTGGCATTTGACTCGGAATACCTACGGTCCAGCCGCGCAGTTCACCCACACCAAAAAAGACTGCTACTAAAAAGATGACGAAAAATAGAAAGCCACGCATTAGAGTTGTCCTTGTCCAGAGGCGTTGAGTCTGAATGTACCCGTGGCTTGGTTATAAATAATTCGCACGATGTACCGCCCCTTACCTGATTTAAGGGTTTCTTGAAGGTCAATGGTTTGACCAGTCAGAAACGCTTCTTCAAAAATCTTCTTGGGTGGTTTACCTATGGTGCCACCTTGGAAACTTGGTGGAATTTCAAAATAAACCTCGAGCCCTACTGTGCCATCACGCACCTTCCCGCTAAATCGAAGGTTCAACTCATCTTCGGAAACTTCTCTTGTTACCTCTACATCTCGCGTCATTTTGTAGAGAAACATCGGTGTGCGCGTAGCCACGCCGGCGTACCAGCCCTGAAATTCACCGACGATAAAAAAGACGATGAAACAGAACCCGAGAAATTGCAGGAAGGGCCTCATACGATCAGTTTAGAACCTAGAGGTAGGATTTGCACTAAATTTTTCATTTTTTTCATGTGAAATATGCCTCTTCTTTGGTTGGAGTGGGATGTTCTACGAACTTCTGTGGGTAGGAAACACCTCCGTGGATAGGAAAGACCTCCGTGGATAGGAAAGACCAAGGAAACAGTGAGAATCCTTCGTTAAGATACCTCGACTTCCCAAAACATGAAAAAGCACCTGGTCTTTTCAGAGCCTAGGGTCATGGGCTAAAATGACGGGCGTGTTTTTTAAACGGTCACAGTTTTTTAGGCGGTCGTATTTAGGGCGGGTTTCGCCAGGTTTTGCGCTGATCTTTTTATGTTTCGCCCTGGCGTTTTTGCCACTTAGCTCTGGCTTGGTTTTGCGCGAGAAGCAAGCCGACCTCAGCTTGGGTATGAGTGCGCCTACGCCCATCCTAACCGATGCGGCCAAAACCCGTGCAAGCGTTGCGGGTGTTGACCGCCTTATTCTTTATCTGCCGTCGCTCTATACCAACTATGCGCCGTACAGCTACGGTCTTTCACAACACCTAAGCTTTTTGCCCTTTGAAGCGTCACTCCGTGACCTAAGCCAGTGGCAGCAGTGGCGACTGTGAAGCGCAAGTGAAGATTTTTCTTTTTAATTTTGAATCTTTAATTTTCAACCTTGAATCTTTTTCAGTTCAATGTAAATCAACCTAATATTTAGCTATCTGTAATTTTTAAGGAGCAACCATGAACCGTGCCTTTACAGGCATTATCGTGCTAAGCGCGATTGTGCTTTCGATTCTTTTTCTAGCGCAACCTTGGAATAGCCTGCGTGGTATTAACGAAGCCGCGCTAAAACTCGGACTTGACTTGCAAGGTGGCTTGCGTGTGGTTTTGCAAGCGGAAGGGGGAACCCCAACCCCTGAAGATTTAGACACTGCGCGTAATGTGATTGAAAACCGCGTGAACCAATTTGGTGTCGCTGAGCCGCTCGTGCAGACCAGTGGTAACAACCGCATTGTTGTAGAGCTTCCTGGTCTTTCTTCGGCCGACCAGAGTCGCGCGGCTGACCTGATTGGTCAATCAGCGGTGCTCGAGTTCCGCATTGTCAAATCTGAGGCAAATAATAAAGCTGACGAACAGCTTCTGCCAGAAGACTTAGAAGATGTCGCCTTTACGGGAGAAATTCTTAGTGACGCACGTGCAGACTTTAATAATGTCGGTGGCGCGACCATTGGCGGGGCGGTTGTTCTGTTTGATATAAAAAGTGAATTTGCCGATGACTTCCAGAGATTTACCACCGAAAATCGTGGTCGCCGTATGGCTATTGTGCTTGACGGTGTGGTTAAAACCGCGCCGACGATTCAAAACCCCATTTCTAATAACGGTCAAATCACGGGTGTAGGTGCGCTCGAGGAAGCCAGCGATATTGCCCTCGTGCTGCGTAGCGGTAGCTTACCTATCAATTTAAGAATTGAAGAAACCCGCGCGATTGGGCCGACCCTCGGACAAGATGCCATCAACTCAGGAACACGCTCAGGAATTATCGGTGGGGTGGCTGTCGTCCTTGTCGTCTTGTTTTACTATGGGCCACTGTTTGGTGGTGTACTCACGGTTGGCTTGTTGCTGAGTATGCTTTTTATCTTTGCCGCGCTAGCAGGCTTTGGTGCCACCCTGACCTTGCCTGGTTTAGCAGGGCTTATCTTAACAATTGGTTCAGCCTTAGACGGTAACGTCATTTCTTTCGAGCGCGTAAAAGAAAACTTGCGAGGGGGCAAAGGGCTTAAAGCAGCGATGAAAGACGGCTTCAACAATTCGCTGCCTGCCATTATTGATGCGAACATGGCGGCTGTCTTAGCGGGTCTCGCGCTTTACCAATACACGACTGGCCCCGTGCGCGGTTTCGCGGTGACGCTAATTATTGGTATTGTTGCTTCGGTGTTTTCAAACATCGTTGTTGTTCCCTTCCTTCTTAACGTCATTACCACGCGGATGCAACGTCATTACATTCCGATGGGCTTTTCGGTACCAAGAATTCGTTTTATGAAAATGGCTCCTACCGTACTAACGATTTCCGCTGTTCTTGCAGTTGCTGCACTTGGGCTTGTTTTTATAAAAGGACTTAAGCAGTCAGTGGATTTTACGGGTGGTACGACGGCACTCTATCAAGTAAACGAAGCAACCACCGTAGACGACGTGCGTAGAGCGATTGACGCCCTCGCGGTAGAGGGTATTAATAGTAACAACGCCACAATTCAGGAAGTTGACGATGCCACAATTAGTAATGCAGCTGCCACAGCCGAAGCGACGACAGAAGAAACCGTGACAGAAGAAACTGCAACCGAAGAAACCGCGACAGAAACAACTGCAACAGAAATAACACCTGAAGCAGCAGGGACAGATACGACAACTACGAATGCAGCTACAAAACTGATTTCAGTCCGCGTTGGTGAGACAGCAAATCAAGAGGCGGGTGGCACCTTCGCCAATGATTTAGCAACAAGCCTGAATGCCTCTTTGCTCTCGACAGATTTTGTCGGTCCTTCGGTGGGTTCAGATTTGCGTTTAGGTGCGTTTTACGCGATGCTTGTAGCCTTTGGGCTTATTCTGGCCTACGTCGGTTTTCGCTTCTGGCCAAACTGGATTGTGGCAGTTGCCGCCGTAATCGCCGCCGTCCACGATGTCGGTATTGTTATGGGTGCGTTGTCACTTTTTAATGTCGAGTTTAGTATTCCTGTGTTAGCGGCTCTACTTTTCGTGGTGGGTTACTCACTCAACGACTCGATTATTATTGCTGACCGTTTGAGGGAAAATCTGCGAAAAACTCGCGGTCAAAGTTACGCCGACATCGCCGAGCTTTCTGTTAATCAAACCCTATCACGTACCATTATGACCTCAGGATTGACACTTATTCCCATTGTCGCCTTGTTGATTTTTGGGGGTAGTGTGCTTCGTGATTTCAGTATCACTCTCTTGATTGGTCTAGCGTTTGGTACGTACTCGAGTATCTTCGTCCTTTCACCTATTGTTGTATGGTTTCGTAACCGCTTTAGTAAAGGTGGCACGTCCGTTCCTAAAGCTGTGTGAATGTGTAATACCGCCCTCTTCTTTTTCATAAATGTCCGTGCTAATCTCACCTTAGTTGGGGAGTAGTCACTCGAGCACTCGAGCCCGCTAACCGTCATTACAGAGTTGCTGCCTTAAAAGTATTAGGCATAACTCTCGGTTAGACGGCGGATATGATTCCGATGACCAGACCATCACATTGAAAAGTGTGGTGGTCTTTTTTGTTTTTGCAAAAAGCCACTACAGCTTCTAGGAGGCTGTTATGGATTGGCTTATGCTGGAATGGCTTGGTAAAGCCGCTTGGTTATGGCTCGTGTTCTTTGCCATTGTTACGGTTTTGCTCGTTCTCGATCTTGGTGTGCTCAGCAAAAATAGAGGCGAGAAAGAAATTGGAGCCAGAGAAAGTTTGTTGCTCTCGGCGGGTTATATCGGTATCGCCTTACTCTTTGGTGCTTGGGTCACATGGTATTTTGGTAGAGAGTTGGGGCTGGCTTATTTCACAGGCTTTGCGGTTGAAAAAGTTTTAGCGATGGATAACGTGTTCGTCATCTCGATGATTTTTGCGTACTTTGCGATTCCCACCAAATACCAGCACCGCGTCCTTTTCTGGGGAATTTTGGGAGTTATTGTTCTTCGCGCCATCATGATTGGTCTTGGTGCGGCTGTCGTCACACAGTTTGATTGGGTGATGTATATCTTCGGTGCCTTCTTACTTCTTACAGGTGTCAAGATGCTTCTATCTGGCAATAAAGAAACTAAGATTGAAGATAACCTCGTACTTAAGTTTATGCGTCGCAGAATGCGTGTTACAAATGAACTGCACGGCAATAAGTTCTTCGTGAAACAGCCAGATCCTAAAACGGGCAAACTAGCTAACTTTGCTACGCCACTTTTTCTAGCATTGATTCTTGTTGAAGTCGCTGACGTGATTTTTGCAGTAGACAGCGTACCCGCTATCTTTGCGATTACTACTGACCCATTCATCGTGTATACCTCCAACATCTTTGCAATTCTTGGTCTTCGTGCGCTTTACTTTGCCCTTGCGGCCATGGTTCACCGCTTCAAGTATCTCAAGTACGCGCTTTCCTTAGTGCTCGTGTTTATCGGCGCGAAGATTTTCTACAACCAGATTTTTGGCAAGATGGACCCAGCACTTTCGCTCGGGATCACGCTCAGCATTTTGGCGGGTGGCATTCTCTTCTCGCTATTTAAGACAAGAGGAAAAGACAAAACTTACTCGGGAGGTGTTTCATGACAATCTTTTTGCTTATTATAGGTTTAGGGTTACTTATCGCGGGGGCGGAGGCATTAGTGCGGGGTGCCTCGAGGATCGCGGCAGCTTTTGGTATTTCCCCGCTCATTATTGGTCTTACCGTCGTTGCCTTTGGCACGAGTTCACCAGAGATGGCCGTCAGTGTCATGTCAGCAAGAGCAGGGCAAGCGGATTTGGCTCTTGGCAATGTTGTAGGCAGTAATATTTTTAACGTGCTACTTATCCTGGGTGTGTCAGCTCTTATCACGCCGCTTTTGGTGTCGCGCCAACTCATTCGGCTAGAGGTTCCTATCATGATAGGAGTTTCGGTTTTGCTGTTGCTCGTGTGTTTAGACGGAACCATTGGTTTGCTAGATGGTGCTTTACTGTTCGCAGGCATTATTGCCTACACGTCCTTTCAAATTTTTCAAGCTCGTCGCGAAAAGAAAGCCGCCGACGCAGCAGGTGAAGAAGTTATAGAAAAACCAACCACGCCCTTACAATGGTTAATCAATATTGGGCTCGTGATAGGTGGTCTAGTTCTTCTTGTCATCGGCTCGAACTGGCTTGTAGATG
>JBOFGY010000028.1:0-2326 GCA_051649365.1 Trueperaceae bacterium
GATTCTGGATTTGTCAAGTGTTGAGAACATTGGGCGTAATGAGATGGTGGATTTGACGGCTCATGCCATAGGCAACTGCTTAAACGACACTGGGACTACCTCACTCATGTTTTACCGCAAGCTTCTTTGGAATCTTTTAAGGCAGTATGACCAAGGTAATGACTGGTTCTTTGAGCTTTATACCCTGGCGAGCAGGGCTTGGGTGGATGCGCAGGAGCGGTTTGCTCGGAATGCGGGGGCTTTATTGGTCTCTCGGCTCAAGCACTGGCACCGGTGGAATGAGATTGAGGCGACACCGCCGTCTTCCGTGGCGAAGGGGGGGTTGCGGGGATAGCAGTCAACAAAAATCATCAAATTTCCTATGTGGGGAAATTCCCCACATAGGTTCACTACTGCCTAAACTGACAAAAATATAAAGTCATCAAAGCTAGACGATAATCAATGCTAATGGTACCATTAGCATTGATGGCACCGAAAGCGAATAGTTCTGAAATTACCCGAGCTGTCGTGAAAATCTTACTGGCCGAAAAAAACGTATGGCTTCACGCTTACAAGATTGCACAAAAACTAAATACAAGAGATGGGACGATTAGCAATATTCTTAACCGCTTAGAACGTCGAGGGTGGCTCGAGTCGAAATGGGAAACACGTCGTAAACTTTTCAAACCAACAGTTATTGGGCAAAGTGAGTTTCAAAAACTTATCTGGGGAAATTCCCCAGATAACGAAAGGAATACATGATTTTAAGTGTAGTTGCAAATAAAGGTGGAGTAGGGAAGTCTACAACAGCTATCCATCTTGCAGGACTGCTTGCAGAACGTGGCCCGGTGCTGCTAATTGATGATGACCCAAATCGTTCAGCCTCAGCGTGGAGCGAACCTGGCCTTTTACCTTACAAAGTTATTCCCGAGGGTGAACGCCACCAATATGACGAAAATCACGCTTTGGTCTTTGATACAGCAGGAGGCATAAGTCCGAATGACCTTCGTAGTCTCGCCCGGGTAAGCGACCACACCATCATCACTGCGACACCTGACGCACTTTCTCTCAATGCTGTTCTACAAACCTTCCGAACCTTAGAGGATATTGAAAATGTGCGCGTGTTATTAACAATGTGTCCAGCATATCCAGAGAAAGATGCTGATGAAGCTCGAACATTTTTTCAAACCCACAAGGTCCCTGTATTTCAAAACCAAATCCGTCATGCCAAAGTTTTCAAGAAAGCTGCACTTTATGGCGTGCTTGTCTATCAAGTAAAAGAAGACAGCACACGTGCAAAAGTTGCCTGGCTTGACTATCGAGGGTTAGGAAAGGAGCTTGGATTGTGAAAAGTAAATTCGACGACTTAGCGAGAAGAAAATCAGCACAACCCCTCGAGCACATTCGCGCTCTTTCCCTCAGCAGCATTCGCCTTGATGGAGGTACCCAAGCACGAGAAGGATTAAGTGATGAGGCAATCCAAGATTACACTGCCGTCATCGAAAATGATGGGGAATTACCTAACATCACCGTGTTCTTTGATGGCACATATTACTGGCTTGCTGATGGCTTTCACCGCTATCATGCCCACGAAAGGGCCAAACGCACAACAATTTCAAGCGAGATAAAAGAAGGAACACAACGGGAAGCCATTCTTTACGCCGTCGGGGCAAATGAAAAGCATGGCCTTAGGCGAACTAATGCTGATAAGCGACAAGCTGTGAAGGTGCTATTGAACGATAGTGAATGGCGTACTTGGTCAAGTCGAGAAATTGGGAGGCGGTGCGGAGTTGACCACAAAACTGTGGAAGCCATTCGCAAAGAGACATCTGGGGAATTTCCCCAGATAGGCGAGCGCAATGTTTCCCGAAACGGTCAAGTGTACAAAGCTAAAACAAAATCAAAACCCAAAGCCACTCCCAAAAAGAAGTTGGAACAAACGTTCATATCAATGAGAAAGACAGTCGAAAAAGTCGAACAGGAAGAGATTAAAGAGGTTATACCAATAATACGAGAAGCATATGACTACCTAGCAGATTTGCTGAGTAAATTAGAAGGTAAAACTGAATAAGCCAATTCCGTGAAACACCCCGTGAAACATTTACACAAGAAAATAACCCTACTAATACCCAACAGGTGAAGAGGATGAATAACCGTCCCAGACGACAAAACTCTTGTTTTTGTTTTAGGAGAGGAGTAGGATAGACCATAAAGTCTAAGTACCTCGACTTATACTAAGACTTATGCCACGACCTAAACTAACCTCAGCGCAGACCTTGCGGGTTTTGAGTGAGTTATCCGCGAGTGATGGGCCGCATCACGGTTTTAGGTTGGCAAGAAAGCTCGA
>JBOFGY010000029.1:0-14208 GCA_051649365.1 Trueperaceae bacterium
GCTCAACCCCGAGGATTATGCTGAAGAGCAACTCCTCTTCTACAAAGTCACCCTCGCCCTTGCTGCCGTAGGTTCAGCTTTGAACATCAATTTCTCCGACGTGGCTTTAGTTTAAGGTAATTGTGTACGACTACTTACCTATGAAACCTTTAATAATTTTCGGTAGTGGTGTCGAAGTACATGATAACTAACGCATGGCTCGCTTTGTTCGTAAAACCTTATCTTTCTCTAAATCCTTAGCAAGTCATCACATGTTTACCAAGTGGTTTATCTTTCATTACAACCTTGACTGTGACTCATCATGTACTTGAAGACCACGACCATAATTTTGAAAGCAAGCCTGCTAACCGTGCTACTCGCTTAGTAGCGTGCAGCAATGTACAACCCTTCTGCCACCCCCCAGCACTGAGGAGATGGACATAGCAGGCACACAAAAAGCCCAATCTGGTTCTGTGACTGCCTGGAGTGGTGGACGCAAGGCTTAGTCAGGTGGGTTCAGGCACTACCGAAAGCTCAGGAACCATCCTAGCTGAAAACACCACCATCTGGGAAAAAATCTCCCTTAAAGTAGCCCACCAAGTCCTTGCTAAAAAACTCGGTAAAGACGTGATTGTTGCCGTTGTAGACACGGGTGTAGACACCCCACCACCTGGTACGACTTCGTTTCTAAAGACACGAATCCACAGGAAGTTGAAGGTTCAGCTTTCGGACACGGCACAGTATCGTGCTGCAAATTGCGCCTGAAGCGAAGATTATGCCTCTTCGTGCTTTGGCAGGTGACGGTTCGGGCAGTGTAGAAGACGTAGCTGCATCAATTAACTGGGCCGTGGAGCGTGGATCCAAAGTAATTCAGCTATCACTCGGTACAGAAAGAAGGGCCTGCCGCAGTGCTCGAGGAAGCTGTAGAACGAGCAACTGAACAGGGTGTTTACGTTATCGCCTCGGCAGGAAATAGCAACGCCAACCCTACTTACCCTGCTTACAACGCAATGCTCGAGACTCCAAAACATGTCTGTTGGTGTGGGCAGTGTAGACCTCAATGATGTTAAATCTTCGTTCTCAAACTTTGTACCTGAAGAGGGGCCCATTGAAGACGGCTTGGAAATGGTTTCCTTTGGTGAAGATGTTTATGCAGCAGTGCCTGGTGCACATATTGCCGCTTGGGATGGCACCTCAATGGCTGCCCCGATGGTGGCAGGTGCACTGGCTCTGGCGATTGCCGAAGGTGCTGAGGCTCTGAGTCCTGGCACACTCGCCCTCGAGGTCGTTGAAAGCAGTTTCGAGATTGATTTGGATGGTGGTACAGCAGGCGGAACAACCCTCGAGTTAGAACAACGGCTCGAGCTGGCTGGATTTCTCTGTAGTGCCTTGAACCTTACAGATGCTCAATGTGTGGAAGCTCGAGCTGATGCAGATGATGATGACGGTAGTGATGATGGAGATGATGACTAAGGAATCCCCCGTGTTTTAAGGTTAGTTAACGAAGTCTGCGCCAACGTTTGAAACACCTACCCTCTTATCCAGGGGTGCATTTTTCAAACGTGGACGCAGACTTCGTTTTCTGCAAGTGAAGTATGTGGGATTTTATGCTCGAGCACCCAGTATGTCGTTTTCGGGGCTTTGCCATTCTTCTTTAGCTGCTCACTACCGCAGTGATAACACCTGATGACTTGATAGACCATCCCTTAGCTTAGCAGTTTTAGATGAGCCACCACCAAACTTCGTACTCCGCAAAAGCCTTTTTCCACCAACCTAATGAGCTGTCACCAAAATTACAACGTTGTGGTGGGGCTTTTGCTCCAGCCGCAATGACAAATGGAAATGAACTTTCGGGAACTTAGTATATAGTTGTCAAGCTCCCAACCACCGCTCAGGATGCTTGTGAATATTAGCGAGCATGAAGCGAAAGATGAAACGAGCAACATGAGTTTTCAGACAACGCAAGGCAGCGCGTTTAGTTTTACCTTCTTTCAGTTTTTTATCTCGGTAGATTTTAGAGTCTTCATCGAAGCGTAGCCGAACCAGCATGATCCTATGAAAGAGCTTATGAAGACGACGATTACCTCCGGTATTGAGTTGTCCGTCGCTGACAACCACCCGAGGAGCGTTCGACAGGCGCACAACCTGCATACAGAAGAGCCTTTAGCCGGGCGTATCATGCCGTTAACTTAGTCGTGCTGATTCAAAGATGCTACCTCTGGCTAAAGGCTTCTTGCAAAACTATGTTGATGTCTAAAACGTCGCACATCCCCTACTTCAGCGAGGAGTGTGGCAGCATTGACCACACCAATGCCCGTAATATCTAAGAGTTCAGGCATCAGAGGATCAACACCTATAAGGGTCATCAGCAACCTCCTGGTTGTGTGCTTGTCTTTGTGCGTACCTGCTTATCAGGCAATTCGCATCTTAGTATCTGGCAACAAAGACATAGCTTAAAAGCAGCGTGTGCTGTTCCCGAATTAGCCATCTCGGCTTATGACTCATGGGCAACACGCTGCTTTCCCTACGATACAGATGACTCACGTCTTTGGTTTAGTTGTTCGTCCCTAAGCTATTTTCTAGCTCGAGCCCGACTTGGTGACCTTGGTCGTGGATGTAAAGACCGCGCCAAGCATCTTGAGTGGTAAGAACTTTGTCGAAGTCGAGGGTTTGTTTGAAATCTGGAGCCATGAATTGGCGAATCACGTTTTTGCTAGAGTCTGCTTGAACTTCGCCGTAGACATCCGTCATAAAGTAGCCGTCTTGGGTGCCATCAATTAAATCGTTGGCTTTTATAAGTTTGTCGTACTCGATGGTGAGTTCGCGGAGTTCAATAGTGCGCATATCTGCATTGGACTTTTCGTTGGGATTATCAGGGTCATTGCGGCCTGTGGGCAAGACTTCAGAGCAGTTGAGGTTGTTGCAGCCTGTGGCTGGGTTACGAATATCAATACCCATGCCAGGAAACCAATTAAAGCTCATGCCTAAGTTTGGCGTGACACCGCCATCCCATTGTTCGTAGCCACCGGGGTCTTTGCCATCCGAGAAGACACGAATGTTGCGAGCAGCGCGGAAACCTTCTTCTTCGAGTTCAGTTGCAAGGCTTGCTTCGTCTTGCTCAGGGCAGCCTTCAGGATCGAGGACAACATTTTCTAAGCCTGAGTCGTTATTCGCCCTAGGCACGCCAAAGTCACCTTTGTAAGAAAGCTCGAGGAGAAGCTTACTCGAGGTCAATTCTTTTGCGACAAAGCTAACGGTGTGGACTCTAGCGCACGAGCGACTTACTACCCCTGTCTCAGCGTGAATGCTGATATACCAGCCAATATTTTGAGCTTCATCCTTAAAAGCAAAGCCCTTGAAACCTTCGTGGAGTTCGGGTTGGCTAATGCCCTCGTTTTCGTTGTTGGCTGCAACATACCCAAAGGTTGCCCCGTTGTAACCGATGAGGCTTGGGTCAGAACCGTGATCGTGACCGTAGTAGCACCAATAGATGGGGTCAATTTGTGGGTGCCAGCTTTTGTAGACATCGCCGCCAGGCCCTTGCGCCTGCCAGGTATCGTGTAACCAAGAGGGGCAAATTTGATTAGCTTGGGGCCGTTCTTCTTCGCTAATACCTTCTGCTAGAGCAGGGTCTGAGCTAGCGGTACCACCAGCTTCTGCCAACAGTAGCGTGTATCTATAGTTGGTTGCTGCAGGCAGTGTGACATCACCACTAGGAAAGCTTTTCGTAAACGTCACAAAATTTTCAGTTTCTTGATTAATTTTCTTCCCTGTGGTTGCCCCTTTGGTCCAATCAGCAAGCCAAGCGGACTGCTGGGCTTCTGTCGCCCACTGATCCATCACGATGGTGAGGGTCGCATCACGGTTCAGCCTTAGGGTTAGCCAGTTGTTATCGGTGGGGACATTGCCAGGCCAGGGAGTCGTTAAGATGTCCCAACCACTATGCCCTGAAAACTCGGATTGGCGCGGACTATAGTTGAAATCTTGAGAGTTGATTTCTTTGTCGTTGCCGTTTTGAATGATACGATAATAGCGGTCAATGAGAGGTCGCTGGATATTTTGACTATCTAAGGGATGTTGAATGGCTGCGGTGGGTTCTTGGGGGACGCTGCCTGGGTCATTTCCACCATTACTTGACCCATTTTCATCATAACCTCCACAAGCAGTGAAAACGAACAGGGTGGCAATTAAAAGCACACCTGTAAAGATAAAAGCCTTTCTCATAAATCCTCCTACGGGCTCAGCTTAGATCAAGTATTACTTGATGAGGTAGTACTACCGCGCAGAAGTTAGGTCGGTTGCGCTACTCGCTCCCCCCGTTCAAAGCGCCCAAATACTGAGCAGGGTTCAATGCTACCAGATTCTCATTCTAGCATCAGTGACGATTAGAAGTTTCCTACCTGAGCAGTGATGTGGAAATAGTAACAAGCAGTTCTCGGACGTTCAATTCGCGTGTGCACTGCTTTGCTTGGCAGACTTGGGTGCTTTTTGCAAGTAAAGGTCAAATTCTTCCGCCGCTAATGGTTTAGCAAAGAAGTACCCTTGGCCTGTAGTGCAGCCAAGCTGTTTAAGGATATTGCGTTGTGTCTCGGTTTCAACTCCTTCCGCGACGACCTCGAGTTCCAAATGTTTTGCCAGACCAAGAATCGTTTCGACAAGGGCTCTAGAAAACGTTGCGTCTTTGTCATTTTCGGTTAGGTCTTGCACGAACGAGCGGTCAATTTTAAGGGTATCAATAGGTAGATCCCGTAAGTAGGCCAGTGAGGAGTAGCCTGTCCCAAAGTCATCAATGGCGATGCGAATGCCCAGACGCTGCAAATTTTCTAGACCTCGTTTTACGTCATTGGGTTGGTTGATAAGGATACTTTCGGTTAACTCGAGTTCCAAATAATCGCCGGAGAGTCCACTTTGCTTAAGGGCGTTTAGCACCGTGCCATAAAAACTGGGGTGAGAAAACTGCAAGAGTGAAACGTTTACAGAAATGCGGAACTGCTTGTGCTGAATATGCCAGTGTTTTGCTTGCCGACACGCTTCCTCGAGTACCCACATGCCTAGGGGAACAATCAAGCCACTCTCTTCGGCAATGGGGATAAATTCGGCGGGAGAAATAAAGCCATGCGCCGGATGGTTCCAACGCAAGAGGGCCTCGAGTTTCACAAGATTGCCGGTGCTTAAGTCATACATGGGTTGATAATGCAAGCGAAACTGCCTGGATTCAATAATATGCGTTTTAGAGAGCTGTACACCACTTTGTACCTCGAGCGCACTCCGCAGGTCTTTCTCTAATTGCCAACGGCGTTCTAAGGCAGCGTCGCTTTTTTGATAAACCTCGAAGCCATTTTTCCCCCGTTTTTTTACGCGGTACATAGCACTGTCCGCATGGCGAATGAGGGTTTCAGCGTCTTCAGCATCTTGTGGAAAGAGTGCACCGCCAATACTCAGGGTAATCGTGAGAGTTTGCCCTTCGACTTCAAAGGGTGCCGAGAGACTTGCCATGATGCGCTGGGCAATAATTCCTAAGGTTGAAGCGTTATCGAGTTGGTGGGCTACAATGACAAATTCGTCACCGCTAATACGTGCCACGAGGTCGCCACCACGCACGATGTCATTTAAGCGTTGAGCCACGTGGTGTAAGAGTGCATCACCAGCAGTATGGCCGAGCGTATCGTTCACGAGCTTGAAGCGGTCAACATCAATAAATAACACGCCTACGAGCTCGTTTTTCGTTTTAGCGTTTTGGATGGATTCATCAAGAGATTGTTGAAGTTTGAGGCGGTTGGGTAAGCCTGTCAGAGGGTCGCGGTGAACAACTTCCTCAAGTACCTCGACTTGTTCTTTTGAAGCAGAGTAACTGCTTTTAAGATTGATAAACGCAAAGCTCAAAATAAGTTGGATGAGATTCATAGTATTGGCTTGACAAAGTAAGAAGATCATTCCCCAGTGCTCGGTGGTCATGCTCTGAATATTACTGAGGATATAAACTCCACTAAGTAGAAAGCAACTTAGTGTAAAAGCGGCAGCTAGCCAGCCACCACGCATCTTAGGCATGAGGAAACAAATGAGGTAAATGCTGGGTGTCCAAAAAAATATTTCAGGAATTTGCTTGAGGGCTAATAAAGTGCTGGGTATAAAAAATAAGGTGTAGATAAGTTTACTTATAAAAAAAAGACTCATCCCTATTCCCAGATTGAATGTGACGGCTCGTAGCGAGCGAAAATAGAATGCTAAAACACCCTCAGTAAATAAGATACCTAGAATCAAATAGGGGTACGTCGTGTCGAAGGGTGTCCAGTGCTTGCTTAAACGTTCGAGTGGAATACCGAATCCTAATGTGACTATTGCCAAAGGTAGGGCCAATAATAGGGCACGTTGCCACTTGCGATCGAGTCTATCTTGACTTGTGTCAGATTCGGAAGAACTAAGACGTGATAGAGGACGAAGCATCGCCTCTAGTCTAAAGAATTAACTCTTACGAAATCCTGACAAGTGAAGGATGCAAAGTATCGGAGCTAGAACTTAGCTTAAGAACAAACCTAAACTAACTGTTTTCCAAGTTCTAAACCTGATAAGTATGCAGCCTCGAGCCTCGCACCACCGCACCAGTCGCCACAGATGTAAAGTGAATCACGTTGTAAAAATTTCACATTGAGGTGTTGGTGAGGAAGGGCATATTTCCAGCGGTGGAGTTCGCTCCAGAGTGGCGTTTGATTAAAAATTGAAGGTTGAAGATTCAAGGTTGAAAGCGTTGTCAGCAAGTAGTGTTTTACGGTTTCGGGTGGTTCGTCAAAATGTTGGCGTGCAAAGTCTGGTGTGCTATGCACGACGATGACGGTTTCATCCCTCGAGGTGCGTTTGCTGCTGTCGTGACTTAGCCAAGAAACAGCTTCCGAGGTTTCGATCAAAATGCCTTGCCAGCCTGGAGCTAAAGAACTGTCGTAACCTAACATGAGTGCGAACGATGGTTCCATGATGACTTTCTCGAGTTGCACTTTTAGATTGTCGGCTGCATTGCCCACATCAAAAGGATAAAGCTCGAGAGCTTGTTCTGCGGGCATGTTTAGAATCACTGTCTTCGCCTGGAATGTTTCACCTGTGTTACTCGAGACGAGCCAAGTATCTTCGCGTTGGGTAATGCTCGAGACGTTAACCTCCGTGCGAATGTTCAACCCTTCACCCAAACATTTACCTAGCGTGTTCATGCCCTCTGGAAAAATATAGCGCGGATGACCTTGTGTGGGTGACTCGAGTCCTTCTTTTGTCAAGCGGTGAAAGCCGTGGGACCAAATCTTGACATAACCTTGCTCTAACCACGTGTCTACTTGGCTTTGAAATCGTTCATCCCGTACGGTGAAATATTGTGCGCCGTGGTCTACTTTAACAGGATGAACGTTAAAATGGTTCACTGTTCGTGTAGCACTTCGTCCACCAAGTCCGCGACTTTTCTCGAAAACTAAAACATCACGCCCAGCGTTGCTTAACTGCTGTGCTGCTGTTAAACCTGCCACCCCTGCACCAACAATAAGAATATCTTGCATAGACCCATCATGGCGTATTTAGTTAGTTTTGATGGCAGGGCTATAATACATTTAGGACAAAATACATTTGTGACAAAACTTTGTAACGTCCTTGCCCTAAAAGGTTTTGTCTTTGGGGCACGCGCACGTCTTCATTGCTATAAACCTAGCATCCCCAAGTACCACTGAATCAGGGATTGTCCCACGAACAACGCGAGTATTCCACCTATTGCTAAGTAAGGTCCAAACGGCACCATCCGACTACCGCCAGCCATGCGCCCAAGGACACCGCCTACGGCACCAATGACGAAAGCAAATAACAGGCCAACAAGCATGAGTTGCCAACCTAAAAATGCTCCAAGTACCGCAGCGAGTTTGACATCTCCAAAGCCCATCGCTACAGGTTCGTCATCGTCTTCGATGGGCGCACTATTTTTTGAAAAAATATCGTGCAGCCACCAATACGTTGCACCTAAGATAGAGAGTATGCCCATTGATGCTAAACTACCGGCAATGCTTTGCACGGGGTGAACAATAAGTTGTGTGGTAGAAAAAACCAGGGCAATAAACCAAAGTGCATACATAAACTGTTCGGGCAGGCGCAAAGATTTACGAGTAAACACATTCATCATAAAGGATAGTGCGGCTGCACCAAGTCCGATTTGCCAGCCACCTACTGCGCCACCAAGTGCCGCAACATTGATTTGATCCATGCCAATTGGCCAAAGGCGTTCTTTGGTATCGTCAAAGCGGCGCATTACCAAACTGCCGACGCGGTTAATCATGGCGATGATGCCTGCACCAATCGCTGCACCGGTGACGGCAGGCATGAGTTTTGGTAAACCACTCTCAGGTGCGTAAATAAGTGTTCCTAGTAGAGCAACAGCCAATGCCGGTAACGTGAGGCTGTCAGGCAAGATGTAATGGTCAATGTCAATCATGCTCATCATGACGAGCATGGCGAAGATGGCCAGGAGTGGGAAAACAGTGAAGCCGTAGGTCTCGAGCGGAAAGCGCAGTGCGAGAATCACAAATCCGGTTGCGGTGAGTGCCTCAATCAGTGGATAGCGTATAGAAATAGGATTGTTGCAATTGGAGCATTTCCCACGCAAAAAGAGCCAAGACACGATGGGGATATTTTCCCAAGGGCGAATCATGTGTCCGCACTTTGGACACGACGAGCGGGGCCAAACCACCGATTTTTTTGCCGGTAAGCGGTAAATAACAACATTGCCAAAGCTACCAATCAAGGCACCTAAAACTCCTAAAAGAACCGTTATCACGTTCTATACCTTAACGGTTTAGTCTGCAAAGTGTAGCGTAATTTTTCATAGAATCATTAGTAAGTCAGCATTTCAGCCCGTCAGCATTTCAGCATTCTGGCTTTTTAACATAAGAAGTGCAGATCTAATAAAGTTTATTTTGAAGAGAACGAACTGACTAGCTGAGAGGCTGACTAGCTACCTGAACCCCCCTTTACCTCCCTGCGATTTTTCTCATCTTGGAGCGTGGTGTACTACTTTGATGAAAAAAGTTCCCATGATTCAGACCGCTCTATTTATGGTGTTTTTATTGACATTTAGCCTAGTTTCTTTTGGGGAAGCTCAAGAAAAACCCCTCAAAATTGCACTAATTAGTAAGCCTGCTCTTTTAGCTGCACATCCCGAAGGGCAAAAAGCCGCCGACCTTGCCTCAGCAAGAGATGAAGAATTACAGCCCCTGATTGATGAACTGCAAACCTTGCAAACCAAGGCGCAGACGGTAGAGCTAAGCGTGGAGGAACGCTCTAGAGCCACCCTCCTCGTGCAAACCGTCGAGCAAACCCGCAACCGCTACGCAGTAGATATTCAAACCGCGGCTGCACCTGCTGAAACGGCGATCAACGAAGCGATTGCAGCTGTATCCGAAGCTAACGGCTACACGCTCGTCATTGATGGTGACTTGGCAGGTTTTGACCAACTCGGTCTTTTCGTGTTTGTAGACGCAGCTGCCATACCCGATATTACAGAGCAAGTTGTTGCACAAATGAACGGACAGTAATTTGTAGGGGAAAAGTTTCCTCTAAGAGAGAAGGATAAACTTATGAAAAGATTTTTGTTTATTGTTGCCCTTATCGGTGTACTAGCTTTTTCAGCAACACTCGTTGCTCAGCAAGTGATGGCGGGAATTGTCTTTGTAGATTCACAAGCTGCTATCGGCGCACATCCTGCGGGTGGTGAAGCGAACAAGATTCGTGAACAAGCCACGACAGAAATCGAGGCCTTGCAAGCAGAGTTTCAAACGCTAGCAGACAAGGCTAATAGTGGTCAGGAGCTTACTGCCGACGAGCAAAGCCGTGCTCAAACACTGCGTACTACTATTTTAGAGGTGCAACAAAATTACGCTAAGCAGGCAAGTGAAGCAGCATCTCCAGCTCTCACAGCGGTTGATGCCGCTATTAAAGCGATTGCAGAGGAAAACGGCTATCTTATTGTGATGGATAGTGGAGCTGCGGGTTTAAGTGGGACGAACTTAGTGGTTTATGCTGCACCACAACTTGATATTACGCCGCAAGTCATTGAACGAGTACAAGCACAGTAAGAAGCTTAAAAAGCAAAAAGCGGAAGGTTTTTCAGCCTTCCGCTTTTTGCTTTTAGTTTTGGTAGGATGCATTCACGCATCCTACAGAACTTAGACTTTATTCCACCGTAACGCTCTTGGCCAAGTTGCGGGGTTGGTCAACATCTAAACCTAAGCGGTGTGCGGTTTCGTAAGCGAGGAGTTGCATCGAAACGACGTTCACGATAGGGGAGACGAGCTCGTGGGTTTGTGGCACGTGAATAATGTAATTGGCGTGCTTTTTGATATGTTCGTCACCAGGGTTAGCAAGTGCAATCACAATGCCGTCTCTGGCACGAACTTCTTGAATATTGGAAATAGTTTTTTCGTAAAGCTCAGAGGCGGTTGCAACCGTAACAACAGGCATGTCGTCATCAATGAGCGCGATGGGGCCGTGTTTCATTTCACCTGTGGCGTAAGCTTCGGCGTGAATGTAGCTGATTTCTTTAAGCTTCAGCGCACCCTCGAGCGCAATCGGAAAGTTAATCCCGCGTCCTAAGAAGAGGTAATCGCTTTTGCCCTTAAACGCTTCGGCAATTTCAGCAATGTGGGCGCGTTCCTCGAGAGCCTTTTCAACAAGTCCTGGCAGAGTGCGAAGCTCGTGAATAAGTTCTGCGGCTTTGTCATCTGCGAGAACTTTGCGAGCGCGACCAAGCCAAATGGCAAAGAGTTCAAAAGCTGCCACCATCGCACTAAATGCTTTGGTACTGGCTACGCCAATTTCTGGCCCAGCGTGAATATAAATCACATTGTCTACTTCACGGCTGATGGATGAACCTTTTACGTTCAGCACAGCCATTGTCATGGCACCACTGCGTTTGGCTTCGCGGAGGGCCTCGAGCGTGTCAATCGTTTCACCAGATTGGGAGACAACAACGCACAGTGTGTGTTCATCAACGACAGGGTTACGGTAGCGGAACTCGCTTGCAACTTCGATTTCGACAGGAAGCTTGGCAAGTTTTTCGATAAGGTATTCACCAACAGCACCTGAGTAGTAAGCAGTACCACAGGCAACAATCACGATGCGACGAACCTTGCTGACATCAAGCGTGAGGTCTAGATTCACATCCATACCGTTTTGTGCAAAGCGACCACCAAAAGTGTTTTGCAAAACGGTAGGCTGCTCGTAAATTTCTTTGAGCATGTAGTGCTCGTAACCAGATTTTTCAGCAGCTTCAGCATCCCACTCGATGTGTGACACCTGGCGGTCAAGCACTTTGCCATCAAAATTGCTGATAGTGACGTCTTCTCCTTTGATGAGTGCCATGTCGCCGTCGTGGAGGAAAATAACTTCACGGGTGTAAGGGAGAAGGGCAGGTACATCACTCGCCACAAAGTTTTCACCTTTGCCAAGCCCAATGACCATCGGGCTTGTAGCACGTGCGGCCACAATCACATCATGGTCAACATGTGACACGACGAGCGCGTAAGCACCCGTTACTTCTTTGAGTGCTTTGCGAACAGCTTCCACCAAATCACCTTGGTAGAACGATTCGATTAAATGAACAATGACTTCCGTGTCCGTTTCGGATAAAAACTTGTGACCTTCAGCCATCAGTTTTTCTTTGAGGGGTAGATAGTTTTCAATGATGCCGTTGTGAATGACAGCGAGTTTTGAATCTTCGGAGAGGTGGGGGTGAGCGTTGACATCGTTGGGTTTACCGTGCGTGGCCCAACGCGTATGACCTAAACCTAAATTGCCTTTAAGGGGTTGTGTGACAAGTTCTTGTTTGAGAACCGAAAGCTTGCCTGCTTTTTTCATGACATCAAGTTTGCCGTTTCCACCAGCGACGACAACACCCGCTGAGTCATAACCACGATACTCGAGCCTACTTAGACCATCCACAATGACATCTGCTGCCTGCCTATGACCTACATAACCAACAATTCCGCACATAAAGACCCTTTCAGGAACGGTTGAAGGTGCAAGGTTCAAGGTTGAAGGTTACTACTGGTTTTTGGTTTTTGGTTTTTCGTAAAACGAAAAACCAAAAACTCGAGAAACCAGAAACAACCTTCTTACCTTTAACTTTTTACCTTTTAACCTGATATTTTGTCAGCAGTTGGCATGACTTAACACAAGGGTTAGCCCTGACCATTCTTTCTGACATTGGTGTTGTTTTGAAAACGTTTGTCGGGTCGTTCATATCAACCCGAATCCCAAGATTGACTCGATGAGTGGGATGCTCAAGAGGGGCCCGCAGACTCGTGTAACCATCAAGGTTACATTCGATTTTTTGGCCACTGCTTTTTTGCAGTTACCTTATCTTCTAGTCAGTCTCAGAAAACTGCCAGAAGCCCTCTGCCTCGTCACTGAAAATCGGTTGAAGGTCCAAGGTTGCAGGTTGAAGGTTTTAACTTTCAACCTTTAACTTTCTTACTTTCAACTTTTTCAGGCACACGCTTGTCTCGAGTTGTGATAGGTATCATCCATCAAAAATAATACCTAATTGCTCCTTTCCCAAGGTTGCCCCACGACTAAAAATCTGTGGAGCGCACTATACATTCCTTGCTGGCTTGTTGGGATTTGCCCATCCTTTGCCAACAAAGGATAGAGCAGTATACTACGTCCGACCTTAACAAGCTGTGAGGAGTTCACCGCGGGACCAAGAAGCGGGCCGACAGACGCATTGGTAGGAGGATAAACCACTGCCCCGTCAAAACGGTTTTCAATCGGTAGCGAGGTAATGAGCATACCTACAAGTAATAAACTGGTCAGGAAGCCACCCAGACCACCCGCAATGGTCAGAATGGGGCCTAACCCGCGTTGTTGTAAAACTGAGGTGCGACCCAACATACCAAATAAAACCCCAGCCAACACTGCCATGATGAGTGCAATGACCAGACCTGCGTTATTGCTAATGGCTACAGGCATCAAAAGCCGCATAAGCAGAAACGAGCCTATACCAACAACAAGACCCGTCAGTTGGCGTTTGGCTCCCAAAGCTGTGAGGGCTGCTACCGGCAAGAGAAGAAAAATGTCAAACCAGCTCATGAAATCTCCGATGCAATTTAGTGAACGGGGTGATTTGTAGGAGGGCGTGCGCTACACCCCCTACAAGACACCGCACTATTTATCCCTTATAGCGTAGCCTGTTCCTGTTAAGGCTGTGATGATATTTCCCATAAACCCCTCGATTTCGTCATCTTTCAAGGTGCGCTCGGGGTGCCTAAACCACAATCTGAGGGCAAGGCTTTTCTTGTCTTCGGGGATGGGGTTGCCCTGATATACGTCAAAGGGGTGGACGGACTCGAGCCTCTCACCCGCCGCCTGTGAGACCAAACGCCCCAATGAGGCATACATCACATCTTTAGGCACAATCACCGCAATATCACGCTCGGCGTGGGGTTGGCGCACGATGTCGTTAAATTTGATTTGCGCTTTTGGCAGGGGTAAAGACAGCTCGGCAATATAAGTTGTTTTCAGCTCGTACCGTGCCGCGACTTCGGGGTGAAGTTGGCCGATTGTGCCAATCTCCTCTTTGTTCCAAATGACGGCTGCGCTCACACCTGGGTGCAAATATGCTGCCTCGAGTGGTTCAAAGGTCACCAATGCTCCGAGGGTGCGGGCGATTTTCTCGAGCAAACCCTTGAAGGTGTAAAAGTCCGTTTTTTGGTCAGCTTGCCACTCGCCTTTGGCGACAGGGCCGCTGACAAGAAGTGCGAGGCGTTCTGTTTCGCTGTCGTTAAATACGCGCCCGATTTCAAACATGGAGAGTGAAGGCTGAGCATGGTTAAGCGCAGCAGCTTGAACAAGGCTCGGATAAAGTGCCGTTCGTAAAACGCTGCGCTCGGCACCCTGCGGGCTCACGAGTCTTGCGTTTGCAGCAGGAGCATTGGACTTGGCGAGTTCTGCGTCGCTGGTAAACACGTAACTCAGAATTTCCTGAAAGCCGACGTTAGCGAGTAAATATCTGAGTTGACGGTGTGTGACATCTTGCAAATCTGGCACGAACTGCATCACGGGAATGGTTTCACCGATGTGTTCGTAGCCGTGCAAACGCCCGACTTCCTCGACCAAATCTTCTTCAATCGCCAAATCAAATCGCCAGCTTGGAACAGTGACGCTCCATTTATCATCAGCCAGGATGTTGACGTTGCAACCTAGTCGCTCGAG
>JBOFGY010000030.1:0-4668 GCA_051649365.1 Trueperaceae bacterium
CGCTGACATTTCCCGAGCTGTATTCGTTTCATCCCCTGCGTTAAGATAGTCATTGGAGACCTGCCTGTTCGGTTGATTTCGCAATCTTTACCTTACAGCCAGGCTCCTTTTGTCGTCAAAATTGTTCCGACACTATTGAAGTCTTCTAATACGCCGATATTTCTAAGGGTTGCAACACCAGAAATAATCAGTGTCATGAATCCTGACAAGAGAAACCCTGTCAGGACTGGCGCAAAACGTTTTGGTAGCTTTGACATATTAGAGTGCGTTGAGCATGATGCCACCATCGGTAGAAATCTCAGAACCCACTACGAACGAAGAATCAGAAGAAGCCAGGAACGCAGCAGCTTTAGCGATTTCTTCAGGCTGACCAAAACGCTTGACGGGAATTTTTGCAGTCACGGCTGTAGCGAAACCTTGCAGTGCGTCTTGCGGCAAACCAATCTTGCCAAACAAAGGCGTGTTCACGGGGCCAATATTAAGCGTATTCACCCGAATACCACGACCAATCAGTTCTGCTGAAAGCGTCCGTGCTAGTGAATGCAGGGCCGCCTTACTTGCTGAATACACCGAAGCACCCGCAAAGCCAACATAGGCATTGACAGAACCATTCAAAATAAGGGAGGCATTATCATTGAGATAAGGTATCGCTTTTTGAATTGTGAAGTAAGCTCCCTTAAAATTGATGTTCATCACTTCGTCAAAATCTGCTTCGGAAACATTACCGATGGGGGCCATTTTTGCCATACCTGCGTTGACAAAAAGCACATCAATCTTGCCAAGTTTTTCATGAACCGTCTTAAAGAGAGTCTCGAGGTCACTCATGTTTTTTACGTCTGCCGTCACACCTAAAACATCACTGCTTAATTCTTTTGCAGCTTCAGCAACTCCATTACGCCCAGAAATAGCTACCTTGGCACCCTGGCTTCTAAACTCCTTGGCTGTAGCAAAGCCAATCCCGCTATTGCCTCCTGTAACAACCGCAACTTTTCCTAATAAGTTTGACATAATTCCTCTTTCTGCTCCGAGCAACGACGCTCGAGCTTGGTGTTTATTGAGAGCTCGTAAAAAATTCAATTAAACGGCGCGTAACCTCTTCGGGGGTTTCTTCAACTATCCAGTGGCCCACGTCTGGAATAACACCACCCTCAACATGAAGGGCGAGTGTTTGCGCCTGGTCAAACACGTAGCTGCCAAGGCTATTTTCTCCACCGAGGGCTAGAATGGGCATGGTCAATTTCGTCGTTGCAAACCCTTGGTTGTCGGCGATGTCTTGAGCGAAAGTTCTAAAATATTCAAAACTCGCTCTCAGGTGGGCGGGGTCAGCGTAATGCCGTGCGTATTCATTAAAATCTGCGTCCGTGAAAGCGTCCTTGTTGGTCGCCTTACTCGTAATAAAGGTTTCTAAAAAAAACTTCTCTCGCCCGCTCACGAGACCTTCGGGTAAAGCCTGCTCGCTAAACATACCAAACTGCCAAGCTACCGGCCCCTGCGGTCCCAGAGCTGGAAACGAATAAACATTTTCGTCAGGAATCGGAGCCTCGAGCAAAACGAGTTGTTTGACTTCGGTTGGGAACTGTGCGGCGTAAGCGTAGGCAACCATTAGACCAATATCATGTCCGACGACTCTCGGTGTTTGTAGACCAAGAGCTTGTGCTAAGGCGTGTACGTCTTGGGCTAGCGTTTTTTTATCGTAACCACTAGCTGGCGCACTCGAACCACCCGAGCCACGTAAATCTACCGCGATCACGTCGTAGCTTTGGGCAAGCTCAGGCATAATTTTACGCCACATGTACCAGGTGTTTGCGAAGCCATGAAGCAAGATAACGGGTTCCCCCTGACCACCACGCACATAGTGGAGTTGCACATTATTCACAGAAACGGTTTCACTCGTGAAACCCTCAGGAAGTGTGGCTAGGTCAAGGGATCCTGCTTGAGCAAACCCGAGCAGGAACATGGTTAGCCACAGTATGGTTAGAGGTGCTTCAACCCGAAACACTCTATTCATGATGAATCTCACTGCGACCTACTAAACCTTGCGTTAAAAAATGGGACATAAATTGTCCTTTCTGACATCAATACTGGAACGTATGTTCCAGATTAGTCCAAAAAAATTACTCGAACGCCGTAAGCGTTGTTTGCACAATGCTTTTCAAAACTGCCCTATCTGGCGAGGCTTTTGCAGTTACGCGCAAGCCACCAATCGTGTTGACAATAAAAACTGCCAGGGCTTTTACGTTCTTGGTGGCACTTAATTCACCTTTAGCTTTGGCTACCATGAATACTTGCTCGAACTTTTTCACCGAGTTTTCAAAGTTTTTTTCTACAAAGGTGTGTACAGCTTTGTTCTGGTTGGCAAGCTCGAGCGTGGCGTTGGCAATAAAGCAACCTTTTCTGTCTGGGTCACTCACTGATTCTTCAATAAGCAAGTCAAACATTTTTTCCAGACGCTGCCGCAGGGGGTTTGTTTCATTTAGAGGTGCCAAGAACATCACCCCTTCACCACAACGATAGTGCTCGAGAGTTTCCAAATACAGCTCGTGCTTATCGCCAAACGTGTCATAAAGACTCTGACGGTTAATACCCATCGCTTCAACCAAATCTTGCACTGCGGTTGCTTCGTAACCACATTTCCAAAATGCGACCATAGCTTTATTAAGAGCAACTTTTCTGTCAAAGGCTTTGGTACGTGGCATAAAGAAAATTATAGCTTATTTTTGAACGGTCAGTCAAGTATATATTTACAATTGCCCGTTTGCTCAACCTATTTCACAGTATTGACAGACAAAAGGCTTAAAGTTAAGAGCATGTCTAAAATATAGAATTAAGTTAATTGGAAAAGCTAAACCACTCATGAGCGCACACGCAAAGAACAATGCAGGTCTATTCATTGAAAACCTGCATTTTCTACTTACTCAGAACTTACGCAAAAGTGGTGCAGTAAGCAGAACAAGGGCGTTGGAACCCTTTGTTCCTCGCTGATAAACGTAGGATTTGAAGCATCTTGCGTAAGTCCTGTGACTGTCTAAGTGTTTCTAATCGAGCACGCTAGCAGGAATCAAAACAAAAATTCCTGGTTTGTCGTCGGGGCGATCATCTTCACCGCGCACGATGCGTAAAGTGTCATCTACATAGGTATTTTGCAAATTACCTTGCAGTCCAACAGGGAAACTCGAGGGCAATGCTGTAAACTCACCTTTTTCGGCTCTTGCAGCTAAATCAATGAGATCCGTTCCCTTTGCTGGATAAACATCTGAAAAAGCCTGATTGGTAAACTCAATCCGCAAGAAGTCTGGTTGGACTGTATACTTGCCACGAAGCAATCCTAAAGATTCACTTCCTTCGATAATATTTTTAGAAATATTCCAATAATAACCGTCTGGAGAAACGACTTGGTAGATATCCTGCGCCGAAATACAAATGGGCGAGCTGCTGTCCAAATCTGACCATACTTGCTTCCAGCCACCTGCAACTTGTGAAAGTTTTTGTTCTTCCGTGCGTGCTGGTACGAGTTTGAGAAGCTCGTCGGTAAGTTTATTGAGAGCTTCGGCAACATCAGGGTTATTGTCGTCTTGGTCACACTGTTCTGTCGCGGCTGCTTTTGCTGTAACCAGAATTGCTTTTTTAAGCGCAGCGACTTTAATTTTATTAGTAGAAGCTTTTTGGGCCTCGAGCTCTGCTGAATCAGGTTCTGTAGCATTAAGGTCCGCCTGTGAAGCAGGTGAGCCGCAAGCAACAAGTACAAGGGTTAGAGCGGTTAAGAGAACGAAGTAGATTTTTTTCATCAGATATCCTCCTTGGAACATCGCAAGTAGTTAACGTGCTGACAACGCAAAAGATAAACGTGTGATGTGACTTTCTCAATAGAGAGATTACGCCGATCTTACAAATTTTGACTGTGGGTCTTCGTACAGAGAAACAGAACATTGTACTGGGGCTTTCAATACTATCAATAACTTTGTAAGATGCAAATTAATTTAGTGGCAAATTAATTTAGTGGCAAATTAATTTAGTGGCAAACCAAAATTTTGTGTCCAGAATGTTCCTGCCTTACCAAACCCCACTTCGGTAAAGGCTGGGTTCAAAATATTTTCACAGTGATGTGGGCTAGCAAGCCAAGCATCCACGAGTTCAGGAATGATCAAATAATTCCACGAAACATTCTCACCAATTTGTTGCCAGGAATAACCTTCGGCATTGATGCGATCACGCAACTGGGCACCTGGCGGATAGTTGATACTTCCTGTAGGTGAAACATGTCCTAACACATTGGCAGCATTCATGTCTTCACTGTGTTTTCGTGCGGTGCGCTCGAGCACTGCGTCATAGCGCAAGGGTTGTGAAGGTGAAAAAGCTACAGTACCGCACACACCACCACGCACTCTCGCAGCATTAACGAGCGTCAACATCTCCGCGTGTTTACCTGTTGCAGGTGTATCGCTAGGACGCTGCGCCGAGCGAGAAGAGACCGGGCTCGAGCCCTGAGATTGTGGTGGTACATCAGACTGTGGCGGCACGTAAACACGACAGGAGCTAAGAAGAAATAAACAGCATAAGGTTAAGGTGATTTGCATCGCTCTAGTCTAAGGCTCTAAAACTATGAAGACGATTAGACGCGCTTCATCAAGACGTTGAAGCTGACGAGATGGGATTCAAAAGGGCGAGTAA
>JBOFGY010000031.1:0-33511 GCA_051649365.1 Trueperaceae bacterium
AGATGCTACCTCTGGCTCAAGGCTTTTTGCATACCCAACGAAGTATGTTGAAAACCCGTCCATCACGCCTGCCAGATAAAGCCAGCCTTCCTCTGTTGGCACCTAGGTGATGTCACGATGCCAGACCGGATGGATGGCAGTGGGTTTATCGTTCCGTTAATTCTGCTGAGTTTAGTTCCGACCATCGCGGGTACAGTTCGTTTGGTTGGTTTGTCTAGCGGAGAAACCATCACTCCCGAAAACGCCCGCTTTCACGCCATGCCACTGCCCGTAGTCATCCACATTTTAGGGTCACTGCCTTTTTGTATTCTGGGAACTTTTCAGTTTGCGCCTGGGTTTCGCAAACACTACCCCACTTTGCACCGCACTATGGGGAAATGGCTGATGGTTGCAGGGCTGGCTAGTGGACTCTCTGGACTTTACATGACTCTGTTTTACCCAATCTCCCAACAACTTCAAGGCCCTGTGCTGCTGATCGTTAGGTTGCTGGTGGGAGCAGGAATGGCATTGTCTATTGTTATGGCCTGGTATCGGGTACGGCAACGCAACATCAAGGAGCACCGTGCCTGGATGCTGCGTGCCTACGCTTTGGGTCAAGGTGCAGGAACACAAGTGATTGTCTTTTTGCCCTGGACACTGCTGTTAGGCGAAGCGAATGGCTTGACTCGAGACTTCCTGATGACTTTAGCTTGGGTTATCAACTTTGCCTTTGCAGAATGGCTCATCAACAAACCGACGAGCAAGACCCAATCAACGAAATAATAATGACTGGAGACAAAACTAAGCCAAATGATTCTTGGTGAAAGGTAGCTCGAGTTTGAGGAATATACTCAAGCATGAATCAATGAAGGAAAATGGAGACACATTGCACACTTACAAAATAGTTTTTTGTTACCAAGATGGTGCGCGATGATTTCACTATAAACGGAGTTGAATTCAAATTTGCATAATTGCGGAGTCTCGAGCGCACCCTACAAACTTTGTCTTTAACTGTAAATTCTGTTTTACCCCAAACCCCAGACCCTGCACCCCAAACCCTACTTCGCCGTCCACCCCAAATCCATCGTCTGCACACTCCCCGTAATCGCCCAGGACTTTTCGGAGGCAAGAAAAACAACATAGTTAGCTACATCACGAGGCTCGAGCATCCTCTTAATCGCCACAGGTTCTAAAAATACTTTTTCCTCGACTTCACTTTCTGAAATACCTCTTGTTCTTGCCTGGTCTGCAATTTGTTTTTCGACGAGCGGAGTCCTTACATAAGCGGGGCAAATTGTGTTGCAAGTAATGCCAGACGGTGCGCCCTCGAGGGCCACCGTTTTTGTAAAACCTATGAGTCCATGTTTTGCCGTAATGTACGCACTCTTAAACGGACTTGCCACTAAACTATGCACACTGCCGATGTTGATGATTCTTCCCTGCCCTGATGTTGCTAAATGTTCCCAGGCGTATTTCGTTAGCAAAAATGGAGCTGTCAGCATCACAGCAAGCATCGTTTCCCAGGTGTCTTCGGGAAAATCTTTTACTGCATCAATATGTTGAAAGCCTGCATTGTTGATAAGAATATCTAAACCACCAAAGTGCTTTGTGGTTTCTTCAATAACGCGCTTGCCGTCTTCTCGCTTTGATAAATCAGCTTCGATAAAAAGACCCTCGAGCCTCTTCGCTAGTTCTTGACCTTGCACAGCGTCTCTATCAACGATAACAATGTGAAAATCGTTAGCCAAACTTTCAGCACAAGCCGCCCCAATTCCTGAAGCCCCACCTGTAATAACTGCAACACGCTTTTTCATATAGTTACAACCTACAATAAAAAGTATTCACCTGTACGTAGTTTGAGCGAAGCGTACAAAGGCACAAAGAAAAGGTAAACGTCTACGAATCTAAAGAAAAGGAATGCAGAGAAGTTAGTCTCTAAACCATGATGTCATGCCAACTGGAGCGTTATTTGTGAGCTGCATAGAAAGCCTATTCTGATGAACTTAAACTTTAGGAAGCGGAATGGAGGTATCTAATAACCTGAGTTTGGCGTTTTCAGTTGTCACGCTTCAAGTTCCAATGCTCACTCGTCGCTGCGGAACCAAGGGGCTGCAGCCCCTTGTACCCAGCTAACCGTGTGCCTCGAGGCTTTGTGTTGCAAAACTCCTAACTCAGATTAGATTTCTCCATTCTGCAAAGCAGTGAAATTCCAGTTAGTACCCAACTGAGTCGAGAATGAGTTGACCTTTGGGCTTTTCTCCAGTCGAAATGACATGAGAGTAGATTATTGAGATTCACAAATTATAATGCTCGAGTAAACACCACGCCTTCACTGTCATTTAGCGTGAGTGGCTTGTCAACATGCGCGGTAGTAGCATTCGTAGCAAGTGCCAGCTTCCAGTTTGTTGCCGTTAAACCCGCGTGAAGCTCGAGGGGTGTAAGTGTACACGGCGCACCTTCCATATTTGCAATAAAGAGAACTTGCTCTTTGTTATCAGGCGATTGACGCAAACCATAAAACACAATGCTGCCATCGCTCGGGTGCAAGTAGTTAAGCACATCTTGTTTACCAAAATCTTGTCTTAGCCAAGGGCGACTTCCGCGAAACTCGCGCACGGTGCGTTGAGACCTAACACGGGCTGGCTCGAGCCCGTCAACATAATGCGAAAGATTGCAGTAGTCGTGCAGATCATCCATCCAGGCTCGGGCAATGTCTTTTAGTTTTGATGCGGAGAGTGTGGGGCCCTCGAGACCCATCGTGTTAAGCACACGCGCCATCATCTCTAAATCATAGTGCGTGAGTTTGACAGCATTATCGAGTGCTTCTGTAAAACGACGCAAAGACTCGAGACTTTGAAAACCCAAAGCCTTGAGACGAGCAAAGTTTTGAGTCTTATTAAACGACGCTTCCGTAATAGCCCAGTGACAAAAACGTGATTCTTCAGACATCACCTTCACACCATAGCGGTCATCAGTGTTGCGAATAAAGCTCCAGGGCGCACGCACCGAAGCGTTGATAAAATCCATCGGCACACCAGGCATGAGCGCGTAGTCAAAAAGTTTGGCGGCCTTATTGTCGTAGGCATTTTGCAAAATCTCGGGCAGTGTTTTTCCTAAGTACGTGTTGATGCGTGCATCGGTTGGAACTTGCGTGCCGCGCCGCAGCGTGTCGTGATTGGCGCACCCTGTAATCCAGGTGCTGCCAAGCTCGGCAAGTTCACGAATGCGCCACCACTTGGTAAGCCAAAAGGTGAATAAAAAGGGTGTATTGTGCGCGAAGGTCAGTGGGCCCCATTGAAAGACATTTGGGAATAGTTTCGTGACTTCGCGGTACGTTGAGGCGAGTTCCCAATCATCGCGCGGCCAGGGGCGACCATCTTCAAAAATCATGTACGGGCGGTAGCGCACACCTGCGACCTCGAGCACAATGTCATTCATAAGACGCAAGTAGTCATCATCGTATTTCAGCTCTTGCGCCCCAGCATCCCAGTATTTGAAATCCTGTGCGCCGTCTACGCGGATGCCGCCTACACCGTACAAACTTTTACGGCGTTGCATCTCGAGCATGGTCGCGCGTGTCACAGGATGGCGAAAGCGCATGTTCTGCCCGTACATGCCCGAGCCTGCCAAAAACTCTGGCGTGAGAATCGCAACCGCCTGATTATCAGTGTGACCATAAACGATGTCGAAAATAATTTTGATAGGTTTCGGGAAAGCGTGCAGGGTTTCGATAAACTCGAGCAACTCGTGCGGGCGTTTAGTTCCTAGAATTGCTGGGTTCGTAGCACTCGAGGCAGACATGAGCGTGTCATAGCCCCAGTTGGTAATATCTGGTGCGAGCAGGCGCACGGTGGCTTTGTCGCCGTTTTGCTCTGTAATTTCCCAAAAGGGCGGCCCCGCTTCGTGTTCGATGGTCGGCTCTATCGGCATGAGCTGCACCGCGTCGTAAGCGGTAAAGGCTTCTTCAAAGGGTGTGAGTGCTTCGTTGCGTTTTAGTTTTTCACTGAGTGTTTTATACAAACGTGTTAAAGACTCGAGCGTTCCTTCTTTTGTGGCTGTGGGAACATGAACTTGCAAGATGTTTAAGGGCGGCGTAATTCTCGGACAGCCGTCTGGGTCTGCTGCTGTCTCGAGTTTTGCAAAGTGCGCCTTGTCCTGACGATTCGCCCAAAGGCTTCCCATATCCACAAGCTCCGCAGGCGCAACCGCACCAAACGGCGTGGAGTACGCCAGGTAATCGCGCACGATATGTTTACCTTTTGCGTCCTCAAAAGCAAGTTGATAAAACGCACCAAAGGTTTCTTTTGAACCTATCTGCACATTGTCCGCAGCGCACCACACGAACACGCCTGTTTTCTCGACAGGCAGCCGCGCGTAACTAAACGTGCAGCTTTGCGCGTTGGTCTTGTGGAAGTGCTCGAGTCCAAAAGAGGCAGGTGGTGTGAATAGCTCGAGGTACACCTTGTCGCTCGGAACCTCAGCAACTTCAGGAGCCCAAAAACCAAACTCGGCCACACCCTCACGGACATGTGCGCCTAATCGCTTCACGACTCCTTCGGCAATTTCAAAAGACTCTGGTTGATCACTTATCGTTTGCGCCGCCACCGACTTTGCCCAGTCCACCAGGGCTCCCGTCGCAGAAGCATTAAGTTTGGGTTTTGACATGAGCCTAAGTGTAACAAGAATTGGATTTGGCGAATCAGAGGTTAGAGGGGCAAGAGAAGTGATTAGGTATTAGCTTTTAGGTTTTAGCTAACCCCCAATACCTAACACCTAATACCTAAAGTGCTGAGATGCTAACCAACTATGTTAAACTACCTACCCATGACAACGACCACACAAACCCCCGCTTCCCTCGGTTATGCCATGCCTGCCGAATGGGATGTACACGCCGCCACCTGGATGGGCTGGCCTTTTAACGATGAGTATTGGCTTGGATATTTGGAAGTGGCACGGCAGGATTTTACAGGACTGGTTCGCACGATTGCAGACTTTGAACCTGTCATTGTCACAGTAGCGGATGAAGAAGCTGAAGAAGATGCGAGAAGGCGTTTGGGCGCAACCGCCAACGGCTTAAAAAATATCCGCTTCCGCCGCTTCCCGCTCGATGACATTTGGTTTAGGGATATGGCTCCTATTTTTATTCGGGAAAGAAGCGGAAAACTCGCGGCAACAGATTGGCAATTTAACGGCTGGGGTGGCCGTTTCGAGTGGCAGAAAGATATTTTGGTTCCTAAAGGCATCGCCGATGAACTTGGCGCAAAACGTTTTGAAATTCCGATTATTATGGAAGGCGGCGCATTAGAAATAAATTCGCAAGGCGTGCTGCTTACAACAAAACAATGCCTGCTCAATAAAAACCGCAATCCCAAGTTGAGTCAAGCGCAAATCGAGCAATACTTAAAAGATTATCTTGGTGTCAAGCAGATTATCTGGTTGGAAGAGGGCCTCGAGGGTGACCGCACCGACGGCCACATAGACACCATCACCAGATTCGCCAATGACACGACCATTATTACGTCAGTTCACGAAGACCCGAACGACACAAACTACGCACCAATGAAGGAAAACCTAGAAATTTTGAAACAAGCCCGCCAACCCAATGGTGACCTTTATAACCTCGTCGAGTTACCTCTACCACGCAAACGCCAAGACGTAGACGGTGAACGCCTGCCTATGACCTACGCAAATTTTTATATTGGCAACGGCTTTGTCGTTGTACCAACCTACGACGACGTAAACGACAACGAGGCCCTGCAAATTCTGCAAAGCAACTTCCCCGACCACAAAGTCATCGGCCTAAACTCCACAGGCTTAATCACAGGCGGCGGCTCCTTCCACTGCGTAACGCAGCAACAACCCGTTGGTGAATTTTGAAGTATAGGAAGCAGGTAGTGAGCTAAAAATCTCCCCTGCTCCCCCTCTCCCTTTCTCCCCTTCTGCCTTTATGCTTTTGCTCATCCTCTACGGCCCACCTGCTGCTGGCAAGCTCACGGTTGCCAAGCATCTTGCTGACAAGACGGGTTTCAAACTTTTTCACAATCACGTCAGTATTGATGTTGCAGGGAAGTTTTTCGAGCGGGGAACTCGGGGGTTTAATGCCATCACGCATGGTATTAGAAAACTGGTTTTTGAAGAAGTAGCCAAAGCGAATCTCAATCTTATTTTTACAGTGGTGTACGCTTACCCCCTAGACAACGAAGACATGCGCTGGATGACGCGGATGATTGAAACGTGGGGTGGTGAGGTGAAGTTCGTGCAGCTTACCGCGAGTAAAGAAACTTTGTTGGAGCGCGTTGACGCGCCCTCGAGACAAGCCTACGGCAAAATTGTAGATAGAGAATTGCTCGAGTCCATCCTGACTCAATACGATGTCTTTACACCTTATCCCGAGAAAGAGCATTTGCACTTCGATACATCTACACAAACTCCCGAAGAGATTGCAGAGGCGATTATTCGGGGGCTCGAGTTGACACCAGAAAAACATGTGTAGCGTGCATTTATGCTGTATGTAATTTGAGCGAAGCGTACCACAAAGTGTACGTCCGCCAGCGTGGTTCTGCCGACAGATTTGTTCACTCGAATTTGTATCAAAACCACATTTACTTCAACTTAAAAAATATGAGTCAGGTGCAAATTTTTTGTACCAACGGCGCACCTTGCGCCGTTGGTACTATCCTTCGTCATTGCGAGAAGCGTTCGGGTGGCGAAAACACTGTTAAATCCAAATATATGTGGCTTTGCAGGAAAAGAGCGACGAAGCAATCTCATTGAAGTAAGATAACAGCGAAGTCAGTGAAGGGAGATTGCTTCGTGGATGCAGTAGTGATTAACTTACAAAATACCTAGCACACTCTGAACTGAGACTCGCAATGACGAATGAATACAAAATTTGCGTTTGCGACAACGCAAACGCAAATTTTTGGTATGACTTATGCACACTCGAACTTAGCTTTATACTATTGCTTGATAAGGAGAATAGTTATGTCCAAACCAGTTAAACTCGCCGTCGTACAAATGAGCTGCACGGATAAACTCAGCGACAATGTAAAAAAAGGCATCAGCAAAGTGCGCGAAGCCGCCAAAAAAGGTGCCAAGATTATTTTGCTGCAAGAGCTGTTTGAAAACCTGTATTTCTGCCAACTCGAGGATGAAACTTATTTCAAAACCGCAAATCCTGTGAGTCAGCATCCCTTTTTAGGAAAGTTTCAGGAGCTTGCCAAAGAATTAAAAGTCGTGCTGCCCATTTCATTTTTTGAAAAATCAGGTCAGGCTTATTACAACAGCCTGCAAATGATTGACGCAGACGGCAAAGCTCTCGGTGTCTACCGCAAAACACACATCCCCGACGGCCCAGGCTACGAAGAAAAGTTTTTCTTTAACCCTGGTGACACAGGCTTCAAAACCTGGCAAACGAAGTACGGTCATATCGGCGTAGGCATTTGCTGGGATCAATGGTTTCCCGAAACCGCGCGGGGTATGGCGTTGCAAGGTGCCGACCTTTTACTTTATCCAACTGCGATTGGTTCAGAGCCACACGGCTCTGGCGTGCAGGGCCTAGACACGAAAGACATGTGGCAACGCGCCATGATTGGGCACGCGGTGTCAAACTCTTGTTATGTGGCGGCGTGTAACCGAGTTGGCAGGGAAAAAATTGGTGATTCAGAAATCACCTTTTATGGTAGTTCGTTTATCAGTAATTATATGGGCGATAAACTTTCTGAGGCAGACAGAACGAGCGAAACGATTCTTTATGCCGACCTAGATTTTGAAGAAGCAAGAAAATTCCGTGCGGGCTTTGGGTTTTTCCGTGACCGTAGACCTGAACACTATAAAGTTCTGCTAACCTTAGATGGAAAAGTGCAATAAAGCGATTAAGAAATGGGACACCAAATTATCTCCTTCCTCATCCCTCGTTGCTCATTTTTAGAAAACAGAGCCAAACCTGAAACGGAAAATCCCTGTCGGGTTGCGCTCACTAAAGCTGTAATCAAGGCGAATAGCTGGTAACCCAATCCCTGCAATATTGAGATTAAGTTGTACGCCTAAACCTGCACCCGCAATAATAGGCGTGTTATAATCCTCAAAATCTGGCATCGAAGAAATCCAAGCAACATCGGTGTATACTAAAGCAATAATCGTTTCAGTGGCAAAACTATCAAAACTAAAATCATAGCGGTACTCAACGGTACCAATCCCGTAGGTTCTCGATAGGTTCGTGTCGTCCGCGTTGAAACCACGAATGGTTTTATCATTGATTTGAGTGTCGCCTACAGAGAAATAATTGTTGGTTGGATACGACCCACCAAACTGATGTCCGGCATTGACCTTGAACGCAAAAACATGGTTAGGATTATTTACAGCCGGAATCATATCCTCGAGCTGCAGGTACGTACGTACCCCAAACTCGAGCGGCACGTAAGCATAGGCACGTTGTTGGTCTGTCTCTGGGTCACGGTAATCTGTACCGAGTCCTAGCTCTACCGAAACGTTGGCATTTACACCCTCTCTAGGAAAGTTAGGATTATCACGATTATCAAAGGTGAGGTCCATACCAAGGGACGTGGACAAACCACTTTGCGGTAAATACTCGAGCGCAGTGTTGTAGGGCAAGTCACAGCTTTCTACCAATGTACCGTCCGGGTTATAGGCGCAGTCCGTACCTGGCTCGAGCTTATAAATCGTATAGGTACTACCCGCAGAGAATGCCAAATTTGTGTTGGGTGCAACTTGTCGTCCAATGCGAAATGAAACACCATTGTCACGAGTCGTGTATTCACCAACTGAAACATCCTGCTCCTCTACACATCCTTCAAAAATCGCTCCTGTTTCTGGGTTGTAACACACACTCGAGGCACCGTTTGCACTAAGGCGCAAATCATCTGAAACGGTACTAAAAAGTGAAACTGAAAACGACGTTGGCTTTTCACGGTAGTAGGCTGAGTTGTTATAAATCCAGGGAATACTATAGCTAACCGAACCACCTACTGTAAAACCTAGGTCAGACGTTTGTGCGTTACCTTCTACACTTAAGTTATGCGCTTCACCTAAAAAGTTGGAGTCACTAAAGGTTAGCGTGCCAACAAATTCATTGCCTGTCTCTGCACTCGTTGTGTAACTCAGGGCGGGCTCGATTTGTGCTGTTGGCTGCTCGCGCACTGAGACTTCTACAATGACACTTTTCGTGGGGTCTTCTTCATTGGGAAGGGGTCTAAGACCCGTTGGTACAACACCACCTAAACGCGCCACCGTATTAAGCGAGTTACCAATTTCTCGTTCATTATACAGTCTGCCAGGTTTGGGTAGATAACGCGTAATCACGTGTTCTTTGGTTTTCGGCTTTTCCTTATCAAACACGACCCTGTAGCCCGCAATCTTGTACTCTTCAATCCGAATTATATACGTACCATCCGTAAGATAGTTAAACTTGGCAGGATTATCCGTGCGAATACGGTAACCACGCTCTACATAAAGGCGGTTAATCTCGCTAAAGTCTTCGTTGGCAAGTGCCGAGGTAAAGTTGTCTCCTTCCTTGAGCTTGAGCAGCGGTAAAAGTTCTTCGGTTGGAATGGCAGTGTTGCCCTCAATGGTTATTTTTGAGATAGCACCAGCCGAAGCAGGTGCACCCGAACGAAACGAAACACGGATGCCACTAGCCAGCTCGAGCGGCTCTAGCACGATGTCCGTATCGCGCCCAGCAGAAACACGCCTAATATCCTCGAGCAAAACATTATAGTTATAAAGATCGCCAACTTTTAAGCTAAACTCGCTCGGGTCTACTCCGATGGCTGTTGTATCGAAGCTTAAAATCTCGAGTTCGCGCATTTTGACAGTAAGAACACCATCAATCAGGGTTGTAGTTGCAACATCTACTCCACTCCCCCTATAGCCTTGTTCGTTATAAGCCGCAGCGACATCTTGCAGGGCAGTTTGGTATTCGCGCAAACCAAATTCTTTTTTCTGTTTAAGCGTATCAAAAAAATTATTAAGCAGGCTTTCTTCTAACACTGTGGAACCTTCAAATACAATCTCCCGCAGAGGGACATTCTCCGTAATCGTGTAGCTCACAATGACAGGTGTGCCTTCAGGAACCGTCGTGAGGTCGGTAGTACTCTCTGGCAACTCAGCAGAGGTTGTTTCTTCCGCTTCTTCACCTTCTTCTGCAGCTTCCGCTTCCGCTCTTTCTGCCGCTTCTATTGCTGCTACATTTTCGGGTGTTTGTGGAATGACACTTAATACAACAGGAACATCAAGTGGGAATGCGGCTTCCTGGCGGTAAGCCTCTTGAATTTGCGAACGCCCCCTTTCAGCACTCGTCGAATTGAAAACCACTTCGGGCTCAATTCGCTCAGACAGCGAAAGACGCTGCAGCCATGTTTCTTCGGGTACGCTCGAACCCTCTACCCGCACTTCGGCAATACGGGGGTTTTCACGCACCCGAACGAGCAACACAAAACCTGTAGGCTGAGACTGTAAATCCACCGTCACTTGAGAAAACAACCCTAAGGTGTACACGAGATTACGCTCTGATTCTAGATTAATGCCCTCGACATTTGCTCCTGGTCTCGAGCGAATATAAGTTTTAATAAGCTGCTCGTTTTGTGGACTGCCCTCTACCCGGATCTCTGTGAGCGTACCGCTAAGCCTTGGCGCATCTTGCCCTAAAACCAGTGAAGTCAACCCTGTAACCAAAACCGACAAAAAAATCCAAAAGAGTCCTAGCAACATGTTAAAGCGTGTGTGATGCATTGTCCCCTACCTTTTTTGGCACTCGAGCCTGTTCACCAAAGCTCCTTCGGCTTGGCGTTCGATGTGCAACTTACCTATCTATTTCAAAGCCTAACGTGACACATTGTGAGAAAGCGTCAAGTCGGCACAAAAATCCATGAAGGAAGATTAAAATTTCTTCACACGACCGGGCATATCAGTTCACAGCGTGTAGGAGAGGAATCAGATTCGGGACGTATCCAATTTAGAAGATTAAGCCTTGGCTAAGAAGAAATGCTAAACTAGCCCCATCATGAAACTGCTCCTAACGATTGTTCAAGACGCAGACGGCGTAAAGCTACAAAAAGCCCTCATTGAAGGCGGCTTTCGCGCCACCAAACTCGCCACGACAGGTGGCTTTTTACGGGCAGGCAACACGACCTTTCTTATTGGCGTGGATGACGCGCAAGTCCCAAGGGTGAAAGAGATTGTTGCGAAGACCTGTCAAAAGCGCAATCAAATGGTTGCGGCGGGCCCGAGTATCTCGAGCCTCGAGGACGCTTACTTATCGCAACCGCTCGAGGTTACGGTAGGTGGAGCGATTATTTTTGTCGTTAACGTCGAGGAATTTTCAAAGCTTTAACTTCTCTATCTAAAGTTGTCGACATTTTGCCTTATTTTGTTTAGCAACTTTCGCCTGTTTATTGTCGAACGCGACAAAGGTTAGATTTTCTACTTTTGCGACACTAACATGAAAAGCACACGCACTTTTAAACGGTGTTTCAAATGACAGGAAGCAGGATAAAGCAGCCTGGTAAAACTTCGTGTTCAATGCCCTCTGCTCGAGCCAAGCGCAAAGCAATCTGACACACACCATTCTTACTTTAACGTACATCAGATAGCTTTTCGGTTCACTCAAATACGGTAAACTGCTATCACTTCAAAAAGGAGTTTCCCGTGAATATTCCCACCGACCTTAAATACAACGAAAGTCATGAATGGCTGCGCGACAACGGCGACGGCACTGCTACCATCGGCATCACAGAATACGCCCAAGATGCACTGGGTGATGTGGTCTTTGTCGAACTTCCCAAAGTCGGGCAAATGTTAAGTAAAAAAGAGACTTTTGGTGTCGTTGAATCTGTAAAAGCTGCCTCTGATCTTTATAGTCCTGTTGCGGGTGAGGTAATGGAGGTAAATGAAACTCTTAACAGTTCTCCTGAAACCATCAATACGAGTCCGTATGAAAACGGTTGGATCATGAAAGTCAAAGTGAGTGAAGTGGGAGACGTACTCGACGCGGCGGGCTACGCGAAAGTGACAGAGCAATGAGTGAGGGTTCAGGGGTCGGGGTTCAGGGTTTAAAAGCAGGGAGTAAAACCCTCGAGCACCTCTTACAACACGACGACTTTATCCATCGCCACATCGGGCTCAACGAAGGAGACATTCAAGAGATGTTACGTGTGATTGGCGAAGAATCGCTCGAGTCCCTCACACACGCCACCGTGCCTGAAAATATTCAGTTTAATGATTCGCTGACTATAGGCAAACCAACCTCGGAAGTCGATGCGCTCAAATACCTCCGTAATCTGGCTAAGCAAAATAAAGTGTTCAAATCTTACATCGGCATGGGTTACTACGGCACGCACACGCCGCACGTTATTTTGCGAAACGTGCTCGAGAACCCAGGCTGGTACACCGCTTACACGCCTTACCAAGCAGAAATTTCTCAGGGCAGGCTCGAGACACTCCTCACCTTTCAACAAATGGTTATCGATTTAACAGGCATGGAAGTCGCCAATGCATCTTTACTTGATGAAGCAACCGCTGCGGCTGAAGCGATGACACTATGTAAAAGAAGCTCGGGTTCCAAAAGCAATACTTATTTTGTCGCTGACGATATTCACCCCCAGACGCTCGATGTCATTAAAACGCGGGCGAAATATTTAGGTATTCAAATCATTGTTGGTAAACCTGAAACAGATTTAGACGCGCACGATGTTTACGGCGTACATCTCAATTATCCAGGTACGACGGGCGAAGTCCGTGACTTAGAGGTCATCATCAAACTCGCGCATGAGAAAAACGTACTTGTCACGGTTGCTTCAGATTTACTCGCACTCGTGATGCTCAAACCACCTGGCGAAATGGGTGCCGATGTCGTGGTGGGCAGCGCACAGCGTTTTGGTGTACCGATGGGTTTCGGTGGGCCACACGCTGCGTTCTTTGCCACACGCGACACTTTCAAACGCTCGATGCCTGGGCGCGTAATTGGTGTATCTGTTGACAGCAAAGGCAAAACCGCCCTGCGCATGGCAATGCAAACAAGGGAACAACACATCCGCCGTGAAAAAGCTACGAGCAACATTTGCACAGCACAAGCGTTACTAGCCAATATGGCGGCACTTTACGCGGTTTATCACGGCCCAGCAGGACTCAAGATAATTGCGGAGCGTGTTCACCGCTTAACGACAATTTTAGCAACAGGTTTGAAACAACTTGGCTACACTCTGCAACATGAAACATATTTCGATACCCTGATGATCTTAGTGGGTCACAAACAACTCGCGCTCTTTCAATACGCACAACAACGTGGCGTGAATTTGCGGCTTATCAATGGCAACGCCCTTGGTGTAAGTTTGGATGAGACAACAACAGCTCGAGACATTGACGCGCTACTTAGTGTTTTTGCGCAAGCAGATTTGAAACAAGTAGAAGAACTAGATAAAGCTTTAAGCTTTCAACCCTCAGCTATCCATGAGAATCTTAGAACTACCGAATTCTTAACGCATTCAGTTTTTAATACGTATCATTCTGAAACTGAAATGTTAAGATACTTGAAAAAGCTCGAGAACAAAGACTTTTCCTTAACGCACGGGATGATTCCACTTGGCAGTTGCACGATGAAGCTTAATGCGACAGCAGAAATGATGCCCGTGACCTGGAACGAGTTTGCGAACCTTCACCCGTTCGCACCGCAAGAACAGAGCAGGGGCTACGCGCACCTGTTAAACGAGCTTGAAGATATGCTCGAGGACATGACAGGCTTTGATGCAGTCTCACTCCAACCCAATTCAGGCGCACAAGGAGAATACGCAGGACTTCTGACAATTCGTCGTTATCAAGAATCCCTTGGGCAAGGACACCGCGATATTTGTTTAATTCCAAGTTCCGCGCACGGCACGAACCCCGCTAGCGCAATCATGATGGGGATGAAAGTCGTGGTCGTGAAGTGTGACGAGAACGGTAATGTTGATTTGTCAGATTTAAAAGCAAAGGCGGGCGAACATACAGCGAACTTATCAGCTTTGATGATTACTTATCCGTCCACGCACGGCGTGTTTGAAGAGGCTGCCAAAGAAATGTGTGACATCGTTCACGCGCACGGCGGACAAGTTTACATGGACGGTGCAAACTTAAATGCACAAGTCGGCGTGACAAAACCCGCTCTTATTGGTGCAGACGTTTCGCATATGAACTTACACAAAACCTTTTGTATTCCGCATGGTGGCGGTGGGCCGGGTATGGGGCCCATTGGTGTAAAAAAACATCTCGAGCCTTTCTTGCCTGGTCACTTTATCACTAACAATGAGGGTATCACTAACAATGACGGTGCAGTTACCGCAGCACCTTACGGTAGTGCAGCTATTTTGCCTATCTCGTGGATGTACATTAAAATGATGGGCTCTGAAGGTCTACGCAAAGCCACGCAGGTTGCGATTCTCAATGCAAATTATATTGCGAAAAAGCTCGAGGGTCACTTTGATGTTCTTTACAAAGGTCGCAATGACAAAGTGGCGCACGAGTGTATTTTAGATATTCGCCCTATTAAAGAAGCTACAGCCATCACTGAAGAAGACATCGCCAAACGCCTCATGGATTATGGCTTTCACGCACCTACGATGTCTTGGCCTGTAGCTGGTACGATGATGGTTGAACCCACCGAGAGTGAGAGCAAACATGAACTTGACCGCTTTATTGACGCGATGATTTCTATTCGCAATGAAATTCGCAACGTGGAGCAAGGTGTTTACACTGCTGAGCAAAGCCCGTTGCACAACGCCCCGCACACGCTTGATGATGTTGTGACAGAGTGGAACTACGTGTACTCGAGAGCCGATGCCATTTATCCAAGTCGCGCGGTAAAACATAATAAATATTTTCCAACTGTCAACCGCATTGATAACGTGTATGGTGACAGGCATTTTGTTTGCACATGTCCGCCAATGGAAGATTATGAACTGGTGGGGAATGAGTAACGCTACTCTTGAACAAAAAATTCTGTTATAGTCATAAGGAATTGTCGGACTGAAGAGCGTGTGTTCTCTAAGGTTCTAAGGTAGTGATCTACAGGCAACTGTTGCAGTCACGAGCTAGAAAGTTTTCTCGCTCGTTAGGAAAACTCAGCGTGTCGATGGCTTTTCAATAAGCACAGACGACCTAGCGCGAAAGCGTTAACGCAATCTCAATTCTTGCCTGACAATCCTTGTTCATTTAGTCATTTCATTCAACACGCTTATACTGATTTCAAATGACTTCACAAGAAGAAAAACTGATTTTGTTTGTCTCGCAAAATGAATATGTATTGGAGCTTATCCACGCCGTTCCAAAGTTGGGTCTGCCAAACTGTTATGTGGCTGGGGGCTGTATTGCCCAAACGCTCTGGAGTTTGTCGCACGGTTACAAAGCTCATCACGGCATCAAAGACTTAGACCTCGTTTATTTTGATGCCGACTTGTTGGAAGATAAAGAACGTGAACAACAAAGTAGAATCGAAAGGATGTTTGCGCATTTTCCAATGGACGTTGATGTCATCAACGAGGCGAGAGTTCATTTGTGGTACAAAAATGTTTTTGGTTACGATATTAAGCCTTACACATCTGTTGAGGAAGCTATCTCGAGTTTTCCCGTCACCGCAGGTGTATTAGGCATTCGCAGCCATGGGAAAGGCTATGAGATTTACACCCCGCTTGGGCTCGAGGATGTTCTAAACTGTCTTGTTCTTGTAAAGCTCAGCAAAAGGCAAATCACGAAAGAGCTTTATGAAGCTAAGCTCGAGCGGTGGCGACAGGTGTGGCCAAAACTCACCTACATACCTTGATGAGACATAAAACGTGAGAGGGGTAAATCTCTACATCTCGCGTTCACGTCTTACTTACGCTTTGAAATTCCCTGAGGTAAAAGTTCCCTGAGGTAAAACGTCAAACTTTGGTTGAGTAACCTTGACTTCATCCTTCTGCTATGGTGACGTTTATGCACTTCACGCGTTTGAGCATCCATCACCAAACCGTTGCCGAGGTTGTTTTGGAAGATGTTGTTATCCACACGACCCAAGACGCTTTAGATATTTTGGGCAACGCATCTTATCAGGGTGCAGATTGCATGCTAATGTATACAAAAAATTTTGTTCCAGAGTTTTTTGATTTGAGGACAGGGCTTGCTGGCGACATCTTGCAAAAATTTACGAACTACAAAATGAAGCTTATCCTGATTGGGGATTTTGAAACGTTCAGTAGCAACGCGCTTCGTGCATTCATGATCGAGGCCAACCGAGGCAAACAACTCGCTTTTGTTTCCAGTAAAGAGAAAGCTCTAGAAACATTAGAGCGTTGGTCAAAAGCCAAATGAATGTTCAAACAAAGGCTAAAGATTTTTGGCTTTCTGCCTACATTTTATGTCTTACCTCTTCTCTGTAGTCACTCCCGCCAGGTAAAAGATAGCTACTCGCGAACTTAGGTCATATAAACCTGCACCACGTGACTTATGTCATGGTTGCGGTGACCTATACTTAGCACTATGAAACGCACGTGGCTCTACGGCTTAATTGCTCTTCTTGTGATAACAGGTGGCATAGCTGCCTACAGCTTAGGACGTATTCTTGGCACCAACACTGCCAGTCCTCTTTCGGGCACCGAATTTCAACAGCCAGTAGATATCAGCAACATTCGTCTACAAACACCCCGTGGCGATTTTCAATTTTCCGCTTTGCAGGATAAGGTCGTCGTGGTTTTTTTTGGCTTTGTGCGCTGCCCCGATGTCTGCCCACTCACGATGACGCGTTTAGCAGAAATTTACCGCAACATTGGTGAACCCGAAGATTTAAAGATTGTAATGATCACTGTAGACCCCGAGAATGACACACCTGAGGTTACACAGCAATATGCCGCAGCTTTCCATTCAACCTTTCTAGGTTTAAGTGGCAGCAATGAGCAAATTGCCGAAGCAACCCAGCGTTTTTACATTGGGACCAATATCACGCAAGATGGCCAAGTCATTCATACTGACCCGCTTATTATTCTTGACCGCACCGGTGCAATGCGACGTGTCTATAGTCAAACATCCTTACCCAGTTTAGAACAGGACTTACCTAGGTTACTAGAGTTGTTCTGAAGCAAGGACTAAGTTAAGTCTGGTGGCTTCAAATATAGCGTTTGTAACAATAAGACAGAAGAATAAAGACAAGGGTTGAAACCCAGGAGAGCTTTCGCCCTCTTCCTATAAGCCAGCTTTAAACCATCTCTTAAAATGTGAATTTGATTAGAAATGAATTATTTTCTTTATCTTTTCGTGAAACATTTTTACTGTGTTACCCATAACATAAAGAGCAATACAAAATTTTTGCGGTTCCTCATACGTTTGAGCTGCACGGTATTTAGGTTAGCTGGTTCTACTCGCTGCGTGTTGTTAGTTGTGCTAGCTAGGGCTCGAGGTCGAGGGTCTTTAAGGAGGCGGCGCGCTTATATGTATGGCTTGTGGCCCTTGTGCCCAGTCAAATGTGGTCCAGTCAAAGACAACCTTACATCAAACTTGAAGTACAACTCACCTAGACATCACAAACAATAGCGTCAAAAATATAGACCACCTCGCGAAAGTTTAGGAGCAAGTGGTCAATCTAGGACAGGCTCGAGCCTGCGACGTTTAGGGTTAAAGGAGATAGTATGAGAGCAAAAGAACTATGGATCTTCACACTCTTACTCTTGCTGCTTGGCGGCTGCGTACAGACTACACCAAGCACAACAAACAACACTGCTAGTAATTTTGAAAACTTTGAGCCTATTCAAGCTCAAGCTGTTAAAACCTACTATGTATCAGGTAGCGGTAGCGACAGTAACAATGGCACGAGCCAAAGCACTCCATTTAGAACTCTGCAAAAAGCAGCTAACCTAACCAACCCCGGCGACACAGTGTCAGTAATGAACGGAACGTACACCAAAACAGTATCCGATAAAAAGAGTCCGGACAATAATGTGCTCAGAATTAACCGCGCAGGTAGGTCAGATGCATATATCACCTACAAAGCACTGTCGGGTCATAGCCCTAGAATTTTTGTAGATAACAACTACGCGGGCATTCGTATCAACGTACCTTATATTACGATTGAAGGATTTACGATAGAAGGAAACTTGCCTAACATTTCTTACGATGAAGCCTACTCTGCTGCAACTGGCACAGATACTGAGGTTGCACTCAATAATTCTAAATTTAATAGCAGTGGCATTATGGTTTTTAACAACGAAGGTCTTACACGCGATCAAATCACAGAATTTAACTTTCCCCATCACATTATTATTCGTAGAAACAAAATTTTCAATCATCCCTCTGCGGGTATTGGGGCAAACTCTTCCGATTATATTCGGATTGAAGATAATCTTGTTCACAACACGAGCTACTACTCTGCCTACGCTGCAAGTGGTATTTCGTTTTACTCAAACTGGAATTATGACAACAGTACCAGTAATAAAATGTTTATCCGTCGCAATACTGTTTATAAAGCGGAAAACAAAGTTCCCTTCTGGTATTCCAACGAATCCAACCCTTCGCAACGTAAAATTACGGACGGAAATGGAATTATCATTGATGATGCTAATCACACCCAAAGTGATAACGTTCCTTATGTTGGCGGTTTCATGGTTGAAAACAATCTTGTCTATGATAACGGTGGACGGGGTATCAACGTTTATGAGTCTCAGCGCGTCACGGTACGAAACAATACGGCTTATCGTAACGGACGCACCACAGACTTTAGTGAAATTGGCGTACAAGCTGCGAGTAACGTGACCTTTAACGGGAATATCTTCTCTGCTCGAACCGACAGAAAACCCATTTTCACTTATGACTCGAGCAACATTACCTTCACCAATAATATTTTTTATGGCGGCAGTGAGGCTCCTCAGTTTCCACCTTCAAACACAACCAACCTGATTAGAAACGGTAACTTTGCTAGCGATCTCAGCAACTGGACATTGTCTGCACCCTCAAGCTCAGGCTACGTAAATAACGTGCGCGATGAATACGGGAGGAACTGCCTCTATGTCAATCAGGCCAACTTACCAAACACCTACGATGTCTACGTCTATCAAACAGATCTCACGCTCAAGCAAGGCTTTACCTATAATCTTAGCTTTGATGTTGCTACGAGCAATATCACCGAAGCGGGCTTCAATGTCAAGTTTGGAGACTCGAGTTCACCCTATGCACTTTATGCTCAGCAAAGTTTCTCCTTGCCAGTCAATAGCTCTGCAACCTCTAGCAAAACCATGAGCTTTAAAATGACCAACGCCACCGACACAACGGCTCAAATCGAATTCCAAGTCGCAGGCAACTCTGAGTCGTCTTACTTCTGCTTTGACAACATTAAACTCGTAGAAAATACGAATCTCATGAGCGTTGATCCTAAGTTTGTGACCGCGAGTACCGACCCCGCAAGTGTGAACTTCCGCTTGCAACAAAGCAGCCCTGCGGTGAACGCCCAGTTCACTAGTGCACCTTCTAACGACATCACAAACACCGCACGCCCCAAAGGAAGCGCTTCAGATTTAGGTGCTTACGAATCGTACTAGATTGAACGACCTAAACTTTAGAATTACCTATACAGAAGGCAAAGTTTTAGACTTTGCCTTCTGTATTTTGCTCACCACTTTTACCGCACTTTGTTGAGAAATTCTCTCAATCTTGCCTCGTAAAGTTCAGGATCGTGATTCCAACTTTCGACGTGCTCTACACCCTCGAGCCGGTAATACTCAATATCGGGAACCTTACGTGCAAACTCATCCATCAGCTCGATGGGAATTGTCGAATCTGCCGTACCAGAAAACATTAATACAGGTACATTAATTTTATGGGCATCTAACCGTTGGTCGAGTGTCGTCCAGTTTATACCCGAACGCAAGTGTGCGATGAACATTGACCACCCAGTTAAAAGTTCAGGAAATGGCAAATTCATACGTTGGGCAACATGCACAAAAACAGCATGTGTATCGAGAAAGGGCGCATCTAGAATGATTGCCTTCACAGGCAAAGTATGGGCATGGTGATGAAAGGTCTCGAGCATGACCTCCGCGCCCATCGAAAAACCATACAGAATAACGTTCTTTACACCTTTGTTCTCTAAAAACTTAAGGGCGACCACCGCGTCACGCCATTCTCTCTCACCGTAATGAAAAAATCCATCTGGACTCATAGCACTATCTCCGTGACTACGGTAAGCCATCGCCAAGACAGAGTAATTTTCATTCACGACAACAGGTAAAGCACGTAAAGTTTCTTGTAATGTGCCTCTACGCCGTCCATGCACCATGAGCACGGCGGTCTCCCTTTGCTTATCTATCCACCAGGCTTCTAACGGGCCAACTTCACCCTCGAGGCTTAGTTGTTCATAAGGAATACCATGATCTGCTTTTGGATTTTGCAAAAAATAAAAGCTCTCGAGTTGCGCTTTATCGCCTACATTTGGTGCTTCACCCATTACAAAGGCAAATTCGCGCGTAACAACCTCACCATCATCGCTTAGTATCTTTCCTAATCTTCCGTAGTTTAGTGGCACTTCGCTAGCACGGTGCGAAGCAAACGCCATGTGCTCAGCATTACCCCAACGTACATTAAACTGGCCTTCTTTGCATGTATTTGCAAATTGATTGGCGTTTGGTGGCATAGGTAGCGTGATGGTTGTCGCTGTAATATCTACAATTTCAAATTCAGGTTTTAAGCTGTAGGGTTCCACCTTCAACATGGAACTGGAAAATCTCCAACCCACAAACGTAAAGCCAAAAATTATAAGTACAGCAAAAAAAACTAAACCACTGACAAACACCTTTCCCACTGCTCCTCACCCGCCTCGAGTCTCGCATTGCTAGGTTAAGCTGCCCAGCTCACCTCACCATAGGTATCATCACGGTGTGGACTTGTTGAAAACATACTGACAGGAACACCCGTAAAATCCTCGATAAGCTCGAGATAAGCGGTCACTTCTTTTGGTAACGCTGCGCGTGTCCCAAGACCTTTAAGATTACCCCAACCCGGCATCTCTTTATACACAGGCTTGTTGTCTTTATACTCTATGCACACTGGAATACGCTCGAGCCCAGACAAGACATCAAGCTTTGTAACGACTAGGCCGTCAAAACCGTTAAGGTCGCAAGCGTATTTAAGCTGCACCAAGTCGAGCCAACCCACACGCCGCGCCCGGCCTGTAGTCGTGCCATATTCATCCCACTGGTTCGAGCCTGTACCACGTAGTCTCACGGCAGCGTCACCGTCAACTTCTGTTATAAACGGGCCATGCCCCACACGACTCGTAAAAGCTTTGACCACACCGTACACACTGTTCAGTGCTTTGTGACTTACCCCAGACCCAACGATAATGCCACCCACACTCGGATGCGAACTCGTGACAAAAGGATAGGTGCCGTAAGACAAATCGAGCATCGTGCCTTGCCCACCTTCAAACATAACTTTTCTATTTTGCTGCAAAGCTTCACGAACCAGTGCGCCTGTATCACGCACAAGGGGTTTAATAAATTCACGCACGTCTTTGAGTGCGTCCATGCCCATAGCTACCGATGTCCAACCGACTTTCGCCGTAGAGTTTGGTTTAGCCTCGAGCAGTCGTTGCAGCCTTTCTTTTAAGACATCATCGTCCAGTAAATCGCCAAAGCGAATCCCGACACGCCGCGCTTTATCGCTATAGGTCGGGCCAATACCACGCCCTGTCGTACCAACAAAACCGCCACCCTCGTCATTTTTTTTGTGATGCGGTAACACGATGTGGGCTTCGTGCGAAATGTAGACTTCACCAACATCCCGTCGTGCGGCCATTTTTTCGTACTCCTCACGAAATGTCCAGGGGTCAATAACCATACCCCCACCCAACACAGACATGGGTTTGTCGTGTAAAACACCGCAGGGCAAATGATGGAGCTTGAACATTTCTTCTCCAGCCACAACCGTATGACCTGCATTCGCGCCACCTGAATACCGAACAACCACATCTGCTTCACTTGCCAGCGCGTCAACGACCTTGCCTTTACCCTCGTCTCCCCACTGCGCCCCGATTACTGCAATTCCTGGCATGGTTTTTCCTCCAGGCTGAAGTGTAACAGGTTGAAGAGAGGCACAAAGTAGGACAAACGCATTAGCAAACAAATACCTGGGAAATACAGGTTCGGTAAACCTGCAATTACTTCATTGCGAAGTGTCCTCCCTACATGCCCCTACTCCCTTAAGAAGCAAAAGGGCAAAAAAAGAAAAAGGGAAGCGCGAAAAAGATGCCCGTACTAAATGCAATTAAGCTGCATCTGAGATCGTTAAGGCAGGAGAAAGTAAATATTCTAAAACTTCTGCTTGCATTTTTTCAATTTCTAAACGGTAGCCACTCGACATGAGTACAAACTCTTTTGACGAGGTCGTTTGGCGCATGTCTAAAAGCCAAGACTGAAACTTTGCAATGCGCTCCTGCGAGGCTTCCAACTCTTGTTGATTGCGAATCATAGCTCCTCCAGATCAATTTCTACAATACCGCGAAATGTCAATGATAGACTTCTAGCATGACTTTTGAGTGGGATGAAGAGAAGAATGTCAACAACATTGAAAAGCATGGCTTCGATTTCGCTGATGCTTGGCAGGTTTTTCAAACCCCCATGCTCATTGCATCAGATACGAGAGAAGATTACGGTGAAGACCGCTATGTTGGGATTGGCTTATTACAAGCTCGTATCGTAGTTATTGTCTTTACGGAACCTGAACCTGATACCATAAGAGTAATATCACTTAGAAAGGCGGTGAAACATGAGCGCAGTAAATACGAACAAATCCTCAAAGACCAACTGGGCTAAGGTTGACAGTTTAGCAGATGAGAACATTGATACCTCTGATAGTCCAGAGCTTGACAGTTCCTTTTTTGAACGCGCTAGTGTTCGTCTGCCGTCTCAAAAGGCTGTTGTTTTGTATTTAGATACTGATGTGCTGGAATGGTTTAAGTCACAAGCAGGGACTGAAAACCGTATTAACGCAGCACTGAGGCTTTATGCAGAGGCACACAAAATACAGGTTCGGTAAACCTGCTATTACTTCATTGCGAAGTAGACCTTTGTATTCACCTCCTAAAAACAGGAGCAGCAAAAACCTAGAGGGGGCAAAAACGAAAATAAAAAGTGAAGCGTGAAGAAGATGTCCGTGTAAATGCGAATGGTGTAAACTAAGTTCATGTGGCAAACATGGATTACCTCAAACCCCAGCGTGTTAGCAGGAAAGCCTATTGTCAGATACACCCGACTTTCTGTAAGTTTTTTACTTGGTTTACTTGCCCAAGGCTGGACAGAAGCACAAATCTTGGAAAACTATCCACAACTGACCCGTGAAGGCTTACGAGCAGCCATCGCCTACGCACAAGAAACTGTTGAAGAAGAGGTCATGCTTGAAATTTCTCGCTGACGAGAATGTGCCACTTGCTAGTATTGTGGCATTACATGTGGCAGGGCATGATGTCTACTCAGTGGCTGGTAAAAACCCAGGCATAGATGATTTAGCTGTGTGGAATTTAGCAGCAACACAACAAGCGATTCTCTTTACCTTCGATAGAGACTTTGGATATTTGATGTTAAAAAACGTAGAGCCTAAGCCTGCGGGTGTTGTTTACTGTCGGTTTATTCCTACTACACCTACAGAAACCGCCGAAATTATTTTGAAAGTTTTGGAGAATGAGGCTATTGTGTTAGAAGGTCATTTTACAACACTTGAAAAAGACAGATTGCGAAGCAGAAAGTTGTAGGGCCTTTGCCCCCTTAACAGAAGGGAAAGGGTGAGTTGAGCAAAAATTAAGCATGAGGAAAGTCAAAAGTAAACGTCGGGGATTTCTACAGGACAGCAAAAACTAACGCCGATTTGCGGAATGCAAACGCTGTCTGTGCTTTGAAGAGCTAAGGCAAGGTATGTAGAATCCCACTGCGCCCCGATTACTGCAATTCCTGGCATGGTTTTTCCTACAGGCTGAAGTGTAACAGGTTGAAGAGAGGCACAAAGTAGGACAAACGCATTAGCGAAGCTACAGCGCAAAATACCTGGGAAATACAGGTTCGGCAAACCTACTATTACTTCATTTATTTCATTGCGAAGTGTCCTCACTATCATACCCCTACTCCCTTGAGAAGCAAAAGGGCAAAAAGCAAAAAGGGAAGCGCGAAAAAGATGCCCAAAATCTGAGCCTTCTTCACTAAATTTATTGTTATAATCTTACTACACTCGAGCCTTCTGCATTTTTCGTAATATCACTGCCTTTCAAAACAGCCCAAGCAGCTGCAAGCAAAGAAACATGAAGAGGCTCGACCTGAATAACAGGAAACCAAACTAAATAGTATGTAAATATCGCCAACAGTGTCCAGGCAAATCCCGATTTAAGCAAATCAGTACTAAGCCAACCCCACCACACCGGGTACAAATATAAGACCAACCAAATTAAAACACTAAATATTCCGTAAGAGAGTAAGCGATCTATAGGGAAGCTATGCGCTTTGTCTATCAAGAAGGAGTAAGCATTGATTTGGCTATCTTCTCCTGGCTTGGGCTTTACAAAAAAGTAAATCTCCTTCGTACGAATGGGAGCTCCCGGCTCGAGTACGGTCTCAACTTTCTCAAACTCTAAATCCTTAGACCAAGCCATCTCCATACGATAAGCCTGTTCAATCTTCTCGAGGGGTGGATTTCTAAGCTGTGCCAGTTTAAACGCATCTGGCCCACCACCAATAAATGGAAAGCCGCGAATGTGAGGTGCTACCTCGAAAGCGATTTGCCAAATAACTTTTCTCGTATTGAAAGTTGATGCGTCTACATAGTCTCGAGTCTTTCCAGGTGTTGTAGGCAACAAATCCTTTGCAGAGAAAATAGATAGGGTAATAAGAATAGACAATCCTAAAAATTTCCAGGAACGTCGTGCAAGATTAAGACCCACCATCCCAACAACAAGTGCGATAAGGGCAGCTCTATTTGTAGAAACACCCAAACCTGCGCTAGTTAATACTAAAGCAATAACTATCCATAATTTATTCTTAGAACCCGATTGAGCAAGAGTGAACAACACCAAACCTGATAACAAAGATGCCAAAAGTAAACCTGCTAGCATACCTGGCTGACCAATCGTTCCTACAGGTATGCCATAAGGTTGATAACGCACCAGATAGGAAAAAATATCTAAGCCCAATCTTTGAAAGATAGCGATTATGCCTTGAATAGCTCCAGAAATAAGCATTCCAGCAAATAATGAGAAAATTACTTGCTTTGGGTACTTTTGAGCTACATGATAAGTGAAAACACCCCACATTGTTAAAGCTATGTGATAAAGAAGTCCATCCATGCGACGGCTAGGGCCCAAAAAGCTAAAGGCAAATTCATCCTGAGAGTTCATTACTCCTGTACAAATAAAAACAAAGCTGCCAAGTAAAAACCATATAAAAGGTTCACGCCAAAGAATTGGACGAACTGATATAAAACCCAACAAAGCAACAGTAAAGAGAATGAATAGCTTTGGGAGCATTTGAAAAATCTCATTGGATTGAACTATTGGATCTTGCCAATGATTGATAGACCAAATACGAGCACCTGGAATAAACACGAATGGGTATAGCACCGCAAACAACAAGATCATTCTTTGCAGAAATAAGTTTTTAACAGCTTTAGAAGTCATAATTTCTCACTTTAGCTGAGTTCTAGAGTCGTCCATGGGATTTTTCTTACTCTTTTTCAAAAGGTTAGGGAAGTCAGAGAGAGAAAAAGGGCATCCCAAAAAAAGATGCCCATATCAATGCAATTAAAATTGAATATAGATGGTCTTACGGTAAATAAACGTATTTACCCGTTGTTGAATCGTATTCCATTGAGCTAAATCCTGTCATAGTGAAATCTAAACTTAAAGTAATTTTGTAATCTACACCAATATTGAAAGTAGAGATTGCACATGCAACTATTGGAGCAGGTTTTGCTGAAAATCCCCGATTCTGATCTAGACAATCAACGCCATCCAATGTGTTTACACTACCTGTTGCCGGTTCCCTTTTCATCTCTACAATTGATGCTGTATTACGTGCAAAAATTTGACCTACAGATTGATTGGCGCGTCTACGTGCCATTAGAAGATTAGGCGTTAAAACGGCTACTAAAATTGAAACTATTGAGATGACAATCAGAAGCTCAATTAGGGTAAAACCTTCACCTCTAATAGATTGCTTCTTCATAAAGCTACTCCTTAATTAAGAATTAGTTGAATGAAAATACTTGTGTTTGAGAGTTATATACTAAACCAACTTTACCAGTCACGTTTTGAACTAACACAGATGTGAGTGTATAGTCGTTACCGCCGTTAGTAATAGCAATTGCACAAGAAGTTAAACCGTTTGGTGCAGCTGAGAAACCTTTAGTCGTATCAACACAGTTGTTACCCGTAGTGGTAGCTACAAGAAGACCTGTTGAAGGATTACGAAGTGTTTCCATATTCGTAACAGCGTTACGAACAGCAGCTTGAGCGGCTGTAAGGTTGGCACGTTGACGTGCACCTAAGAGGTTCGGAATCAACACCGCAGCAAGAATACCGATGATTGCAATCACAATGAGCAACTCGATGAGGGTGAAACCCTTGTTAGAACCTTTACGCATATTCGTTTCCTGTTCTGGGTAGCTGGAGGAAATATAAGATATGAACCAGTACCCACTTCATGATTTCAGCACTTTCTTTCGTCCGTGCTCAAGACACAGATTAGTACAAAAACTCTTACGGGATTCTTACAAATCTCTTAAAAAATGCGGGTGTGAAAAAGATAACAGGAGGGCAGGATGAAGGAGGGAGAATGAGGTCTTAGGTATTTGCTGCTAAACAGAGTCGCGACAGGGTTAAAAGAAAAAGGTGAGATAGCTGCTTTTGCGGAATGCGCCCGTGAAATTTCGTCGTCAGCGTCCTGCGGGCTGGTACATCCTTAACTTTTATTGCCCAGAGAAAAAGCTGGTTATTGAGGTTGACAGAGCGCAACATTACACACCTGAGGGTCGGGAATGTGATGCTCTACGAACGGCTTGTTTAGAGTCATGTGGCTTGCGTATTATTTGGTTCACAAACCGAGACATTATGACAAACCTAGCAGGGGTTTCTGAGAAGCTTTTGGACGTACCTACGTCATCCACACCATCTTCCTCATAAAAAACATTACGTTCTCCTCAGGGGAAATGTCCTAGGATGAAGTCATGTATCTTCCCCAAGCTGTCTCTGCCAAATCTACCTTTACGTCCTCGAGCAGATTTTTAGCTTTTAGCAAAGGGCTAGCCTTTGGTGGGCTTTTGTCGTTTAACCTCTTATGTTTGAACAGTGTTTCTCTAGTTTATAGCCAAGAAAGCATTTGGGAAACTCCCGAAGGGCGTACGCGGATTTTTGATGCAGTGGTGAACGTTTTTGAAGATAACTATTGGAACCAGGATTACCGTGATTGGGGGGCATGGGCAGGCGAATACCGCGAAGCGGCTCTGGCGGCTCCAAACCGCAGTGAGTTTGATAGTGCCATGCGGCGCATGGTGAGTAGTCTAGAGGATGATCACTCGAGCTGGCTCGGTCAAGTGGCTGAACGTAGTGAGGCTGTGGTAACTACTCCTCCCGTAAACGATGAGCGTGGCTTAGGCGTACAGCATAGTTATCTGCCAAGTACGGGCATTGTCATCGAGCGGGTCTTTCCTAATACGCCAGCGAGTCTGGCAGGGTTACAGCGTGGGGATGTGATTGTAAAGGTTGGCAATGAAGACGTGCGCGAAGCTAATACCTATCAAATTTCCGCAATCCTCTCTAGCTCCGTAAAGCAAGCTGAGGTGAGCCTCGAGGTTCGCCGCAAGAGCCAACGCTTCGATATACGCTTGACCCCCGATGTTATCCAGTTTTCAGAAGTGCGCGATGCCCCCGAAGCCCGTATGCTTGACAGCACGACAGGCTATATCTATCTACCAACCTTTTTACGCGAAGGTATCGCGCAAGAAGTTCATAGCTTGATTGCTGCTTTACAAACGCAAGGAGCCACTACCCTTGTTCTCGATTTGCGTGGCAATCCTGGTGGCCGCTTAGATGAGCTTGGGCTCGTGCTAGGGGCATTTATTGAAGGCGAGTGGGCCGCCGCAACACGGCATAATGAAGTGGTGTGGCGTTCAAGCTACACCCTAAGAAACGGTCAAGGACGTGGCAGCCTCTACACCCCCGATGGTGGTCTTGTTGGTGAATACACACTGGATGAACCCGTCCAATTCTCTGGCCCTCTTGCCATTTTGGTTAACCAAGATAATAGTAGTGCTGGCGAAGTTGCCGCGCTCGTGTTGCAAAACTTGGGACGAGCCACCATCATTGGTGAGAAAACACTTGGCAATGTCGAAGCCATTCAGGATTTTAGTCTTCCCGATGGAAGCGTCATAATGATTGCTGTTGCTAACTTAGAAGGTATAGACGGTACAGCCTTCACGAACGGTGTGACACCCAATGTCGAGGTCAGTGAAAACCTGCAAGAACTCGCCAGGGGTTTCGATGCCCCCCTAGCTGAAGCGGTCAAAGCAGTCAAAGCATTGCCATTTACCCCGGGAAAGTATTTCTGAGTCGGCTAAGAGGGAAAGCAAAGGGAAAAGGCTAAAAACCTCAAACCCCTCGCCTTTTGCCTCTTTCGACCTTCTGCCCCGTAAAATAGGCCATGCCTTTCCCCCAAGACCTCGAGCACTACTTTGACCGCCTGTGGCCCATCCTGCGGAGTATTACCGGGGATGGCGTGCGGCAAACCCACGCGATTCTCGGTGAGTTAGTGGAACTCGAGCGTCACGAAATTCCCACAGGAACCCACGTGTTTGACTGGACGGTTCCCAAAGAGTGGCGCGTGAACGAAGCCTACATTCTTGACCCAAACGGTAAAAAATTTTTAGATGTCAAAGACAACACTTTACATCTCGTGAATTACTCGGTTCCTTTTAAGGGAACGCTTTCAAAACAAGATTTGGAAAACCATCTTTACAGTCTCCCCGACAAACCTGAAGCTATTCCGTATATCACGAGTTACTACGCACCACGTTGGGGGTTTTGTTTGTCGCAACGTGAACGCGACGCACTGCCCGAGGGGGATTACAACATTGTTGTTGACACAGAACTTTTTGATGGTTCGCTCACACTAAGCGAAGCTGTTTTGCCTGGCGAAAGTATCGAAGAAATTTTAATCTCGACCTACACCTGTCATCCGTCCTTAGCCAATAACGAACTATCAGGGCCACTCGTTGCAGCATTTTTATATCGAGAATTAAAAATGTTGGAGAAACGCCATTTCACGTATCGCTTTGTTTTTTTACCAGAAACCATTGGTGCTCTTGCTTATTTACATTTACGCGGTGAGCATCTTAAAAAGCATGTTGTCGCAGGTTATGTTATGACCTGCATTGGTGATGCTGGTGGATTCACGTATAAACGCTCGAGGCAATCTAGCCTCAATTTAAATAGCCTTAGCTCACCCTTAGCCCTCGTCGACCACGCTACTGAACACGTGCTTAAACATTCTGGTCAACCTCACAAGGTCATTGATTTTTCTCCACTTGGTAGTGATGAACGCCAATATAGCTCGCCTGGTTTTAATCTGCCGATGGGTTCACTCATGCGTTCAATGTACGGAACATATCCCGAATATCACACCTCACTTGATAAGAAAAATTTTATTTCGTTTGAAGCAATGGTCGAGTCCGTCGAGATGTATGTAAAGGTGGTGAAGACGCTCGAGGTCAACCGCACCTACATCAATCTTTTCCCAAACGGCGAACCACAACTCGGCAAACACGGACTTTACGATACGCTGGGTAGAAATACTATCCCCGAACTTTCTTCGGCCATGTTTTGGCTCCTCAATTATGCGGATGGTAACCACGATTTACTCTGGATTGCAGAAAGAAGTGGTTGCAGTGTGGAGTTACTGGATAGGGCAGCTAAGGCGTGTTTGGAAGCGGGGCTCATAACGGAAGGAGGGAGGAGGAAGGAGGGAGGAGAAAGATAGATATTCCCTCTTCGCCATCTCTACAGCAACTACCAAATACACAAATATATGCAAGTACCAAGCTACCAAACAAACTTGCTATACTTGAAAACATGCTTTGGCACGATGCTTTTTATCGTTTTGTAACTATTGAACATACGAATGCGCTTAAGGAAACCCTCGAGTCTGTCTGCGGGGATGCCGGCGTAATGGGTAGTATTTTAGTTGCCCATGAGGGCATTAACGGAATGCTAGCCGGCACAGAAGAACAACTGCAAAAGGTAAAGGATTGGCTCGAGGCCGACCCACGCTTCACTGGCATGATGATGAAGCGCACGCCTTGCGACACCATGCCCTTCAGACGCTTTAGGGTCAGACTCAAAAAAGAAATCGTGCCGCTAGGTTTACCTCATGTAGATGCGACAAGTAAAACAGGCATTAATGTTTCACCAAAAGAATGGCGCGAACTGATAAAGCGTGAGGATGTCGTGGTCATTGATAACCGTAATTCTTTCGAGTATCAACACGGACATTTTAAAAATGCCATTGACCCAGGAGTTTTATATTTTCGTCATTTCGCCAACTATATGGAAAATCATTTGCCAACCTGGCAGGCCGAGGATAAAACTATCGCCATGTACTGCACGGGCGGCATTCGTTGTGAAAAGACTACGGCTTGGCTGGCTGAAAAAGGTATCGAAGTCTATCAGCTCGAGGGCGGCATTCTCAATTATTTCAAAGAAATACCTGATGCTGACCAAGACTATGAAGGCGACTGCTATATTTTTGATGACCGCAAACTCTTAGATACCAAGTTACGACCCAAAGCCTTCAAACCTGGCGACACTTTTCTTAACCGTGAAGACCTGTAGATGAAAACCTGTAACTTGACCCTTTCTCCTTTCCCCCCGTACACTTGCAAGTCATGCGTATAGGTTTCATCCGCCAACTTTTATGGGAACACTATGGTGAGTTTTGGGTTTCGCTCTTAACAGATATCGGTGCAGACATTCACTACGGCGACCCCGAAGCGGTTTACACGTTTCACCAATACGAACACGTTCGCGCTATTCCAGGACTCAATTTTCAATTTGCTGTGGCTGAATCTCTCGCGCTCACACATACAGATTTGCTGGTTGTTCCTTATCTTAATGGCACGGGTAAACTCTCGAGTCGTGGTAGTGGCCAAGACCCGTGGATTGCCAATTTCCCTAGTGCTTTAGCACGCCTTGGTGGTTTGCCACCACTCCTCAAAGTTCCAGTAACGTTATCGAGTGACCTCGAGCCTCTTGTCTTAGAAACACTGCTCTCCCTAAAGCGCGACCCTGCCAAAGTGCGTTTAACCTGGGAACGCCACCGCAATAAAACACAATCCAAACGCTACAGCGAACCCCGTTGGACAACGCTACCTGGACAACAGCAGGTTGCAGGTGTTGTGGGGCAAGCTTGGCTTTTAGAGACATGCCTGCCTGCACTTCAATTCCCCGATGCGCATCTTGTTACACAATTACAGTTTAGCCCTGAGGCACTCCGCGATGAAGCATTACGACTCGAGAAACGTCTCGTCCCAAGTGACGCAGACGTTCTTGGTGCAGCTCATTTTTTTGGCCGTAAAGGCAACATAGATAAACTTCTTTATCTCGCAGATAAGACCTCTGGCATAGATAGTTGGCTTCAAAAGCAACTCGTCAAATTTACAAGCAAGGAACTCGAGGTTCTTTACATTCAAGATTTATTTTCCGAAAAAGAACTGACCAAGATTTTTTTAGGAGTTGGGAAAAACCCTACTTCCGAATAAACTATCTTCAATGCTCATTCTCGCAGCACTTTTTACACTCGCTTATGCGTTCGTTAATGCCTTTGGCACCTGGATGGTCGTAAGGCGCAAACCTTGGGTCGCGTTTTTATTCATGCTTGCTGCTGCACTTTTGATGATTGCCTTTGCTGCGTTTATTGGAAGTTTTCCATATACCAGAGTTATTTTGGGCAGTGGTCTCATTCTCGCCTCAGTTACGTCTTTAATCAATGCTTATGTTGTTCTAGGAAAAGTTGTTTGGAAACACCACGTTACTCGAGCTTTATGTGGCGTTGTGATTTTCCTACTTGCTCATTTTCGACTGTAATAGGAATTGGTGTAAGAGCGTGCATGTCCTTCTGCAATATTTGAGGCAACAGATACACCAGCACGACGAATTCGACTTGTCCATCCATAACGTTCTTCACTTGGAAAAGACGCTGTTTGCTTATACACTTCTAAAACGCATTGTGTCCTGTAATTTCACGGCCAAGCACGAGTGTGTGAACGGTATCTGTTCCTTCATACGTTGCAACAGTCTCGAGGTTCAACATATGGCGAATGCTGGCGTATTCTGTCGTGATGCCGTTGCCACCCAAAATATCTCTCGCCATTCTTGCAGCGTTTAACGCACTACGAACGTTGTCGCGTTTGGCAAGTGAAATTCTGGCGGGGGTATCTTTGCCTTGTTCTTTGAGACGCGCCAAGTGAAACACGAGAAGACTTCCCTTTGTTAAATCACCGAGCATGTCCGAAAGTTTGGCTTGAATGATTTGTTTACCTGAGAGTGGCACACCAAAAATCGAGCGGTCTTCGCTGTACGTGGCAGCTTCTTCAAAACAAGAGAATCCTGCACCTAAGACACCAAACGCAATGCCAAACCGTGCCTGATTGAGACAGGACAATGGGCCTTTAAGCCCGATAACATCGAGGCGATTTTCAGCAGGTACGACAACTTCATCGAGATAAAGCTCTGAAGTAACAGAGGCACGCATTGAGGCTTTGGTTTTGATGTCTATTGTTTTGAAACCTTGACGATTTGTCTCGACGAGGAAACCTAAAATCTCTCCGCTTGTTTCGTCTTTAGCCCAGATGATGGCAACATGGGCTCTCGAGCCACTGGTTATCCAACGTTTCACACCTGTAATCACGTAGTCATGACCAACTTTGCGACACTTTGTACTCATACTTCCTGGGTCGCTCCCTGCATCAGGTTCAGTAAGACCAAAACAACCAACAGCTTCACCCCTTGCTAAGCGTGGCAACCATTCTTTTTTGAGTGCTTCAGAAGCGTAGCGGTGAATGGGATACATCACGAGGGAGGACTGCACACTCACAAACGAGCGCATCCCCGAATCGGCATACTCAATTTCGCGGTTGACTAAACCATACGCAAGATACGACGCACCAAGTCCACCGTATTCTTCAGGAATGGTCATACCAAGTACGCCAAGTTCACCAAACTTGCGCGGTAAATCTTCAGGGAAAATTCCCTCTTGCCACCACTCACCCACGTGTGGCAAAAGTTCGGCTTTTGCAAATTCACGCACACTATCGCGGATGAGTTTTTCTTCGGGGGAGTAGAGCGGCTCGAGGTCATAGAAGTCTTGGAGTTGGGCTTTGCTAATGGTTGATTTATTCAGAGTTGTTGTCATGGGCATCCTCACTGTAAAGGTTAAAGGTAGGAAGGTAAGAAGGTGAAAGGTTAAAAGCAACCTTCTTACCTTCAACTTTTAACCTTTCA
>JBOFGY010000032.1:0-15770 GCA_051649365.1 Trueperaceae bacterium
GGTGGTTCTATTCGTGGACGCGGGAGAAGAATGTAGCAATGGCGAATACGTCTCCTGAAATCGTTTTGCTCATGGGGCCGCCTGGAGCTGGCAAAGGCACACAAGCCGTCAAGCTGGCACGGGCCCGTAGCCTCCTCAAAATTTCAACAGGCGACATGCTCCGTGATCATGTAAAACGTGGCACAGAGTTAGGTCAACAAGCTAAAGCTATTATGGATTCGGGTCAACTCGTCTCCGACGAAATTGTAATCGGGATGGTTCGCGCTGAAATCAATGGCATGAACCCTGTGCGAATCCTTTTTGATGGTTTCCCGCGCACCCCTGCCCAGGCTGAAGCACTGGACAAACTTCTCAAGGAGTTTGGCACAGGCATCACAGGCGTGGTGCTTCTGGAAGTCAGCGAAGAAGAGTTAGTGCAGCGTCTCGTGGAACGTGCCCAAAAAGAAGGCCGCTCCGACGACACCGAAGAAGTCATCCGCGAACGTATGAAGGTCTACAAGTCTTCGACACAACCCGTTGTAGACTACTACGAAAAACGTTCTAAACTGCGAAAAGTAGACGGGGTTGGCAGTTTGGAAGAAGTTTTTGCACGTATTTCTGAGGTTCTGCCGTAGGCAGGTGATTCGTTTTTAGTGATTCGTTCTTCGTAAAGGCAAAACCTAAAAAACGAAAAACGAATGACGAAGAACGAATAACCGATTTTGGAGTTTTTTGAATGATTGTCAAACGCCCTAGTGAACTAGCGATTATGCTCGAGGCTGCCCGTATCAACCGGGAGGCTCTCGAGGCCATAGAGCCATACATAAAACCTGGGGCGACGACGGCAGAGTTGAATAAAATAGCTGAAGATGCTATCCTCTCGCGGGGCGGAAAACCCGCGTTTAAGGGCTACCGCCATCCGCAAGGCGGCCCCTCTTTTCCAGCGACATTATGCACCTCAGTCAATGAAGTGGTTGTTCACGGGATTCCCAACAACAACCCCCTCAAAGACGGTGACATTTTGTCTATTGATGTTGGTACCTTTTACCGAGGCTACGCAGGTGACATGGCTAAAACCTATGCCATCGGCACGGTCTCGTCTAAGGCAAAGCGTTTGCTCGAGGTTACCGAACGCTCCCTATACGCAGGTATCGAGCAAGCACGAGTTGGCAAGCGCGTTGGAGACATTTCCGCGGCAATCGAAGATGTCATCCGCGTGGCAGGTTATTGGGCGATAAGGGAGTTTGTGGGTCACGGCATAGGTGCTGACTTTCACGAATCGCCTGAAGTTCCAAACTTTGGCAAGAGAGGCGAAGGCCCACTCTTGCGCCCTGGTTTGGTGTTAGCAATAGAACCGATGGTGTCTGAAAAACGCGCCGAGGTCAAGATTTTGCGGGATGGTTGGACAGCCCCAACCAAGAACCGAAGTCTGGCAGCTCACTTCGAGCATACCGTTGCCATCACCGAAGAAGGACCTATGATTTTAACCGCCAAAACCGTTCGACCACTCGAGCTGGTTGCGGCCTAAAGAGAGGTGGCATCTGTTTTCAAAAAGAACAGGTGTTACTGAAGTTTTGCTGTAAGCGAGATTCGCAGAACAAGGCGGCTTTAGCCCCTTGCACGCCGATAAAGGTGAAGTACGAAGGTCTCGAGCAACAAACAGCTAGCAGATTCACACCGAATCTTTTAGCTGAAAGCTGACAGCTAAAAGCTGACAGCGACCAATGGAGGTCATGTGGCGCAAAAGCGACCCGTCAAAAAGAAGAAACCGACACCGAGGCGTGAACCACGCGAAGAACGTCCTGTTGTTGAGGAAAACTCCGATGTCATTCGCGCGGAAGGCGTGGTTTTAGACGCACGCCCCAATACGACCTTTAAGATTAAGTTAGATGCAGGCCCCGAAGTCCTCGCGCATGTCGGTGGGAAGTTGCGCCGCAATTACATCCGCATTTTGCCAGGTGACCGTGTGGTGTTGGAAATTAGCACCTACGATAAAGAAAAAGGCCGCATCGTTTATAGAAAATAACGCATGTAGGGGCGCATGGCGTGCGCCCCTGAATCGCAGCAAAGGTTTTTATAACTGAAGGAGAAGGAATGAAGGTCAGAGCATCCGTCAAACCGATTTGCGACAAATGCAAAGTCATTCGTCGCCACGGCAGAGTTTACGTGATTTGTCCCGTAAACGCGAAACATAAGCAAAGGCAAGGGTAAATTATGGCACGTATTTCAGGTGTAGATTTACGGAGAGAAAAGCGTATTGAACACGCACTACCTTATATCTTTGGTATAGGGCTACCCCGTTCACAAGAAATTTTAGAAGCTACAGGAGTCAACCCAGATACACGGGTGAAAGATCTAACGGAAGCCGAAGCACAAAAAATTCGTGATTACGTTGACAAAAATTTCAAAGTCGAGGGTGACCTCCGCCGCGAAATCCAGCTCAACATCAAACGCCTCATGGACATTGGCAGTTACCGTGGCCTCCGCCACCGCCGCAGTCTTCCTGTGCGTGGTCAGCGCAGTCGCACCAACAGCCGCACGAGAAAAGGCCCCCGCCGCACCGTTGCTGGTAAGAAGAAAGCACCGAAGAAATAAGCCGACAGCTATCAGCCATCAGCTTTCAGCTTTTTATTCTTACTGACGGCTGATAGCTGAAAGCTGATGGCTAGTAAGGCTGAAATTAAAGGAGACTCAAATCAATGGCAACTGAAAACAAAACAAACAAGGCGGGTGGCAAGACCAAGAAACGCACGCGCCGTAATGTGGGTGAAGGCAAAGCTTTCATTCACGCGAGCTATAACAACACGATTGTGACCATTACCGATGCAGGGGGCAATACCATCGCTTGGTCGAGTGCTGGCAAAATTGGTTACAAAGGTTCTAAAAAAGGCACACCTTACGCTGCCCAACTTGCAGCAGCCGATGCAACACGCATGGCGCAAAACATGGGTGTCACGCAGATGGATATTGTCATTCGTGGTACAGGTGCTGGCCGTGAGCAAGCCATTCGTTCGATTCAAGCGACAGGTGTCAACGTGCGTTCGATCATTGATGACACCCCCACACCTCACAACGGCTGCCGTCCACGCAAGCGTCAGTTGAATGCGTAGGAGAAGGATATGAGTAGATATAGAGGCCCAGCCGTCAAAATTAGTCGCCGTGAAGGTGTGAACCTCACAGAATCCGCGAAAGTTGCGAAGTTTATGGAACGCCGTCCTTACGGGCCTGGTCAGCACGGCCAGTCACGTAGAGGTAAGCCCACAGACTACGCCATTCGTCTGCGTGAAAAGCAAAAACTGCGTTTGTATTACAATGTAGGTGAAAAGCAGTTCGCTAATCTTTTTGCAGAAGCCAGTAAGAAAACAGGTTCTACAGGAACCGTGTTTTTGCAAATGCTCGAGCAACGCCTTGATAACGTTATCTACCGCATGGGCATCGCCAGCACCCGCCGCCAAGCACGTCAGTTTGTCGGTCACGGTCATATTTTAATCAACGGTAAAGGTTTAGACGTTCCCTCTTACGCTGTTAAGGTTGGCGACGAAATTTCCTTGCGCCCTGGCAGCAAAGAGAACGTGTTTATCAAAGCGAACCTCGAGCAAAAACGCCGTGGTCGCAATCTGCCCTGGTTCGAGTTTGACACTGAAAGTGGCAGAGGAAAAGTCCTCAGCGTTCCTTCCCGCGAAGATATTGTCGTCCCTGTTAACGAACTCCTGGTTATTGAATACTACTCGAGGTAAACCATGCTCCAAGTCGCGCCGAAATTCCAAGCTAAAGTCACCGATAAATACGGTGAATTCGTCATTGAGCCGCTCCAGCGAGGTTATGGTGTCACCATCGGTAACCCGCTCCGCCGCATCTTGCTTTCCTCGATTCCTGGCACGGCTGTTACCAGTGTTTACATCGAAGACGTTCTCCACGAGTTTTCAACCATCGAGGGCGTAAAAGAAGATGTCATGCAGATTATCCTCAACTTGAAAGAGTTGGTTGTTAAACTGCACGATAACGAACCCGTTACGCTTACGTTACGTGCTGAAAAAGAAGGCCCCGTCACCGCCGGTCAGTTTGAACTGCCCCCAAACGTTGAAGTAATCAACACTGACCTTCAACTGGCGACCATCGCCAAAGGCGGCAAGCTCATTATGGAAGTGCGCGTGGAGCCTGGTGTGGGCTATGTTCCCGCCGAAATTCACGGCACCAAAGACCGCATCAATTCCATTCCTGTTGACGCGATTTTCACGCCCGTGCGCCGCGTCGCTTACCGCGTGGAAGACACGCGCGTCGGTCAACAAACTGACTTGGATAAACTGATTTTGCGCGTCTGGACAGACGGCAGCATCAGCCCGCGCGAGGCGTTGGACAAGTCTGTGGATATTTTGCGTGGTCAGCTTGCAGTGTTTGGCGGTCATGTTGAAACAACTGTCATCGAAGAGAAAATCCCTGTGGTTGTCTCGACACCCAAAGCAGCCGTTGCAGAACCCGTCAATGACGGCCCACAAGTAAGACTCGAGGACTTAACCTTATCCAGCCGCGTCTTGCACTCGCTGCAAGAAGAAGGTATTGATTCAGTCACGGCGTTACTCGCTTTGTCGAAACGTGACCTGAAAAAAGTCGGCGGAGTCGGCGAGAAGTCGCTCGAGGAGATTGAAGAGAGCCTGAATAAGCAGGGATTATTCCTAAAGGAATAGGTTAAAGGTTGAAGGTGAAAGGTAGGAAGGTTAAAAGCAAAACAAAAAAGTTTTTAACCTTTAACTTTTAACCTTCCTACCTTCAACCAAAAGCATTAAGTAACTGAAAAGGTAGATTGGAGTTTAGAAATGAGACACTTATCAAGCGGGCGCAAGCTGAATAGAAACAGCAGCAGCCGCATTGCGCTTAACCGCGCTCAGGCGACGGCTTTGTTTCGTCACGGGCGCATCAAGACAACCGTGACCAAGGCCAAGAGCTTGCAGCCTTATGTTGAAAAACTAATTACCACTGCGCGTGGTGCAGACCTTCATTCACGCCGTTTAGTTGGGCGGGAAATTCAAGACCAAGAGATTTTGCGTAAGGTGATGGACGAGATTGCGCCGAAGTATGCGAGTCGTCCGGGTGGCTATACACGTATTCTTAAACTTGCGATGGTTCGTCGTGGGGATAGTGTGCAAGAAGCGTTGATTGAGTTAGTTGACTAAGTTTTTTAGTTAAAAATTTTGGAGGCTCGAGCGAAAGCTCGAGCTTTTTTATCCGAGTCCAGTGAAGATTTACACTAAGATTTGGCAATACCATAATGTAAAGTATTTTATGAGCTTCATCACAATAGCTTTAAGTAATGGAAATATGTTGCGTATTAAAAAGGGATAGATTAAAGGGTATGAATACAAACCTACAATGACGATTTCATTTGGCGATTCTGCGTCTCCTCCAAGTGAATTCCCTGCTTCTTTAACCTTTGCAATTGAATGACTGAAGGGTTAAGGTCAGAAAAATTACTGGCATGGAAAAGATTCGAGAGATACTTGTAGCAATTGACCCTGAGTTTCTCAAAAGCATTGACGAATAGACAGGAGTTGCAGTTCGTTTATTTTACAAAAGATTGATTTCTTTGGTCAAAGTGATTGACATAGTTGGACTATACACTTTGAATATTCAAGCTAATGAAAACTCGAGCCCGCCACGTTCCACTTTACATTTAGCAACTTCGCCACACTTGCCCCCACATCAGCAAACGTTTTTCTTGTTCCCAAATCAACAGCTCTTCTAGATGGACTGTATACAAGCAACATGCCATACTCCCGTGTATGGTCTGTACCATGCCACGTCGGGTCATTACCGTGGTCACTGATAAACATCAGCACGTCATCACCTGTCACAGCCTCTAAAAATTGGGGCAGCTTATCGTCTACATCTTTTAGAGCCTGTGCGTAGCCTTGCGGGTTGCGCCTGTGACCATAGAGAGAATCAAAATCGACAAGATTGCAAAAGATTAGCCCGTTTGGTTTTTCGCGCATGACTTTTAAAGTCTTCGCCATGCCGTCTATATTCGAGTCCGTGTGAATTTCTCTCGTAAAACCTTGGTGATTATAAATATCTGGAATCTTGCCGACACCAATGACTTTTTTACCTGCATCTTTAAGCGCATCTAAAACAGTTGGGTGAGGTGGCGAAAGCGAAAAATCTTTTCGCGCTTTGCCCATACGTTCAAATTTTCCAACCTCGCCTTTGAACGGGCGAGCTATGACTCGAGCCACTGCGTATTCACCTTGCAAAATATTTCTTGCTGCCTGGCAATATTCGTAGAGTTTTTCTAACGGCACTTTGTCAACGTGGGTAGCGATTTGGAATACGCTGTCTGCACTTGTATAAACAATTGGCTTACCTGTTTGTAAGTGCTCTGCCCCAAGTTTCTCGATAATGTCTGTTCCTGATGCTGCGTAATTTCCTAGATGTCCAACGCCTGTGGCTTTATCAAAAGCGTTCATCACGGCTGTTGGAAAAGAGGGATACTCAGGCGGAAAGGTCTTAAAAGCATGTTCTAAAATTACGCCCATAAATTCCCAGTGACCCGTGCTGGTGTCCTTGCCTGGCGAGACTTCGTTCATGCGACCAAATGAGGCGAGAGGGTTTGGTGTGTCAGGGAGGCCCCTAACCCCTTCAATATTTCCCAAGCCTAACTTTTCAAAATGGGGAAGTTTAACACCCGTTGTTTGCAGCGTGTGGTCGAGCGTATGTGCGCCTGTGTCGCCAAATTTTTCTGCGTCTGGCAGGGCACCCACACCGACAGAATCCAAAACGATTACGGTGATAGTCATAAATTAGTTTAGCAATAGTGTAAGGGCAAGTGGTATTCGCCCTGAAACGTGGACAAGAGCAGATAAAGGTTAATGTAATCTATAATTGATGGATAGAGATTTTTATGATTCAACAAAAGTTCTTCCAGTATCTCTACAGCCTAGCACCCAGCACGAAGAAATTTATCGTTGCGGTTTCGGGTGGTTCGGACTCCATTGCGTTATTACGTTTAATGAAAGAATCTGGACGTGAGTTCGAGGTTGCACACTTTGACCACGCGCTCCGTGACTCTTCAAGTCAAGATGCGGAGTTTATAAAAGCATTATGTCAGAGGATCGAGATTCGCTTTCACAGCGAGCGTGTGGATGTTGCTAAAGTTGCTAAAGAAAAAAAATGGAATCTCGAGGATGCTGCGCGGCGACTGCGTTATTCGTTTCTAGCAAAAGCTGCTAAAGAAATTAAAGCCAATGCCATCTTTACTGCACATACACAAGATGACCAAGCCGAAACGGTGTTAATGCAACTGCTTCGTGGTGCAGCACATCTAACTGGAATGTGCGAAGTGCAAGGTAATGTTATTCGTCCCTTACTTAGTACGTCAAAGCAAGAAATCCTCGAGTATCTCGCAAACATTCAACAAGATTTCTGTACGGATGAAAGCAACCTAGATACAACAAGAACAAGAGCTTGGTTGCGTCACGAAATTTTCCCAAAGCTCGAGCAACAGTATCCGTACGTCAAAAACATCCTTGCAAAACTCGCACGCTTACAGAGCGAAAATGAAGACTATCTCGCGGGGCAAAGTCAGAGATTCATCCAGAATAAAAAAATTGATTTAGATTTACTTCGCAGAGCGCACCCTGCTTTACAGCGTCAGGTGGTGGTGAGTTTACTCGAGCAGCATCATGCCCCAATTACAAAAAATGCTTTGCAAAGAATTCTCGAACTGCTTAGCGAAACAGAAACAGTTCAAGTTTCTTTGTCTTCGATGCAAAGTGCAGCATTAAGTGGCGGACGATTGCGTGTTATTGCAAAGGGAGAGAATCCCAAGCTCATTCAGTCTGATAGTGAAACGGACGAAGCGTTTATGAAGCAAGCCCTGCGATTGGCTGTACTGGCAGCAAAGCAAGATGAATTGCCAGTAGGCTGCGTTATTGTCAAAGACAATCACATCATCGCTGAAGCGCACAACGAAACCGAAACCACAAAAGACCCAACCGCTCACGCAGAAGTTTTAGCCATGCGGCGTGCTGCGGAAAAGTTTGGCGATTGGCGACTCGAGAGTTGCACACTTTATGTCACGCTCGAGCCCTGCCCCATGTGCTTTGGAACGATTTTGCAAGCACACGTTTCTAAAGTTGTGTATGGTGCAAGGAATGCAAGGGACGGCGCACTCGGTTCTGTTATGGATATGCAGAACGCACTTTGGAAACGTAACGTGGAAGTAAAAAGCGGTGTATTGGCAAAAGAATGTGGAAAACTTCTCACGGATTTCTTCGAGAAGAAGCGCAAAGATTGAGTTTTTCATCGCCTCAAAAAACAAAAAACCTCACAATGAAGTATGGCTGTTTCACCTTCTAGTTCATTACCTGTCAAAAAGTCCAGAGGTTACGAATGGCTTTTTCTTGTCGTCATTGCGCTGCTGGCTTTGTCCATCATGGCTGCCACGCTTATATTTTGGGGGTACGCGACGAATCGCCGTGAGATGGTGCGGCAGTTAGAGCGTCTGCAAAGTATGGCCAATTATCAGGCCAGCCTCGAGTGGCAGGCGATTTCCGTCGCAATGTCAGGCACTGCGCTAGATAGCTATGAAGTCTCTAATCAAGTGAGTTGGGCTCAAAAAGCCACCTATGAACATTTCGAGGCGTTAAAGAAGCTCGAGCAAGAAGGGCGAGGCTTTGACAAGTTACTCGGTTTTGATGACTTAGACGTATCCTTGACAAAACTTGGTGAGGCTCTGGATTGGTATCAGGGGGCTTCGCATATGACCATGAGTATGCTTGACCTCGGGCAACTAGACTCGGTGCAGTTTGATAGGCAGTTTGGAAATCATGAATTTACCCATCTACAAAACACGATTACAAAAGTGAGTGAGCGCAATCAAAAACTTGCCGAACGCGCCACGACCCTTTCGACGGCTTCTGTAGTGACTTCGGTTGCTTCGGTTCTGTTAGCAGCAGTTTGGATCGTGTTTAGATTGACGCGACTTCGTGCGCGTCGCACGGCGGATCTTCAGCAAGAACGCACACAGGCTTTATCAGAGAGTGAAGCGAGATTTCGTGCGCTCGTGCAAAATGCGAGCGATATTATTGCAGTGCTCGATCCCGACCACAAAGTGCGCTACGCCAGCCCCGCCACACAAAGTATTCTTGGTGTCAACGCCGATGCCGTGACTGAACAATCTTTTTGGTCAGACGTGCTCAAAGTTTCTGATGATAGCCAAAGAATTTTAGAAAAGAATCAAGGTGAAGCTGTTGAAATTACCACGAGACACGCTAACGGTGAAAAACGTGACCTCGAGCTGCGTGTGCAAAATCACCTAGAGAATCCTGAGGTGAAAGGCATGATTGTCAATGTCCACGATGTGACGCAGCGCAAGAAACTCGAGCATGACTTGCGTCACCAAGCACTCCACGACCCGCTGACAGACTTACCAAACCGTCGTTATTTTACGGAACAACTCGAGAAAGCTCTCGTTGAGACCTTTGCAAAAGTTGCCGTGCTGTTTATTGATTTAGACGGTGTCAAACTTGTCAACGATAGTTTTGGCCATGACAGGGGAGACCTGCTCCTCATTGAAGCCTCGAGGCGTATTCGTGATTGCTTGCGCAGTGAAGACACACTCGGGCGATTAGGTGGCGACGAGCTCGTGGCGGTATTGCCCTCTATTCAAGATGAACTCGGTGTTTCTGAAGTAGCCAAGCGCGTTCTAAAAAGTCTTGCTCTGCCTTTCAAAATTGAGGGACAAGACATTTTCCTCACGCCGAGCATCGGTGTTGCTTTGAGTTTTGAACATGCCACGCCGAGTGATTTAGTGCGTCAGGCGGGCATTGCGATGTATCAGGCCAAGCGCGAAATAAAAGACATTCTTTTCTTTGAGAGTGCGATGGGCGAAGAAGCACCAGAAAGATTACGGCTCGAGTCTGACATGCGACGCGGTATCGAGCAAAATGAATTCATAGTTTACTATCAACCGAAAGTAAATTTACAAACAGGCAAGATTGTCAGCATGGAAGCACTCGTGCGCTGGCAACATCCTGACCGTGGATTTGTAAGCCCTGCAAAGTTTATTCCCTTTGCAGAAGAAACAGGACTCATTGAACCACTTGGTAAAATTGTTTTGGAAACAGCCTGCCGTGAAGCGGTGGCCTGGCAACCTAAAACAGGCGAGCCGATTGTGATGGCAGTAAACCTCTCCGCGATTCAATTTAGAAATCCTAATCTTGTTGAAGAAGTTAAAGACGTGTTGCTTCGCACAGGTTTACTGCCGCAAGCTTTAGAACTCGAGATTACCGAAAGTGCTGTCTTAGGTGACGTGAACGCGACGATTGCAACGCTCGAGGAGCTCAAGACACTTGGGATTCGTTTAGCCATTGATGACTTTGGTACAGGCTACTCGAACTTAGGACACTTGCGGAAGTTTCCGGTGGACGTTCTGAAAATTGACCAGTCTTTCGTGCGAGGCATGACGGGTGCACTCGATGACACACCGATTGTCGAAGCCGTGATTAGTTTGGCAAAAGCCCTCGAGCTTCATGTCGTTGCTGAAGGTGTAGAAACAGCACAGCAGATGGAGCAACTTAAAACTATGGGTTGTGATATGGGACAAGGCTATTATTTTGCAAGGCCACTCTCGAGCCAAGGCATTAGCGAGATGCTGGCCATAAGTCGCTGAATGGACGGCGCGTGAAATCCTTAAAAGGCCTCAGGTAAGGAATTCAGCAAAAAGTTCGGAGACTAGTTCAGGACTTACGCAAAAGTGGTGCGGTCAGCAGAACAAGGGCGTTGGAACCCCTTGTTCCTCGCTGATAAACGTAGGATTTGAAGCATCTTGCGTAAGTCCTGTAGTTGAGAGATTTTGTCAATAAATTCGTTGTCGTACCTTATAGCTTTTGTAGAGCCAAGAGGTGAATAATATTCTGTAATCCTCGCTCCAATTCGTTCTTCGCTGAACGATTTTCGCTCTTTACATCCCAAATGAAAACAGTTAGCATAACGCACGGCAACTGCCGAAAGCTCATGAAAAACGAGGGAGCAATTATGCGTAAAGTGTTTTTGTTATTAGCAGTGTTTTTATTAGGAAGTGCGTTGGCGCAAACAACGCTCGAGACCGTCCGCGCGCGCGGCACTTTGATTTGTGGTGTTCACAACACAGGCTTGGTAGGTTTCACCAACATCAACACAGATGGTACTTACTCGGGCTTCGATGTTGATTTTTGTAGAGCGGTTGCTGCTGCGGTCCTTGGTGACGCAAACGCTGTAGAGTTTCGTGGCCTCTCCGCGCAAGAGCGTTTCACAGGTTTGCAAACGGGTGTAGTAGACGTGCTCATTCGTAACACCACCTGGACATCCAACCGTGACACGGCCCTTGGTCTTAATTTTGCGCCAACAACCTTCTATGATGGTCAAGGTTTCATGGCTCGTAAGAACGCAAACATTACTGAATTAGATGATTTAGATGGAACAACTGTTTGTGTTCAATCGGGTACAACCACCGAATCAAATCTTGCTGATGTCATGGCTGCCAATGATATTGAATACACACCACTCGTATTTAATGAGCAACCACAACTTCTTGCAGCCTATGAAGAAGGTGCTTGTGATGCGTGGACGACAGATAAATCAGGTCTTGTTGCAGAACTCACCAAACTGAGCAATCCTGCTGACCACGTGATTCTCGAGGCAACTATTTCCAAAGAGCCCCTTGGCCCTGCCGTGCGTCATGGGGATGACCAGTGGTTTGACATAGTAAAGTGGGTTGTTTACACCACCTTCTTAGCTGAAGAATACGGCATCACTTCTGCCAATGTTGACCAAGAGCTTGCCGAAAGTGAAGACGCTAACGTGCAGCGTCTCCTTGGTGCTACTCCAGAACAAGTTGTGGAGTTTGGATTAGAAGGTAGTGCTTTTTATAATGTGATTAAGCAAGTTGGTAACTACGCTGAAATTTACGAGCGTAACTTAGGTGAAGGAACACCAACGTATGTACCACGCGGTCTTAACGAGTCCTACATCAACGGTGGTCTTCACTACGCGCCACCTATCAAATAAATAAAATGCTACGACGGGCAGCTTCGGCTGCCCGTTTGATTTAGATGTGATATCTTGTTACATCATCAACTTAACACTACATGACGAGCAAAGTGCATTTCGTTTTGATTGGTTTGATAGGGAGGCGCATGTGGCAATAAGTCAAGATAGGTTTAAGCCACCACCAAGTGATGATAAAGTTCCCTTTTATCGTAATGTCAAAGTGCTGGGTGTGCTGGCACAGATTATTTTTGTAGTGCTTGTTGGGTTGGGTATTGGCATTATCGTTCGTAATGTTTTAGTAGGTGTAGATAAACTGGGTGTGCGCCTTGATTATGATTGGCTCGATGACCGTGCAGGTTTTCCTGTAACAGAGTCCGTGATTCCTTACACTGAGGATAATAGCTACGGACGTGTGTTGCTGGTTGGGTTTCTTAACACCTTAAAAGTTGCGGTTGTTGGCGTGGTTCTGGCTACGCTTTTGGGAATTGCAGTTGCCCTCATGCGTTTGTCGTCAAACTGGTTGCTGCGGCAGATTGCTACTGTTTACGTCGAGACCATTCGCAATATTCCTTTAGCCATTCAGATATTTTTTTGGTTTACTATTTTCTTTATTCCCAGCTTGCCAAGCGGTGTCAGTGCTTATTCTGCCCTGGGTGGATTTCTTAACAACAGTGGCTTTTCAATTCCTTGGTTTTATCCGACCACGAGTAGCAGACTCTGGTGGCCCTGGGTGATTGGTGCGATTGTTCTTGCAGTCATTATTTATTTTGTTCGGCGCAGGCAGATTATTCTTTCAGAACGTCCGGGTAGTCCGTGGCCTTTTGCGCTGCTTGGGCTGGTAGCTGTAGCAGGAATTGGTTATGGTGTTGCCAGTGCCAGTTCTCAATATCCTGAAGGAACGGTGTTGGGGCCTGACTGGGGCAAGGGCCGCGTAAGAAGTTATATTGACCAAAATGGCAACGGCGAATTTGACCGCCGCGCCGACTTAGTTGTGCTGCATGTTCCAGTCTTGGTGACTGCTCAGGAAGAAACCTTTGAAGTCATTCCTGACAACCGCCGTGAAGTGTATAGGGATATTTTTAGTGGCTTTAAGTTTCCTAGATTTAAGGCGAGTGAATACGAAAGTGCAGAAGTAAGTTTTGTTAATCCTGAGTGGAACGACGCATTAAAAATTCAGTTCACGTCTTTTCCGAGCATCGGGCAAATTTACAGTGACCGTAATAACAATGACAGGTTAGATGCTGGCGAGGAATTCCGCACCGAAGAAGAAATCACCGAGACAGGTACAACCGAGCGTGGTTACGAAGGTGATTTATACCGCCTTCAACTTGTCATTAAAGGGTTTGAACGCCGTGTCGTGACGACCTTTGAAGGTCAAGCACAAATTCCTGATCTCGAGAGTGACAACCCCAAAGAAGCACAACTCCTTCGCGCTTCACCGCTCGTGCTCAGTATGCCGTCCTTCCCGAGTGAGCGCACCCAGATTCAAGGTGGTTTGCTACTAACAAACGCTTATATTGCACTGCTCCTCGCGCTCGTATTTTACACAGCTTCGTTTATCTCAGAGATCGTGCGTGGCGGAATTTTATCGGTTCCAAAAGGGCAGAGCGAAGCCGCGAAAGCACTGGGTCTCAGCAACGCTCAAACCTTTAGCCTTGTCGTGTTTCCGCAGGCGATGCGCGTGATTGTGCCGCCACTTATCAGTCAGTTTTTGAACCTGACCAAAAATAGTTCGCTCGGATTTTTTGCAGCCTACAACGAGTTTTTCAAAATCTCAGAAATCGCCTCGAACCAATCAGGCGCAACGGTTCCCGTTATTCTTCTGCTGATTGCGGGTTACTTGTTAATCAGCCTGACGTTCTCGCTCATTTTGAATGTGTTTAACTCGAGAATCCAGTTGGTGGAACGATGAAACTTAGTAGAGTATTGAAACGCAAAGAAGTATTTGGTGGAAACTCTGACGGGTGTGCTTTGCAGTTTAGTCCCCCCTGTACTTTCTTTCCAATACAAAAAATAAACGCGCCAGGTGGCTCACCCTTTCCCCCCAAATTGGGGGGAACAGGCTCACAAGTTAGCTGCGTTATGCGGTGGCTACCCCTAAACTTCAGGGGGGCTTTTGGGCAACTGTGTAGCAGGGAGATTGCTTCGCGGATTCAATATGGATTTGCCTTCGCTACTTTTCTTTCACCTGTACGGAGGCTCGCAATGACGAATAAGAAGGGTGGTGCATAAATCATGGCCGTGTCCTCACTCAAACCACCCCAACGTAATATCGGTTTTGCTGGCTGGCTGCGTGAAAATTTATTTAGCAACTGGTGGAATAGTCTTATCTCGCTTGCTTCGCTCGTGCTGATTGTCTGGTCGGTCTTCGGGCTTGTCACCTGGATTTTTAACGCAGACGGTTGGCACGTTGTTCGTAATAACTTGCGCTTGCTTTCTGTGTTTACCTATCCACCTGATTTAGTCTGGCGACCTTTTGCCTGCGCTATGCTGCTGATGTTTTTGTTTGGCATGTCGGCGGGTGTTGCGAAAACGGGAACAGGGTTGATTATTCGGCAGGCGTTTTACTGGTTTTTTGGTCTTGTTGTTGCGCTGATTTTGTTATCCATTATTTTATATGTGACTACGCCAACCAGAGCCGCGCCTACACCTGCCCCAGCAGAAACCGCAGCCGCACCAGAAGCAGAAACACCAGACCCTGCGACAACAGACACGAGCCTTTCGGCAACGGGTGAAACAACGCCTGATTTGGTGCTCGAGACCTCCGCCCAGCGCAGACCGCTCACGGCAAGTTCTGCGCCGTTTATGTGGTTGTACGTGGCACTCTTTGCGCTAGCCGGTTTTGCCATTGGGCGCACCGTGCCAAGTGTTGCCAGGATTCTTGCCTATGCTTGGGGTGCGTCCTGGTTTGTGGCAGTGTTTATTCTCTCTGGCTTTGGCCCTAACGACGCTAGCAATCCATTTAGACCCGTAGACAGCAAACTTTGGGGCGGCATTTTGCTGAGTTTCTTTTTGTCTATCACAGGCATCGCGCTCAGTTTTCCGATAGGGATTGCCCTGGCTCTTGGTCGCCAGAGCAAGTTGCCTGTCATCAAATGGTTTTGCACGGTTTATATTGAAATCATTCGTGGTGCGCCGCTCGTGACGTGGTTGTTTATGGCTTCGCTTATCTTGCCGCTCATGTTAGGTGGCATCACACCGCCTGCGCTCGTGCGCGTAACGGTTGCGATTACGTTATTTGCAGCAGCGTACATGGCAGAAAACGTGCGTGGTGGTTTGCAGGCATTGCCCAAAGGTCAATACGAAGCAGCGAGAGCGTTGGGTCTCAATGCCTGGGATACGACCTTCAAAATTATTTTGCCGCAAGCCCTTCGTGCGGTGATTCCTGCAATTGTAGGTTTGTTCATCGGGCTTTTCAAAGACACGTCGCTCGTCACGATTGTAGGTCTTAGTGATTTATTCGAGACAGCGCGCAAAGTCTCTAACCAGCCAGAAACCCTTGGCATTCCTGGCGGTGTCACGCGCGAACTTTTTGTCGTGATGGCGTTATTTTATTGGTTCTTTTCTTACCGAATGAGTGTGGCGAGTAAGCAGCTCGAGAAACAACTAGGCTTAGGTACTAGGTAGAAGAATGGAAACTGAGGTATAGCCGTCAGCCGTCAGCCGTCAGCCGTCAGCTAAAAACAAAAAGCTGATAGCTGATAGCTGATAGCTGATAGCTACCTTCAAAGGAAGGTAAACATGGCAACAGTAACAGCAAACGCCCCCGC
>JBOFGY010000033.1:0-19603 GCA_051649365.1 Trueperaceae bacterium
TTGAAACACTGGCTCAGCAAGCTCACCAGCAAGGCGTTCACGTTGTCATTGTTCTTGACAATGCTGGTTTTCACAAAGCCAAACGGATTAAAAAGCAGCGAGAAAGACGGCAAAGCCTGGGGCTAACCTTATGGTTTCAACGGAAATAAGCAACAAAGTAATCGCGAGGACGAAGCTGTTATAATAAACCTTGCAAGAGCTGCGCCAAACCTGCTTCATTCAGAATGGTCACACCAAGTTCTTCCGCTTTTTGCATCTTTGAACCCGCTGCTTCACCAGCAACAACATAGTCTGTCTTTTTACTGATCGACGAACCCACTTTGGCACCGAGAGACTCGAGTCGTTCCTTCACTGCGTCCCTAGATTCGGACAAGGTTCCCGTAAGTACGAAGGTCTTCCCTTTCAGCGCGTCACCGATAACAACTTGCTGGGCTTGCGGGTCAATGCCGTGCGCTTGCAACTCGTCAATGAGGCGTTCCATAAAAGGATTGTGCAGTGCCTCGTAGATAGCAGTTGCGGTTGTTTCACCAATATCGTGAATAGCTTCAAAGTCTTCTGTTGTTGCAGCTTGCAGTTTATTTAAGGACGGAAAGGCTCGCTCGAGAATCGTCGCGGTGCGCCTGCCCACGTGGGGTAAACCAAGCGCAACGAGGAGGCGAGAAAGTGGCCGCGTCTTTGAGGCTCCAATTGCATCTACAAGTTTTTGTGCGGAGACTTTTGCAAAGCCCTCGAGTTCTAAAAGTTGTGCGGTTGTTAGGTCATACAAATCAGGAATACTTTTAACCAAACCGGCAACCACGAGCTGCTCGACGGTTTTTACAGCTAAACCTTCAATGTCCATCGCCGTGCGCGAACCCCAATAAATAATGCGCTCTAACTGCTGCGCGGGACAAGCCAGATTCGTACAGCGCAAGTTAGCACCGTCCATTACGAGTTCAGCGTTACATTCAGGGCAATGCGTCGGCACCGTGTAAGGCACTAAACCACTCGGGCGTTCTTCGGTAATCACTTTAAGAATTTCGGGAATGATACCACCTGACTTATGCACCAACACTCTGTCGCCAATTTGCAAGTCCAAATCTCCAATATAACCAGGATTGTGCAGTGTCGCTCTCGAGACCTCAGTGCCTTCGATGATGCGGGGCTCGAGTTCTGCCACCGGTGTAAGCTTGCCCGTGCGCCCAACTTGCCATGTAATAGCTTTTAGCGTTGTCGCCACTTCTTCAGCAGGGAATTTGTAAGCAATCGCCCATCGTGGTGCGCGACTCGTACTGCCAAGTTCTTCGTGAAGTTGTAATGAATTGACTTTTAAAACTGCACCATCGGCATCGTACTCGAGCCTCGCTCTTTCTTTACGCCAGCGTTCCATAAGGGCTTCAACTTCGTCAGCATTTTTGACAAGTTCACGCGATGGGTTGACGCGAAAACCGTTTCTCTCTAGCCACTCGAGCAACTCATGCTGTGTTTTTACGCCTTGCGCATTTGCACTTTGCGTATTTGCACTCAGCGAACGCCACGAACCTACACCATAAAAATAGGCTTGGAGTTTTCGCTTCGCCACAATTTTTGCATCGAGTTGGCGCAAGGTTCCAGCTGCTGCGTTGCGCGGATTTCTAAACAGGGGTTCGCCTTCCTCTTCGCGCTCGGCGTTGATCCGCTCGAACTCGGCTTTTGACAAATACACTTCACCACGCACCTCGAGCGTCTTGGGTGCATCCTTAAGCGTCTTAGGGATACCCGCAATACCGAGAAGATTAAACGTAACGTCTTCGCCTTCTTGACCGTTGCCGCGTGTTGCCGCCCAGAGGAGAGTGCCATCTTCGTAAAATAAGTTAATCGAGAGCCCGTCAATTTTGAGTTCTGCTACGTACTCGAGGTCACCCTGATAGGCCAAGGTGCGGCGAATACTCGCCTCAAAACGTTCAATGTCACCTTGGTTAAAGGCATTATCGAGTGACATCATCCCTGTAGGATGACGAATCGTTTTGAACGACGCTTGCGGCATATCGCCCACGACTTGTGTGGGCGAATCGGGTGTGATGAGCTCGGGATGTTGGGACTCGAGGTCTTCTAATTGACTTAAAAGCGCATCATATTCTTCGTCAGAAATGGTAGGTGCGGCTTCAACATGATAGTTATAATTCGCTTCGCGGAGCCGTGAGCGCAGGTCATTGAGTTGCTGTTGAATGTTCGGTTGTGCCATAAGGGTCTAGTCTATAGTAAAAAGATTAGGGCGCAAAAGAGTTGGGGTGCAAAAGCAAGTGCGAGATTTTTCACTCTTAGCTTGTCATGATGTCAGCATCTCATCATGACACTATGCAAATTAAATAAACTGGCTGGGTGTTTGATTTTTCTTTCTTCAAGCGAGCAGTTACAGTCACGGCAACGCCTTCGACACAACAAGGGGCTAAAGCCGCCTTGTTGAAAAACAGTTTAGGACAAGCTCGAGCCCTGATATTATTTTTTGTCGGTCTCTTTTTTACATTCCCTATTTCGGCACAAACCGCTTATGTCCTCATTCCTGAAGGTCTCGTACGCATCACTGCGGACGCAGTTGTCATTCGTATGCCCAAGGGTGGGGAGCTTAGCTTTTTACCTGGTCTTGGTTGGTCACCGAATGTCAGCCCATCGCAACCCGCATTCGCAGGTAACGATGTTTATGTCACGGTTGATGTTGCTGAGTATCTAGGTCTGCCAACAGATAACACCGTTGTTCTTTCTAAACCTTCAACGATGCCACCCGTCAATTCACCGCTCACCATAAAACCACCCACTGAAACAGAAGAGCAAACGAGTTCTTTTGACGGTGAAGGAAACTCACCAGATACCTCAGGTACAGAAGAAACAAAATTTACAGAAGAAACAAATGAAACGCTAACACCTTCTACGTCTGATACGACCTTAACCACACCAGAACCTGCACCTGTCGAAGATACGACAGGCCCAGCCAGAGCTACGAATATTCGTTTTGGTGGCACGGGCAGTATTCGTGTGGTGTTTGATTTAGCAGGAGCAGTAGACAGAGCCGCATTAGGGCGCAGCATTAAACAAGGTCGCTTAGAGGAAGGGCAACGCCTCGAGCTCTCTCTGCCTCCTTTGCAGTTACCTGTCGGTGATATTGAACCCTATCAAAACATCGAAGTCACTGCACAAACAACGCCTACCGAAACGCGCGTTAACATTTTAGGACCAACGATGAATTATCAGACTTCGATTCTCGAGAATCCCTTGCGTTACGTCATAGACATGGTGCCGTTATCGTATGCCAACATCACACCCATCACCCGCGAAGTGCGGCCTGGTGTGGTCTACAAACACTTTGCAGCCAATACCAACGCGGGTTCGACGGGTGTTCACGTTGTCGAAATTGCACCTAATGTTGGCGAGTTCCGCGTGGTTGGCAACAGTGGTCAAGCTGCACCCATGACAACACTTGCCAGTGGGGCCTTAACAGGGATTAATGCAGGTTATTTTGACGTGCAAAGTTTTGTGGCGATTGGTTTACTCAAAGTGGATCATGGGATGCTTTCGTATCCCTCACGCAACCGCGCGAGTATTGCATTTGGGAGTGAACCGCCTATCATTGACCGCGTAACTGCACAACTCAATGTTCGTATCAACGGGAAACTCCATTACAGCCAAAGCTCGAGCAACACCCATACACAACTCGCCGTTCACACGCAAAGTGGCGCACTCGTGGGCAGTTCAGATAAAGGCGTGATTACCGTCGCAGGTGGGCATGTTGTCGAAAACAAAATTGGGCCGCGCCCTGTTCCTACAAATGGTTTTGCTCTTGTTTATGAACCTGATATTCGTGAACTCGCTCTCGTGGGTGAAGGCAACCAAGCCGCCATCGAAGTCGAGTTCGCCGAGCCTGCTTTTGCCAGCAGTCGTTACGCGATTGAAGCAGGGCCGCTGCTCGTAAAAAATGGGCAAGCTGCTTACAATCCAGACCTCGAGCAATTCAAACGTGGTGAAAGGATTCTCGATGCCTACACCCAACAAGCAGCAATAGGCGTAAAGCCCGATGGTACGGTGCTACTTGTCACCGCAGACAACATGGTTGCTGCCGACCTGATACCCCTCTTTCTTTCACTTGGTGCAGACAGCGCAATGCGTATGGACAGTGGCTCGTCTACGTCACTGTATTTAGAAGGCAATATTGTCAACCGCAGAACAAGTGAACGTAAAGTTGTAACAGCAATTATTTTTGTTCCCACTCCATCTGTCTCTCCTTAAACCACTAAGTCAATATCTCAACTCGAGCTACACTTTTGCATGACACTTAAAGATAAACGTATTGTTATCACCGGAGCAGGACGGAGTTTAGGTGCATCTCTAGCTATTGTTTTAGCAGACGAAGGCGCAAATCCCATTTTGCTTGGACGCACTCCAGAACATCTTCAAGCCACTGCTAGTGCTATCAAAGAACGTACTGGCAAACTGCCCCTAACGTTTCATGCAGATATGGCTGATGTGATAAGTGTTGAAGAGACTGCACACGCTATTCTCGAGCAAACTGAAGTAGACATTTTGATCAACAATGCTGCTTTTTGGCTGGCTGGGAAACTCACTGAGGTCTCGAGTAGCGACATTTTTCAAACTGTCAATTCTATGCTCACAGGAAGGAAGTATATTGCTCACAAAACTCTTCCTTCCTTCACTCTTAACCCGCAACTCAGATATTGTAAATGTCGTGTCAGTTAGCGGTTTACCCAACATACCCTTGTACGGAGCCTCGAGTGCCTTCCTTGCAGCCAAGCATGGACAAACAGGTTTTACAGATGGCTTACGTCAAGAACTAAAAGATACATCTGTGCGTGTGCTAGGTGTTTACCCACCACGCATTGATGACATTTCGCCTTTAGATAAAACTTGGCAAAGCGAACAAAATAAAACACAAAGGATCAGCAACCGTGATGTGGTTGAGGCTATTCTCTTTGCACTCACACGTCCGCGCAACTGCACAATATCCACCCTCATTTTAGATGCTGCTAGTGGCGGGTTACATAGTAGTGATTGGGCTTGATAAGTGCTACCTACAATAATAGGTGCTGCACAGAAAACGTTGCCCATTTGAGCAAAGTGCTAAACTATGGTTACGCCAGAAGATTAAACAGGCGTTGGCTTTTTGCTTCCTCTCAAAGGAGAATCCCATAAACAATACTCAGATTGCAGTCCCCTTACCTACTGTAATAGAGCAACCTTCTTTCTTTCCAGACTTATCGCTAGAATCCCTAAACCCACACGCCACTTCAAAACCAAAATTCTGGCTTCCAGATGAAGTCTTTTTTACACGGAGTGCGTTACGTGAGGCGTATGGTAAAGCAATTTACTCGAGGCTCACCTCACTCAACCTTCCTATCACCGAACTCAACACAGACCGCTTACCTTCGCTGTGCGCTGAAACCCAGCGTGATATCTACCGCCGCGCCAAGCAAACACTCGCTATCGTAACTGCGCCCCAAAATCAATTAAAGTTACAACCTATTCCACCTTCTGCTGACTATCAATTTCACTTAGCGCAAGGCTGCCCTGCACATTGTCAGTATTGTTATCTCGCCGGTTCACTCTCGGGCCCACCTGTCACACGTGTATACGCGAATTTGCCTGACATCTTGAGGAATTTGGAGAACTACAAAACCCCAGGTAAAGTGACTACTTTTGAAGCAAGTTGTTACACTGACCCGCTGTCTCTCGAGCACCCAACGGGCAGTCTTTCAGCAACCATTAAGCACTTTGGAGAACAAGACGGAATGGCTCTGCGCTGGGTTAGCAAATTTGATAACGTCGAGCCATTGCTGCATTTAGAACACAATGGCAACACGCGGGCTCGCATTAGTATGAATGCCCTGCCAATTACCCAAAGAGCTGAATTTCCCATGCAATCTGACACTCGAGCTTATCACCCACCGCTTTACCGAAAAGTCCAAAGGGGTATTGACCGAGTGGTATCCCAACACCTCACTCGATATGAACGAAAGCAAACGTACAAAAAAGCGCAACACTTTTGGTGGGCTCAAATTTGTTTACACGAAAGAAACCATGCTCGAGTTAAGGCATTTTCTCGAAGCAGATATTACCAAACATTTGCCAAACGCCAAAATTTTATATTGGACGTAATTCTTACTCTAAAGGTTGGGATTTCTTTTTGCCCTCCCTCACATTTTAGGATGATTCATGTCTACTAGGGTGAGTGAACTCGAGTTCAGAACTCACCTTAATTCATTGGCATTCAAGCAAAGGAGGGTTTACTTCACTCGGTCGCTTGAACTTAACTACTTTTGGCTACGATTCTAAACCAACTCCAAATCTGGGGTGGCATCCTAAAGCTGAAGATTTGCTATGCAGACCCGACATTCAAGAGAGTAAAACTTCCATCATGGGCGGCGACAATGTACGTTATAAACACGGCTTCAAAGGTAAACAAGTCGCAGCCCTCAAAGGTCTCTTTCTCTTATCCCAAGAGATGCCCTACTGTAAAGTCCGTTACGCCTTTTGATGAATTTTTTCCACAAAGGCATAAAAATTGATTCAAAGCTTTTGCTCTTTCTTTCTCTTGCCCTTGCAACTTCATTTCCTAGTGTCTTTGTGGTGTAACGCCGCTTTGCAATCCTCCTAACACACCACTTTCATGCTGATAGCTTAAAATATCAGGTATGCCACTCGAGGTTCATTCTCCCTACACGCCCAAAGGCGACCAACCGCAAGCAATTAAAAGTGTTGTGGAAGGTGTTAAAGATGGTCTGAGATTTCAAACCCTTCTTGGTGCAACAGGAACTGGAAAAACTTATACAGCAGCAAAAATCATCGAAGAGCTTCAGCGACCTGCCCTTATCCTTGCTCCAAATAAAGTCTTGACTGCACAATTGGCCGGCGAGTTTCGGGAATTTTTTCCCACTGCTGCCGTAGAGTTTTTTATTTCTTACTATGACTATTATCAGCCTGAAGCTTACGTACCTGCCAAAGATTTGTTTATCGAAAAAGATGCCAATATCAATCAAGAGTTAGAACGTCTTCGCCACTCGACCACACGGAGTCTCCTCACACGCAAAGACGTGATTGTTGTCGCGTCGGTGTCTGCGATTTATGGTTTGGGTTCACCCGTTGAATATCAAAACTTAAATTTGATTTTGGCGGTGGGTAGTAAGGTTACTAGAGATGATATTCTGACGCGCCTCATCACCCAACAATACGAACGCAACGACATTGAACTCGCACCAGGACGCTTTCGGGCCAAGGGTGATGTGGTAGAAATTTGGGCCTCGTATGACACTGCGCCGCTTCGCATCGAACTATGGGGTGACGAGATAGACAAACTTGTCATGGTTGACCCTGTGACAAGTAGCGAGTTGCAAACCTTAGAAGCAACTACTGTCTTCCCAGCAAAACACTACGTTACCCCTTATGAAAAAATGGAACCCGCCCTGCAACAAATTGAACATGATTTACAAGAGCGACTCGCGTTTTTCGAGGGAACAGGGAAACTGCTCGAGAAACAACGCCTTAAAGAACGCACCATGTACGACCTCGAGATGATGCGAACTCTTGGTTACTGCTCGGGCATCGAAAACTATTCACGCTACTTAGACGGAAGACAACCTGGTGAACCGCCTAATACTCTGCTCGATTTTTTTACAGAAGACTTCTTGGTTTTTATGGACGAGTCGCACGTCATGGTGCCGCAAATTCGCGGTATGTACAATGGCGACAGAGCAAGAAAGCAAGTTCTCGTGGATTATGGCTTCCGCTTGCCTGCTGCGCTCGATAACCGCCCACTTAAAGAAGACGAATTTTTTAAGCACGTCGGGCAAGTTGTGTTTGTCTCTGCTACACCCGCAAAGCAAGAGCTCGAATGGTCGGATAATGTTGCCGAGCAAGTTATTCGCCCTACAGGACTCGTTGATCCGCACATTACGATTAAACCCAGCCGCGGGCAAATTGATGATTTACTCTTCGCCATCCGCGAGCGCGCTGAGAAAAAAGAGCGCGTGCTCGTCACGACTTTAACAAAGAAAATGGCTGAGGATTTAACAGAGTACTTTGCCCAACAAGGCGCGCGGGTTCGTTATATGCACTCGGATATTGACGCGGTAGAACGCCAAGTCATTCTGCGTGATTTGCGCCTTGGTCATTTTGATGTACTTGTAGGTATTAACCTTTTACGCGAAGGTCTTGACTTACCAGAAGTCTCACTCGTCGCCATTTTAGACGCAGACAAAACAGGCTTTTTACGAAGTGAGCGCAGCCTTATTCAAACTATTGGCCGCGCCGCGCGTAACGTGCGTGGTGAAGTATTTCTTTATGCCGATGTTATGAGTGACGCAATGCAAGCCGCTATGGACGAAACCAATCGTCGCCGCGAGAAACAACTTGTGTACAACCAAGAACATAACATCACACCTGAAACGATTCAAAAAAGCATCCGTGAAGTTATTCGTGGTGAAGGTGAAGCAGCCTCTACCTCAGGCATGGCTCCTTGGGAACGCGAACTCGTAATGGACAACCTCAAGGAAGAACTCGCGCAGTTAGAAATGGAAATGTGGAAAGCCTCTGACGAACTCGACTTTGAAAAAGCCGCTGCCGTCCGTGACCGCATCCGTGAGATTGAAGCGAAACTTCAGGGCAAAGAAGTGAAGATGGCCGTAGTACCTGGGAAAGAACCGAAGAAGCGGACTCGAGCCAAAGCCAGTGTGTAGAGCTTGACGGTAGATAATGAACGATAGTTTTTTGGCATTGCGAGTCTTAGTCTTTAGTATTCTCAATATCAACGAAGCAAAGCATTACTACATCCACGAAACAATTTCTAAGTTAAGACTCTATCCTGAAAATTCCCGGGTTCCCGAACAGGATCAGAGAGACGTTTTTCCCAACCGGAATACATCATCACCACGGCACCTTCAGGCATTGGCCCGTTAGTGCTTTCCCAAGCGGTGATGTCTTCAACGGTTAGCATCGCGCCGCCATCATCAGCGGTTTTTGCTTCGATATCAATGACAGCGAAATGACAGCGATTGGTGCGATAAAACTCTCGAGCGGCATTTTATCTGCAGTTACGCCGCCTTCGATAAAGTGCGCAGGAGCGTCTAAATGTGTACCTGTATGTTCCCAAATTTCTCAGGTGAGTCCGTAGAAGCCGTTCTCTTTTACCGTGACCGTCGTCGTAAATTTGAGCGCAGTACCTCCAGGAAACATAGGTAACTCTGCGTTTAAGGTGTGAGTTAAATCAACCATGTTGGTTAGCTCGAGGCTCGCTACGGTTTGCGCACTCGCTCTTGGTAACGCAGTCAGTGCAGAGACTGCTGCACCCACTAGGGCAGTCTTGAATAAATCGCGCCGTGACAAAGCTTGGTTGACAAAACCCATGATTTTTGGTGTACACATAGAGTCCTCCCTTAAAGTTAACCCCAAGGCGTTGAAGGTTTCTAGACTTTAGAGGTTAGTCCCTGTTATACATCAAGCTCCGCTTTTTGCAAATTGAGCAGCCTTGTTTTACCGCTGAAGTCTTGTCCGAATCAACCGAGTATATTGACCGAGGCGAAAAGCTCGAGGCTTATCAAGGTATCTTTACACTTTGCACTATGTCTTTTTTGCATTATGTCCTTTTTGCACTATGTCCTCGTTGACCCAAAACGCCGCAAAGTAAAAATTTACAAACGTCTTGCCAATGGCTAGGGTTACGAACTTTTGAAGCAAGACGCTTTTGAAATCATGTGTTTAGGTGTGGTTATAACACTCAATGAAGTGTATACAGGCGCAGAAACTCACTAATCTGCAAATGGGTCAACGTCACCATTTTTTGCAAGGTGGCGCGTATCATTAACACGCTCAATAACTGCTTCGCCATTTCTAAACAAAATGCGTGTAATCCCGGTATGACGCAAATAAAGCCGCTTGCGCCACTTAGGATACTCGACTTCCATGATGTAACTAATGAGCATCTGAATGGCACCTGAATGTGTGAACGCAATGGTGTGTTTATCTTGGGGCAGAGCTTTCATCCAAGCCACCATGCGCTCACGCAACGCTTCATAGGATTCGCCACTTGGTGCTCTATGTTTGAATGGGTCAGAAAACCACCAAGCCCACTCTGTATGCTGTTCATTCTCCGCTTGCGTGTAACCCTCAAATTCTCCGAAATTTAGCTCACATAGTCGTTCGTCTTGAAGGATGTCTCTCGTAGGAAAAACAATCTTGGCAGTCTCAAAAGCCCTCGAGAGCGTACTACTATAAATCACGTCCACTTCTGCTTTTTTGAGATGCTTCGCAAGGGCTTGTGCTTGTAAACGTCCTTCCTCTGAAAGTGGAGTATCCGTATGACCTTGAAATTGTCCTGTGATATTCCACTGTGTTATGCCATGCCGAACGAGCGTGAGTTGCCGCATACGTTGTTGAAGTGTACCAGAAAAGCGAGAAGAAAGAAGGGAGAATCGGCACCTAGCCCCTTGTAAACGTAGCAGCAATCACTATTACTTCATGTGAGAGTGTCTCGAGCCTACCGTTATTGACGACAACATCAAAATAATCCTGTTGTTCCTTGAGCAGAGCTAAAATGTAGTGCTCGAGTTCTCCAATGACCTGCTGAGGTGTCTGTGCGTTCATCACCCATTGATGAAAGTTCTTCATGCGCTTAAAGCGAGTCCGATATTGAGGCTCAAGCCCAGCAACTAGCAACCAATTTGACCAAGTTGAAACACTATAAGCCCACACGTGACTTGGGTCTCTAATTGTTTCGATGTAATTCATCGTTTCGGCTCGTGAGGCATCTGCAGGTGAACTATTGTCAATGAGTAAGAACAAACCTTGTGGCTTGAGAACTCGAGCCACCTCGAGCACACACCGTTTCGGGTCTGCAAAGTGATGCACCGCGATGCGACACGTCACAATGTCAAACGATTGAGGTTCAAACGGCAAAGCCTCCGCACTCGCCTCTCGAAAGGTTACAGTATCAATACCTTGCGAAAGGATAAACGTTTTTGCCGTCTCGAGCATCCCTGGTGTTAAATCTGTCGCTGCAACACTTGCACCAGCTTTAGCAAAAGCAAGCGCGGTATGCCCGCTACCTGTGGCAATATCTAAAACAATTTTATTTGTTGCATCACCTGAAAGCTCGAGGAGTAGGTTTGAGTTGTCACCTTTCGCGTGGATGGGGCTCGAGACATAAGCTTGCGATGTTTTAGAAAATTGTTCTTTACTTTGTCGTGAATTTAGTAGACATAGTTTTACATTACACCTGCTCTACCTGATTTAGAGTTGGCTGTGTGAGGTAGCTTTTATAGGAAGTGTCCACAGATTATGTAGACTACGCAGAGCGGACAAACATCAATTCTCCTTAGTAACAGCAACTCCTTTAAGTGAAAACTCATCTGGAAACTGTTCGGTACGGCGTTGAGCAAGTACCTCTGAATTATCCACCGCCCATTTAATTTGTCGGCACAAGCCGTGCAGCGCGTCTACCTCGCGCCGTGTCAGGCGAGCACGGTCAAAAATTCTGCGGTACATGTGTTGAGTGAGATGATCTTTTTCTTCGTCAGCATAAAGAATGTAGCGCATAGAATCTAAAAAACTCGCATAAACACGCTCGAGGTCTTCCCTAGTAGCGAGCACAGATAAACCTTTGGGTTTTTCGTCCTTGTCGTGCGTCACGAAAAATTCGTAGCTGATGAGGTTCACGGCTTGCGCCAAATTGAGGGAAGAAAATTTACTCGTAGGGATACGAATGTAGGCATGGCAAAATTCTAAGTCTTCATTCGATAAACCATATTTTTCATTGCCAAACATGAGGGCCAACCCTTCACGGCTGCACTGCTCAGCGGCTTCATGTGGTGTGTAAATTGGGAACGATTCCGAAGCGCGGACTCGAGCCGTCGTACCAAGTACAAGAGTACGATCAGCCGCTGCCTCATACGTCGTCGCAACAATCTTGGCATTTTCCACCAAGTCCACGGCGTGCGTGGCCATCCAAAAAGCTTCGTTTTTGATTTCACACTGTGGGTCAACAATCCAAAAGTCACTAAGTCCAAAATTTTTCATTACCCGTGCAGCACTACCAATGTTGCCGGGCTCCTGGGGTCGAACGAGAATCACGCGCATGAAAGCTAGTATAAAGGAGATAGGAGACAGGAGATAGAAGTTTCCAATTCTTCCTCCTATCTCCTGCTTTCTTCCTCCCCGTTTCGTAAACCACTTAACACTGAAGTCAGCACAATCACGCTAACCTACTCTCATATTAGGTTTTCGCAAAGACCCCCATAATCCAAAAGTCCCACCGAATCAAAGTGTGACAGAAAAGTTTCCTGTTCTAACCTATGGCCCTACACCCAGTGTAAAAAAAGAAAAGGTCGAGTTGCGTATTTTTGGTCTTGCAGAGGAGAAGGTTTTTAAGTGGGACGATTTGATGGCTCTACCACAAACAACGCTCACCAAAGATTTCCACTGCGTGACGCATTGGTCAAAACTTGATGTGACGTGGACAGGCATTCTCACGACAGAGCTAATGAAACATGTCACAGCGGAACCAGAAGCAACCCACGTGATGTTTCACTGTTACGGTGGTTACACGACCAATCTTGCTATAGAAGATTTTTTAGCGAAGGGTTGTGCCATCGTGCATACGCTCGAACACGAAGACATCCCCACAGATCACGGCGGTCCGCTGCGCGCACTCATTCCCCATCTTTATGCTTGGAAGAGTGCCAAGTGGCTTAATGGCCTCGAGTTTATGAAAGGCGATAAACCAGGTTTTTGGGAACGCAATGGTTACCACATGCGTGGTGAACCGTTTGCAGAAGAAAGATATAGTTGAAGGTTGAAAGTTAAAGGTAAGAAAGTTAGCAACCTTTCACCTTCAACCTTTAACTTTCCTACCATTTTAGAAAATGGATGCAGGCACCGTAAATGTCGAGGTCAATTCAACGGACTTCCCTGTTTTCACCGACGTATTCGTAGCCTCGAGAATTTCCACGACGTGCGCGGCATGGTCACCCGTAACCCGTGAGGTTTTCTTAGCACGGATACTATCGGTGAAATCTTGTAGACCTACTGCCCAATCCATACCCACGTCTGTATCTTTAACAAGGGCTAAGGACTTGTAGGGTTTGCCAAAATCGGCGTAGTGTAGTTTGCTATTGGCTATAAACCAAGATTCCAAGTACAGAGAACCTATGTCGCCGTGAAACTCGAGACTTTCACCTTGGCGGGTTGAACCTGAAACATAAAAGTTTGTCGTGAGGCGAACAAGCTGACCTTTAGGAAATTCAATATTAACAACATAAAAATCTGGTGCTTCAACGGTGAAAGGCTGACCATCTTTCGTCACGCGGTTGGGTGACAGCGTGGTAGCAAACGCGGTTAAACGTTTGGCTGGCCCAAAGAGTGCTGTTACGAATGCAAGTGGATAAACACCTACATCGAGGTTAGGTCCCACAGCATAAAACGGCGCAGGGTTCGGGTGCCACGATTCAATGCGTCCGTGATTCACCTCAGCGTAGACAACACGCACCTGACCAAGTTTGCCGTCTTGAATATATTTCATCGCACTCTGTTGTGCTTCACCTAAGAACGTAATCGGCGCACCACCAAGATACAACCCTTTTTCTTTCGCAAGCTCGAGGAGTTCTTTAGCTTCAGCGTACACGAGCGTGAGTGGTTTTTCGGTATAAACATGTTTGCCCGCCAGCAAAGCTTTTTTAATAACTTCGTAATGCGCCTGAAAAATGGTGAGATTAACAATAACTTCCACAGTCGGGTCAGCTAAGACTTCCTCGAGCGAAGCGTAGGCTTTACCCCCGTGTTCTTTTGCAAAGGTTTCAGCTCTCGAGACGTCAATGTCTGAGAAGCCAAGAAGATTCATGCTGGGGTGCTTTTTAATATCTTTACTATATGGTCCAGCAATATTACCGCAACCGATAACTGCAAGATTCATATCATGTTCCTTTCTTATTCATCAGAAAATCTACGAAGACAAGAGACAGGAAAACTTCCCTTATCTCCTGCTTTCCTGTCTGCTATTTCAGCCAACCCTGCAACATACGTAAACTCTCGCGCACGTCTTCAGTAGGATCATGATGTTCGGGTTCATGTTCTATACCAAGAGGACCAGTGAAACCAACCTCTTTAAGAGCTTTAACGCTTTCTTGAATATTGACGACACCTTCACCGTAGCGACAAGTTTCGTGGGCTCCAGCAGCTTTCACGTCTTTTAAGTGAATGGCAAACAAGTGACCTTTGAGTTCGCGGATAGCTTTGGCTGCGTCGTAGCCTTGTGTTCCCCACCAACCCGTATCGCAAGCTGTACCAATGTGACCGTCTCCCCCGTCACCAATTTGCGCCAAAATTTCAGCTGGCGATTTTTCAGGGTGATTTTCAATACCTAACTTCACACCGTGGTCTTTAAGAATAGCAATCATTTCTTTGCGGTTTTCAGCAAGGGCAGGTGCACCACCCCCAATGACAGGTACACCCATTGCATTGGCGAGTTTGCAGTTTGTCATAAGATGTTCGACAGAACCAATCCAAGCCGCAAAGCTCATCACCTTGATATTATGTTTTGTCAATAAATCTTTCGCAGTAGCAACATGCTCTTTTGTCGCCCAACTCGCATGTAGGTGTGCGCCCCATAAATCAATCGCACTAAAACCGAGAGCTTTAATATCTTGAAGCATCTCGTCAAATTTCTTTTCAAAGGATGCAACGGGTTTGAAAGCATTTTGTGTTGCCGTGTCACCTTGGGCCCAACCTTCTGTCATGTTGTAGCCAATTTCCCTGGCTACATAGTTTGCCGTAATAAATGAAATAGTGTTCACGTTTTATACTCCCTTAGGACATTCTCAAAGTCCGTACTCTGAGTCAGGCATAGTGTAACGCTTTAAGCAAGGTTAAGTAGCGCCTAAACACAACCAAGATCATGTTTAGTCAATTTGTAAAAATTTCTTCTCACACATTAGCCATGAAAATAAAAAGTATAGGATATGAAAGACAAACAATTCTTTTGTACTCCTTATTTTTTAGACTTTTAGCGTTCCACCTTCTGCTTTAGGCCTCATACGCGTGTTATGATTACACCAACATGCAGCGAACCCCTCTCTTTGAAGAACACTTGGCTTTAGGAGCTAAGATGGTTGACTTTGCAGGTTGGGAGATGCCAATAAATTACCCCAGCGGCATCAGTCAAGAACATATTGCCGTTCGGACGAACGTCGGGCTTTTCGATGTAAGTCATATGGGTGAGATTCGGGTACGTGGCCCAGAGGCCACAGCCTTTTTGAGTTTTGTTACACTCAATGATCCCGCTAAACTCAAACCTGGACACGGACAATATTCAATGCTACCGAATAATTACGGCGGTTTGACAGATGACCTTTATATTTATTGCGACGCTGAGAATGATTTTCTAGTAGTTTGCAATGCTTCCAATCGTAACCAAGTGGTTAAACATTTAGAAACATTGGTAAGCACCTACGATGCCGAGAGCTTCGACGAATCGGATAACTGGGCATTGCTTGCATTGCAAGGGCCAGGCTCGAGCCTTCTCTTATCTTTACATTTAGGTGACCAACTGTTAGAGCAGAAGAAAAATAGTAAACGGGTCACACGCCTACAGGGCGCACTCGTAGACATTGCCCGCACCGGTTACACGGGTGAAGACGGTTTCGAGATTTTCTGCCGCCCCGATGATGCCCGCAAACTGTGGCGTTCTTTTTTAGCCGAAGGAGCCGAACCTTGCGGTCTGGGCGCACGCGACACCTTGCGCTTAGAGGCCGGCTTTCCGCTTTTTGGTCACGAATTTACTGACAAAACGAATCCACTTTGCACAGACTTTGCTTGGGTTGTCAAAGACAAACCGTTTTACGGACGCGAAGCAATGTGGGGTAAAAACTGTAACAAACAACTGGTAGGTTTGAGGTTGCTCGAGCGCGGCATTCCACGCCAAGGTTACGGGCTTTACAAAGGACAACACCTCATCGGGGAAGTAAGCTCTGGCACCATTTCACCACTCACACGGGAGAGTGTTGCGCTGGGTTGGATCAATAAAGAAGATGCCATTCTCGGCGCAGACATCGCTGTCGAAATTCGCGGGCAACATGTTTTAGCAACAATCGTAAAACCACCGTTTTATCAAAGCTAATGAAGCTTAAGAGAGAAAGCATAAAATCTTTTCGGTTTTTGTTTTTATTCTTTAACCCTTTCACGCCAGGCTCGAGGAAATCCCTCAATCAAATCACTTGCTATAAGTCCATTCCCATAGGCACGTGCAGCAATTTCTCCTGCTACAGCGTGAACATACACGGTAGCAGCCACTCGCCCCAATAAAGCAGAAGCATTTGCACACCAAGCACCCAAACAACCTGCCAGGACATCTCCTGATCCACCTGTTGCCATCCCTGGATGACCACGTGTATTCACAAAACAACGTCCGTCGGGGGCGGCAATCACACTCGTTGCACCTTTCAAAACCACAACCGCATTGAACGTTTCAGCTAAAGTGCGAGCAGACTCGAGCGGCCAGCGGGTTATAGCTCGAGGGGACACGTTCAAGAGACGCGCCGCTTCGCCTTCGTGGGGTGTCAGCACGCAACGCCCGTGTTTCCGTACTGCCTCGGCCCAGACGTTATCTCCTGAAAGTGCGCCAGCATCTAACACGGTAGGCACGGCACTCGCAGCAATCAACTCGGGAAGATAGGCTTGCGCTTCGTCGCCAAGTCCTGGGCCAATAACGCGCACAGAGGCACGTTTTGCGCTAATGGCTCTCAGGGTCTCGAGCGGTTGCCCCTGCCAATCTAGAGGTTCAAAAATTATTTCGGGCCAACTTGGCGGCAGCCTTGCCTCTGCCGCCAAAGTCACCAGTCCTGCACCGGCCCGATAAGCCCCACGGCACGCCAGTTCTGCCGCGCCCAAATACCGCGCAGAACCTCCAATGACGAGCACTGTACCTACGGTGTATTTATGTGCAGTCGCTTCACGTGTAGGCAACCAAGGTTCAATCATGGCATCGTTCAATAACTGCGGTGTTAACAATGACTCGAGCACCCCACGAGGTACACCAAGGTCAGCAACGTGCCAGGCCCCAAAGTTTTTTTTCGCCGGATAAAACACTGAAGAAAGTTTTGCCCCCACGAGCTGCACTGTATGACATGCTTCAATGGCAGTTCCAAGTAGCTGGCCTGAATCACCACTCACACCACTAGGAATATCAATACTGAGCACGGGCTTTCTCGAATGATTCACAGCGTGAACAACTTCCGCCAGCTCGCCCTCGAGCGCACGACTCGAGCCTGTACCAAAGAGTGCGTCAATGACAACATCACACTCTTGCAGGGTGGGCTCGAGTGTTGTTAAACTCAAAATAGGAATTTTTCCTTGAGGCAACCAACGGTCTCTCGCTACACTAGCTTCACTTTTTCGCTCTTCGGAAAGCTCTAAAACGTCGACGTGTTTTCCTGCTCTCACTAAATATCTAGCTGCAACATACCCATCACCACCGTTGTTACCTTTTCCACACAGCACTAAAAACCGCTCTGCTTTCGGGAACTGCTGCAGTGCCACCTCAGACACCACTTGCCCAGCACGCTCCATGAGCGTTTGTAGGGGAATACCTACTTCAACAGAACGTTCATCCGCTTGGCGCATCTGTGCTGAAGTAAAAAGCTTCATAATAAGAGTCTAGCAAAGGAACAGCGAAGCCAATAGCTTCTCCCTCCTACATTCTGTTCTCGGAAAGATTTCACAGCAATCTTGGGTCATGTCATTTACACTTAACAATGTATGAATCCTTACTCTTTTCGCACTTTTATAGCACCCACTTTAACTCTATTCCTGAGCGTTTTCTTTAGCGCTTGCACCCCTGTCAACCAGACAGTTAAAACCGTCACGAATTTTGTCGAAGGCACACACGTTGTTCGTTACTATGCTACACCTGAAGAGCTTGCAACGGTCATTCAAGAATCCACGCCCGCCATGTCGCTGCATAATGGTTACACACCCTTACGCGTGACGGACATTGAGAACCATAGAATCACAGTATTTGCCCAAGCACTCAAAGGCAGTAATGACTTTAATGTGAAAGCGGACGATTTCGCTGTTTACTTCACACTGACTGAGCAAGACGATTACACTGAAGCAACCATTAGCCCCAGCTCCTCATCAAACGACACAGCGAGAATAGCCGTAACGGATTATGTAGCAAAGCTTGATAGTCAATTTGCACGTTACGCAAAGTGAATGCTTAACGACTCAACAACGAAAGCTCCTAAGATTTTTTACCTTCTGTTCTGATCACACGTCAAAACTTGGTTTTGGGGAATATCTGGCATTTCTTGCTTATTTTTCTTTATGTCTCTGTGTCTTTATATCTTTGTGTCTTTGTGGTGAACTATTTAGCTTTGACGTGTACTGAGTTTGCTTCCTAAAACTTTCTCGAGCAAGCCATGCGTTGGCTGTGTGTAGCCTAGCGCAGTTCGCGTATCGTAAAGAACATAGCCCTGATGTTCGTAAAACTGCCTCGTCTTTTCTAAAACAAGACGCACTTCCAAGCGAACCAAAGGACACTGCTGCTCGAGGGCCTTTTGTTCTACGTATTGCATAAGGTTTTTAGCAATACCTAAACCACGATAGGCCGGTAACACCGCGAGATGTGCCAAATACATCGAATCTTCTCGAGGCACATAAAAGACACAAGCCACAGCTTCTTCCCTTAGCGTGTAAGCAAGAATGGCCTTGAAAGTTTCTAACTCTTTGCGAACGGCTTCAGAGGTTTTATCCAAGGAACTCGAGGGCGGCTCGAGCTTGCCCCTATATTCCTCGAACGCTTCTGCAATGATACGTGCCAGCAAGGCACTATCGTTTTGCGTTACCTCTCTAAACACCATATCTCTAAACGCCATACCTCTAAACACCATGGGCTCCAAATACTACCGTGATTACTTCACAAAACGAAAAACAAAGGGATAACGGTAAGCTTTACCTTCAGAGGCTGCTATTGCCGCAGCAATCATCGTCCATAACACCAGAATGCCAAGGGCTACCGCTAACGGAATACCAATTAGAAAGAAGCATAAGGGAATCACCACGAGCCAGTAAATGGTATAGCTAATTTGTGCATTAAGAGACTCTTTTGCTTGTTGTTTCACAAAAGGTCTCTCTGAGCCAAAAATATAAATAGCGAGTGGCAAAAGAATTTGACCTATCGCAACCAAGTAACCTGCAAGCGGTGCAAGGTGTACGAGAATCGCTAGGTTTCGGTCATCTTTTGACGTAGCGGTAGTAACTTCGGACTCAGAACGTGAGGGTTCCATCATGATAGGGTAACTCGAGCTCGAGCACATAAGCTGAGAAGCCTCTCATCAATTTAGGGCAAAATAACTGACACAGACGCATCGGCGCGTTAAACTAAAGATAACGAGAGTAGACAGCTTAAGCGTATACCCGCTCGGGAGGCTTTTATGAAAGCACTTAGAATTATTTATTGGGTAGTGGATCAATCGAGACTGCCCAGGATGTCAAGGTTGTAACGCAGGAGGAAGGCATGTAAAGCGATCAGGTGCATAGGGTTCGGATTTAGAGAAGGACAAGGTTTTTCTAACGAAGCGAGCTCAGCGTTGTCTAA
>JBOFGY010000034.1:0-15870 GCA_051649365.1 Trueperaceae bacterium
GATACCTCAGTTCAATGGCTGCGCAACACTGGCGTGCTGCTGTCCAGACTTCACGGCTTTCACAACTCGGGTTCGTCCATCTAGGGAGTAGCCCATTCTTAAGCCTATAGGACTATCAGTTATGTCGCAATTGGCTATAGTTCAAACAATCTCGTCTCTGCCTTGTCAAACTGTGCCTCCTTGACCTCATAGTGAAAGAGTCGCCACTCGGTTGCCTCAGGAAGAACAAAGTCCTCGAGTGCTTTTGCGAGCCGCTTGACGCGCGCGTCAACATCGTCTGCACCAACGTTTTTTAACGCTGCCTCGAGATAAAGATCGAGGGCTTTGAGTTGTGCTTCGCTCGAGTCTTGTCCAATCGTCTCATGCACCCATGCCTCAGCCTCTAAAAGTGCAGCGATGAGATAGCTTTTTTCTTTGTCGAGTGTGTTAGTTGTTTGTAACGTGCTTAAAATTTCCTGACTCGAGAGTCGCTTCAGTAGCTGCCCGTCTGTGCCGATATGTTTCTGATATGCTTCTGCTAAAACAGCTTCAGCCTTGTCTATATCTGAGGGTGTTTGCAAGATTTTTTGCAGAGTGGCGTTGAGTTGTTCGAGGGTTCGTTCAATGAGGTCATCACGGAAAGGCACAGTCCACTATACATTTCTTTCATTAGGACTCAGTAAAATCAGGCTATGAAACGCTTGACCCTTCTTTTTCTCCTCTTCCCTTTGATGGCTTGTAACCTATTTAGAGAAAGCTCGAGCCAGACTGCACTCACTTTCACTCAGGCTCAGACTGAAACAGCACTGACGAATGAACAACTCGCACTGATTGACGCAGCCGGTCTAGACTTTGAGGAGAAGCGCGTCATTGATGTCTATAACCGTGTGTCACCTTCTGTTGTGAGTATCATCACGCAAGTGGTTCAGTATGATTTTTTCTTCGACCCCTACACACAAGAAGGTGCAGGTTCGGGTTTCGTTTTAGATGATAGCGGACATATTTTGACGAACTATCACGTCATCGAAGATGCGGAAGGCATTGAAGTGACGTTTAGCGACGAGACAACCCTTACTGCTGAACTTGTAGGTATTGACCCACGCAATGATATTGCTGTGATTAAAGTTGAGCCTACCCAGGCACTGCAACCTGTTGAGCTTGGGGAAAGTAAAACACTGCAAGTTGGGCAGCGAACCATTGCGATTGGTAATCCCTTTGGTGAATTTAGCCGTAGTCTCACGACGGGTGTTGTGAGCGCGTTAAACCGCACCATCGAAGGGCCTGAAGGTTTAACGATTAGTGGCATGATTCAAACTGACGCAGCGATTAATCGAGGAAATTCAGGTGGTCCCTTGCTCGATAGTATGGGCCGTGTCATCGGCATTAACTCTGCGATTTTTAGTCCTTCGGGAACGAGCGCAGGCGTTGGCTTTGCAGTGCCGGTAGACACCGTGAAGCGCGTGCTACCTGATTTGCTCGAGCTAGGCCGTTACCGTCATCCTTGGCTCGGTATTCGTGGAGCCTATACGCTTACAGAGCGACTGGCAGAAGCTCTGGAGTTACCTGTACCACGTGGACTCCTCCTTGTAGACATTGCCGACCCGTTGGCGAGTGCAGGCGTACAAGGTGCTACGCGCGAAGCTGTTCTCGGCAATCGCCGTATTTATCTGGGCGGTGATGTTTTAACCAAAATAGACGGACGCGACATTGATGATTACGATGACGTACGTATTTATTTGGAAGAAAACTACAAAGTAGGTGACGTAGTTACTGTAACAGTGCAGCGTGGTAACGAAGCGCGAGATATTGAAGTGACGCTGGTCGAGGAACCCTCGAGCTGACATGAACGAAGCTGGAGAAACATTTAACTATAGTGGCAAGAGCTACCAAATTATGCAAAATGCTTTGGGTGTAACTGTCGTGTATCGCCGTAAGAAAAAAGGTCTCGAGCCCGTGCAGGGTGTCATGGCTTTTCGCGTTGTTTCAGCGTACAAGCGAAAAGTAAACGGTGAGAAGGTCGTGCGCCGTCCGCGCACGTTTGCCAAAAAACCAAACCGGAAGGTTTACTGATAAACTTACAGGTATGGATAAAAATTTAACACGCTTTGCCTCAAATGAATACGCCAACAATGTAGAAAATCATCCGTACCATCGTCTCCTCAATCGCCCTGCGCTATTGTCGTTAGTGCCAGAGCTTAAAGGCTGCACTGTTCTCGATGCGGGTTGTGGTACAGGTTGGTTTACAGAGTATTTTGCCCTTCAGGGTGCCAGCATGACGGGTCTCGATATTTCTGAAGAAATGATTGTAAGGACAAAAACTAGAGTTCCCACCGCTACGGTTATTCAGGCAAATCTTGCTGAGCCTCTAGCCCTCGAGTCAGCCTTGTTCGATTTAGTTTTATGTTCACTGTCCTTGCAGTATCTCGAGTCTTGGACAGCTACGTTTGCGGAGTTTTGTCGTGTGTTGAAACCGAGTGGCATTTTGATTTTTTCGGTGCATCATCCGTTTGAAGAGTTTAAGCTTTCAAATGAACATTATTTTGCGGTTGAAGAGCGCAAGCGCAAAGGTGGACAAGTGTCGTTTCGACGTTCGCTCTCGAGTATGACAGAAACATTACACCAAGTAGGCTTTGTGATAGAGCGGTTGCTCGAGCCCTTGCCTGAGGCTGCTTACAAAGAAGCAGATAGTGAAGCTTATGAAGGGCTACTGAAATTTCCTGGGTTACTTGTCGTGCGAGCTAGAAAGAATGTTTAGCCAGAGGTGACGTGTAGGTTTTCCTCAAGCATGTCGTTGGCGCAAACGACGCACTCTACTTATTGCAAACCACAGCAGCGCAATCACGGCAATAAACCCGAGTATGGGAACAAAAAGTCCTAGGAGGGATAACCCTGTCGCCGCGACATTTTCTACTGTGGCGACAACAGGGTTGCCTAACCCTGCGGTGGTTGTACCAGATAGCAGCCTTGCTCCACTGCTCAACAGTTGCACGCTGCTCGCTGCACCACCTCCTGCGATGATGGCGAGTGTCCAGCGCAAGGCGGGGTCGAGTTCGATGCCAAAAGCACCCGTAATAAGTGTGCCAGCAATAAACGCGACAGGCGCAGCGATAAGGTCGAGACCGTGATCTAACCAGGGGATATAGTAAGCCAAAATTTCTAACACAGTTGCAAGTGCGAGAACAGTTGTTGCAAGAGGGTTCTCGAGCCAAGCAAGGTTACTTGGTGGGTTGTACAGAGCCGTGTGGGACAAACCGCTCATGACAAGTGTAGGGACAAAAATTCTAAAACCAGAAGCGGCACTGAGGCTGATGCCGAGGGCGAGACTGAGGAGTGTTTCCACAAATATCAGTATTTCATATTTTGTGGTTGATACGTCTTCTTTCGGTTCTTTCGGAGGGTTTTTTATGATACTACCTAAAATTAAGCAAAAAGCTACGAACTAGTGCTTCGTAGCAGTACCGGTAATGTTGTAAAAGTAAAAAGCGTTCTCAAAATATAGACCCGATAAGAAAACGCTGCAAAGTTAATTTTGCAGCGTTTCGGCATCCTAATCTTAATCTCAAAAACTTTATTCTCTAGTACCAAGTAAAATTGCGTCACCAAGGTAAACTCCATTTGAATCTTTAACTGCTAAGGTACTTACCGAAAGACTCTTGGTCATCTCAGAGTAAAAACCATTACCCTTCATATTGTTGTAGGCTCCGAGTGTAGGTGAGGAATAAGTAATATCAAAGGTGAACGTGTAACCAGTATTATCGGCAGCCTTAATGGTGCCAGTAATGGTTCCTTGTTCTCCTTCTACATTTGTTGGGCTTTCAGAAATACCTGTGCCTGTTACATTGCCTGATGAATCTATGGTGAAGGTCGCTCTTGCGGTGATAAAGGGTTCTATATCAAGTTGAATCGTGCCATTATATGTGCCAGCAATATTTAATGATGGAGTATTAGTAGCAGGTGGATTTGTGCTGGGTGGGTTCGTGGTAGGCGGTGTTGTTGTGCCACTTGAACTACCACAAGCTGACAATAAAAGAACAAGAGCACTTAAAACAATAAGGGCGAAACGGTTCATAGAAAATTCCTTTCAAAGTTCATACGTTTAATGCGCCACCTTCAAGCCTACATTTCAAAGGGACACAGACGAGTGAAAAAGTATGCTTTTGCCAACCACTTGTTAAAAAACTTACTAACACTGAGGGTATAGATTTTAGATATAGGGAAGAGGTTTTTTTAGCAGCACCGAACTCCAAATCCCTTGTTTTCCTCCTCGTCAGGTGGAGGTGGAGCAGATTCCTCAATAATTGGGGGTGCAGAATCTGAGGGCGGCTCAGAGGTCTCTGAGGCAAAACTAACTGAGAACAAAATCAAACTAATCACGCTCGCTACAATTAACGTGTAACGCTTCACGAATGACTCCTTTCAAAAACCATACCCTTCTAAGCTAGCGACTCCACTGTTAAAAAACAATCACCCTTTTTGAATGGTCGAGGTTAGACTAAGCGGTGTTATGAGCGAGCCTTCAGTCTTTAGCGAGCGGGTCGTGGCTGACCCGAAAGCTGCTGCTTTTCTTATTGACCCCGTGAGTTCAGAGCATTTAGCCCCTTTTATGTTGGGAGAGAAAAGCCTAGCTCAAGCTGCCGAAGCTCTCAGTATCAGCAAAAGCAGGATGAGTTATTGGGTGAATAAACTCCTTGCCTTTGACCTCATTCGAGAGGTGCGAGTTGAAAAGCAGGGTAGACATCATGCGTCTATCTATTGCTCGAGTGCCGATGCGTTCATTGTGCCTTTGGACGCAATGATGGCAGACCCCAACGAAGACATTTTTGAGTCAGTACCTTTTGAAAAGACGTTGAAGCGTTCGCTCGTTCATTTCAAACATGGAGCTCTCAAAGGGCGATACCTCCGTTACGCCAAGGAAGAAAACAATGTCGTTCTGGATGTTTTTCCGCCCCAAGTCCAAAAAGCCGAGTTGGTAGACCAATGGGGTCGCGTCGAGCTTACGGGAGCGCAAGCCAGTCTTTTTCACAAAGAAATGAATGCCCTCTTTGAAAAAATTATGGGGGCATCCCAGGATAAGCAAGGCAAAAAATATCTTTTTAAGCTCGTGTTGGTTGAGCAATATTAGAGCCTATCCTAAAACCCAAAGGATGTTGAGGGTTCTAGCCTTCCCCTTTATGGACTTTTCGCCTTTTGGCTTCGTCTCAAGAATTCGGCGCAGCCTTGACATTGACCTGAATTTCGTCTTCATCGTTTTTGGTCACCTCAACCTCTGCAACGAGGACGAGTTGATTTAGGGTAGCGTTTATATCCTGACCACCTTCAGGTGCATAACGTTGGTTCAAGGGAATGCGGAGATTTTCGACGGGAACATCGCCGTCGCGGTGACGCACGAGCAGCGTGGCAACACCGTCTTCCTGACAGGCTTTATAGGTATCACTTTCATTGGCTCTACCACAGCCCCAGAGTCCTACCTCGATGCGATAGGTGCCGAGTTTAAGGTTGCGGTCTGTCCAAATTTCGACCCCAGGTTTGTTCGGTCTAGCTCCAATGCGGTTGTCAAGCGTAAGACGACCACTCGAGCCCTGCACACTGGCCTGGTTCCAATAAAAGCGGTTGCCCTCGGGGTCGGTGACATGCAGGTCTAAGTCGTGGCTTTCGGTAAGCCACTCGAGTTCGACAACTAAAAAGTTGTTGCGTGATAGCGCAGAGACTTGACTGCGGAGAGTTTGCGTGAGTTGTTCGGCTTCGTCTAAGTCAGTAAGAACAATAGCAACTTTATCTTCGAGGAGTTTGTTTTCATCTTGAGCGACATCCAGGTCACCTAAAATCACGGTGATTTTCTCTTCTAGAATGCGTCTGTCGGTAGTAGCATCGCTGAGGTCACCAATCAGTAAAGCAATTTGCTGGGTGAGCTGTTCTTGGCGTTGCCGCGCACTGTCTAAATTACCAACGAGAATGCGAATTTGTTCTTCGAGTGAGAAATTAGTGTCCTGCAATCTGTCCTGGGTTTCGCGGGCTGCGTCGAGCGATGTACTAAGGTCTTCGACGCTCTCAATGAGTTCGTCGCGCTCGAGTTGTAGACCGGCAAGTTTTTCTTGAAAAGCTAGATTCTCTGCGTATTTGCGGCTAATATCTTGGGCAAAAATCGCCGTGGCAAAAATAAAAACGAGAATAACGTTAAACAAAACATCGGTGAGCGAAACAAAGGGGTTGACACTGTTACGTTTTCGTTGCCTACGCATCATGACCTCCGCACAGACTTACTTGCGTCGCCCGAGCGTGCGACTTAACTCTTCAAACTGACTGCGAATAAACTCTTGAATGGTTTGTAGAAAATTCTTTTGATAATTTTCTTGAGAGGTGGCGAGACGTTCACTGAGACGCGCAACATCTTGACGGAGCGCTTCAATGGAAGCGGTTTGTTTTTCGGTATGGGTGGCATAGTGTGAGGTCATGGTGTTAAAACTCTTGACGAGAGTGGTATTGTTTTCGCGCAGCACGTCTACGGTTTCTGCCATGCGGCGCTGTAGGAGTTCCGTTTGTTGCAACCCCAAACGCTTCTCTTCTTCCAAGCTGAGTTTAACTTCTTTGAAATTGCTCTCGAGCCCCGCCCGGTGTTTCGCGAAGTCATGATTGACACCTTGCAACCCCTGTAAAAGTTTCGCAGACACTTCGTTGCTGACCGCGCTAAGGTCACTCGTGATGCGCTGCCCAATTTGGTTCAGTGCGTTCGCATTGCGCGTGAGAGCGTCACTAAGTCCTTGCGTAACCTTTTGGGCTTGATCTACCGAACTCGAGAATCTGCTCAACGTGCTCGCACTTTTCTCGAGCGATTCACCGAGTAAGGCTTGTTGAGATTTCATAAGGTTATGAAAATGTTGTTGAACGATGCGGTCTTGTTTGGGTAAGAGCATCGGTGCGAGTTGTGTAAAGGCGTAGCCCTCGAGAGTTGAGAGCATATCCGATTGATGCGCCTCGACTTTCTCGATATAGTTGCGGGTTGTAATCGAAAGAATAAGCGCGATGCCTGTCGAAATAAAAGCCACGAACATGGCTCCAATAATGCGCCCAATGTCGAGCGCGGCATTGTCGTTTCGCTCGGTAAACGCGAAGGTTGATAGGGCTGTGACCATGCCGACCACGGTTCCCATAAGTCCCAAGAGAAGGAGCGTATTGGGGGTTTCGCGGGGCTGCTCGAGTTTGTCGAGTTCGCGGTTGCTAATCGAGTCGAGCGCGGCAAAGATATTGGGCACGGCTAACTCGCGCATCGCATAAAAACGGTTGATAAGCTCAATAATTGGGTTTTGTTTACTGTAACTGTTTTTGGCAATAAACGCATAGGTGTCACCGAGCCACCGCTCGAGGCTGTCGTAATCACGGCGATTCGTGCTGAGGTCAGAGAGCACTTTCTCGAGCTGCTCTAGCTCGAGGTCGGTTTGGCGCAAAGATTGCCGTGTTTGCCAGGTAATGCGGCCCATCCAAACTGCAAAGATACCAAGCATGATGAGGGGGAAAACAAGAGACAGTAGCATGGTGTTACCTTACCTTATTTTCGTCAGATGGATTTTGAGACATTTAACATGCGGCCAGTCTCCCAATGTTGACTTTGTGGTGAAATGAAGTCCGGTAGTGGAATTAAGCCCAAGTAGATTTTTCAAGTTTTAGGAGCAGGAGGTTTTCTTAACCACACCTTTGTGAACGTCTTTTACATTCTAATTGACTTTTGCATACAATATCCTCTGTGAAATCATCAACAAAGAAAAAACCTAAAGTGGTAACAGCCTCGAAGCGCATGTGGGGTGGGCGGTTTGAAGAGGAAACCGATAAACTCGTCCAAACGTTTAACGCCTCGGTAAACGTTGACAAACACATGGCTTTGCAAGATATTCAGGGCTCCATCGCCCACGCGACAATGCTGGGTGAGCAGAGCATCATCACGAAGAAAGAAGCCACAGAGATTATTCGGGGTCTCGAGTCTATTCGCCAAGACGTAACAGCAGGACGGTTCGAGTTCAAGGTTGAACTCGAGGATGTCCACATGAACCTCGAGCGTGAACTCACGCAGCGCATTGGCCCCCTGGGTGGCAAACTCCACATGGCGAGAAGTCGCAATGACCAAGTGGCGACAGATTTTCGCCTTTTTGTTCGGAAAAAAACGCAGGGGCTTATCGAACTTCTAAAACAGATGCGAACTGTCTTTGTTGATTTGGCAGAATCCCATTTAGATGTCATTATGCCAGGCTACACACACTTGCAGATTGCTCAACCGATTTTGTTCTCGCATCACATGCTGGCCTATTACGAAATGTTTAGTCGTGACGAGAGTCGGTTTGAAGATTCGCTCAAACGCCTCAACGTTTCACCCCTTGGTGCGGGTGCATTAGCAGGAACAGGCTTTCCCATTGACCGTGAGCGAACGGCTCAGCTGCTGGGTTTTGCTGAGCCTGCCAGAAACTCTCTTGACGCAGTATCCGATAGAGATTTCGCACTCGAGTTTTTAAGCTCTGCGAGTGTGGTGATGATGCACCTGTCGCGCCTGAGCGAGGAACTTATTTTGTGGTCGTCCCAAGAGTTTGGCTTTGTGACCCTGCCGGACAGTCACACCACAGGTAGCAGCATTATGCCGCAGAAGAAAAACCCGGATGTCTCGGAACTCATTCGTGGCAAAACGGGCCGGATGTACGGGAATCTTCTTTCATTGTTAACCGTAATGAAAGGTTTACCCCTTACCTACAACAAAGATATGCAAGAAGACAAAGAAGGGCTCATGGATAGTGCTGAGACGCTCGAGGTGTGTTTGCGGTTGACGATAAGCATGTTGCCTAAAATGAAGGTTAATGCCGAACGCACCTATCACGCTGCGGGCCGTGGTTACAGCAATGCCACAGATTTAGCGGATTACTTGTCCAAAAAAGGTTTACCTTTCCGAGAAGCGCACGAAGTGGTTGGGACGTTGGTTGCGATTGCTATCAAAGGAGGTAAAGATTTACAGCAGTTAGACCTCTCTGTAATGCAAGCTATTTCTCCCCTCATTCAAAACGATGTTTACAACGTGTTGAGACTCGAGAGCGTCGTGGGTGCGCGAAGTAGCTATGGAGGAACGGCTCCTCAACAGGTGAAAGTCCAACTGAAAGCTGCGAGAAAAGCTCTGCTAAAACGTTAAGATTCTCCCACCCGTCTCACCCCAGAGAAAAGCAAGATTGCTTCGCGGCTTTGTCAACGTTGCGTTGCATTAGAGATGAGCGCACTACAAGCTTAGGCTCGCAATCTCGTTTTTTCTCATTCAAGGTTCTATTCACATTGCCGTATAATCATGCAACAATAGTTGCATGATTGAAGCCCCTTCTAAGCTTGTCTCTAACATTACAGTTCGCCCCGCTAAAGCTGAAGATGTTCCCCTTATTTTTGAAAACATCGGCTATTGGGCCGGTCAGGGAAAAATGCTCGTACGCCCGATGCAAAACATCTTTGAAAATCTCCGTGACTTTTTTGTAGCAGATGTTGATACCCCTGAGGGTAGACAGTTTGCGGGTAACGGAGCCTTACATATTTTGTGGGGAGACATTGCCGAGGTACGTGGTCTTGCGGTGCGTCCAGACATCATGACTCAAGGTGTGGGCAAAAAACTCGTCGAAGCTTGTGAAGCAGAGGCACGCCGTATCGGGATTCCAACGCTTTTTGCCTGGACGTATTCGGTAGGCTTTTTTGAAAAATGTGGCTTTAAGCTTATTGATAAATCGAAAGACCTGCATCCCCGAGTTTGGTCAGAGTGTTTACGTTGTCCCTTTTTTGTGGGTTGCAATGAAAATGGCGTAGCAAAGAGGCTCGAGGGCATTCCTGTTCCTCACAACTTGCCTGAGCCACCACCCGCACAGGTGCCACCTGGAATTCGCTAATCTGGACCCGCTAAGAATGTAATGTATTTCGCACACTTTTTCCTCGCGTAATTCACGTTATGCTTAAGATGAAAGTTTTTGGGAGTAACGTATGGGGTTGTTTAACTGGTCGAATCGGATAGGGTTAGGCAATGTTTTAGTTGAGCGGGATTTTCAAGTGTTTTTAGCTCGGGAATTGCATCGCTTGAGTCGTCGTCCACGTGTGTTTAATGTTGCTTGTATAGACTTACTAGGTTTAGATGAACTTGAGCCCGCGCTAGCGCATTCGGTGCTTAAACATATTTTGCGCCACTTAGCTTCAGAACTTCGCAAGCGCGAAGTTTTAGCGCATACCACCCCTTACCAACTTGCGCTTTGTTTTCCAGACTCGAGCCCCGACGAGGCGCATCAAAGTCTTAGTACCATGCAACTTGAGGTACAAGGTTCGATGCAGCTTTATGATCTCAATGTCTCGATGAACATTGCCCTTTACTCTTTTGATAAAGCGACGACCCTGCCCCAATTGAACACTGCGGTAGACGCACTCTTAAACGAGGCTAGAGACCTCGGTAAGAACATCATCTTGCACGAAATTGCAGTCAAACCCACAGATTTCGGAGTTCCTTTTACCGTACAGAGGAGTCAATTTGACAAACTTGTCAGCCGAAAAGGGGTTCGGGTCAGTTAAGGCGTGTTACCTAAGACTTTACAGCATTTCAGTATTGACCATATTGGCATTGCTGTGGCAAATCTCGAGCTCGCCACCGAACCTTACCGTGTGTTGGGACTTGGCCAAGTGGGTGTAGACGAACGCATTCCTTCGCAACACGTGAAGGTGCGCGCGCTTCAGGTGGGAGAGAGTTTACTCGAGCTGTTAGAACCTACCGCGCCAGAAAGCCCCATTGCAACCTTTTTAGAAAAGCGTGGCCCAGGCTTGCACCACATTGCCCTCCGTGTTGAAAGCCTAGATGTAGAAATTCAGCGGTTGCAGAAACAAGATGTCCAGTTTATTAACATTGAACCGAGAGCGGGCCGCGCAGGAACACGGGTCGTGTTTTTGCATCCGAAGTGGTCAGGTGGGGTGTTACTCGAGCTTGTAGAGCATCGCTGAAGCGGCAAGCGAAAGTCTCAAAACCTTTTTTCTGCCTTTCGCTCCTTATCAGGTTAAACTAAAGCTTATGAAACTAGCCATCGTTGGTGCAGGCAAGATGGGCGGCGCAGTCCTGCTGGGTGCGCTCAAAGCTGGGATCTTTCGCCCAAAAGAAGTTGGAATTTACCACCCCAATTCTAAGCGTCGTGGGGAACTTGCCAAGCAGTTTGGTGTGGCGAGTGTAGATGATGACGGGATGCACCATGCCGAGCGGGTGCTTATCGCCGTAAAACCGCAATATTTTGATGATGTTGCCCCGCTCATTGCCCAACGCAACGCTTCGTATATCTCACTCATGGCAGGAGTGTCGGCCAGTGCCATTGCACGGCGTGTAGGCAGCAACCGTGTGGTTCGGGCTATGCCCAATCTTGGTGCCAGGATCGGTTTAAGTGCCACGGCCCTGTCGCATTTGCCCCAAGCCACTCCTGATGATGTGGCCATGGCCGAAAAACTCTTTACTGCCGTTGGCTCGGTGCATCCTATTCCTGAAGGTCTCTTTGATGCTTTTACAGGGTTGGCTGGCTCTGGCCCTGCCTTTGCTGCTGTCGTCGCTGAAGCAATTGCTGATGGGGGCGTGCGTGTTGGCTTTAACCGTGCCACCTCGAAGGACCTCGCCCGCCAAGTGCTCCTCGCCACTGCTAGGTTGCTCGAGTCCAGTGGCCCCGCTGACATTAAAGACGAGGTGGCCAGTGCCGGTGGTACGGCTATTACAGGAATTAAAGCCCTCGAGCAACATGGCTTGCGCTACGCCCTCATCGAAGCTATCGAAGCTGCTAGTGAACGTGCAGCACAGCTAAGCCAAGAGGACGATTAACGGCAGGATTTAGGTATTAGGAGCTAGGGGTTGGGGTTTGTATTTTCACTAATTCCTAATCCCTAGCTCCTAACTCCTGTTTGTATGAAATATTCGCTAGCATTCCCGCTAGAATAGAGTAAGACTTTAAAGGAAAGGAAGCGGCCATCTATTTGTCTTACATCGCAAAGCACACCGATTTCAGAAAACAAATCGGTGACCGTTTAGCATCGTTGGCAGGCCGTTTCGGAGGTTTGAATGCGTTGGTTTTTTGTTAGCTTATTATTTTTTGTGAGCTTGGCTTCAGCACAGGAAGCCTATTATCCTTCGAGGGATGGTCTTACCTGGACCTATAGCAATGGTGAAACCCAAATTCTCAGTGGTTCCAAAGACGTAAGCGGTCAGGCTGCGTCTGTCCTCATAAAAATGTATGAGGGGGTAGCGATTTCAGAAGATTATCTTGTCTATGATGCTGGAGGTCAAGGTGTCCAGATGGTTGGGACTGCCGCCAATGGACAGTTGCTTGCTTATACAGCTCCGTTACAGCTTTACCCCAACTCCCCTTTACAAGTCGGTCAAACCTGGAGAAGCAAGGCGAGTGTTTCAGGTATGGAAATTGCCTTAGCCGGTGAAGTCTTGGGTGTGCGCGGGGTCGAGACGGCGGCGGGCCGTTTTAATGCCTTGCAGATTCGCCAGCAAACCGTGACGAGTACGGGTGGACAAACCATCATCGAGATTTTCTTCGTACCAAGTGTGGGGATTGTGCGTTTTTTAATGCAGGACGGAACAGCCGTGGATTTGATAGAGAAGAATTTCTAAACGCTAGTTTAATGAGCTCAAGTTATTTAAAATTCTTTGTAAAGATTAGACTCACTGCTCAAGGTTGCAAAAAGATAGAATGAGATGTGACTCGAGTTCTCTTCTTTATTTTTCTAAGTCTAGTTCTATCCGTGCTCGATATAGCCATTACCCAAAAGTCCGTAACCCAAGAGTTCGTAACCCAAGAGCAAAGCCAGATGCGACGAGCCGCCGAGTTGGCTCCTGAAATTTCAGAAGTGATTGCAGGTTACGGCGAACAAGTACGGCGCGGTGCTGAGGCCTATGACCTCGTTTGCTCAAATTGTCATGGTAATACGGGTCTTGGTATCTCAGAAGGTCGGGCAGAGTTTTTACCTGAGCATCAACGCTGCGAGAAATGCCATCGTCCACATAACGCCCCGACGATGGCAAATGTAAAAATTTCAGAGAAAAACTCGTTTAATATTGGTGAACCACCTGCACTAAATGACCTGAGTAAGTTTGGTAGTGCAGCGGGATTAAATGTCTATATCCAAGCTGCAATGCCACGCCATAACCCAGGACAGCTAAGCGAACAGGAGTATCTAGATATAACAGCCTTCTTGTTGGTTCTCAATAAAGCATTGCCTAAGGGTAGTTTGATCACGCTCGAGAATAGCCCTACTATTAGTTTTTAGGGTTTGGGAACCCCTAAACTTTTACAAATACGTGATTTACTAAAGCACTTGCTAGAAGTCTTTTAGCCTCTCCCAACGTTTTTCCAAAACTAATGACACCAGGAAAATCTAGTACTTCGGCGTGAATTCCTTCGGGAAGAACTTTGTACATGGCTTTATAAGTCAACGTAATCTTATTATACTAGCTCCGCACATCGAGTACGTCACGTATTGCGTCACCAAGCAAATTCCAGCCTAAAACAAACAAAACAATAATGAAGCTGGGCCAAAAAATAACGTACCAAAATGCAAAGGGTTGACCCGGTAAACCTGTCAGCCAGCTACGTGCAAAGTTAATCATTTGTCCCCAGTCAGCGAAGCCTTCTGGTGCACCGAGTCCTAAAAAACTTAGAGCCGCAACGCTTAAAACAACCGTGCTAATATTGAGACTTGCCAAAATTAAGAGAGAGCTAATTGAATTTGGAAGTACATGCTTGAAAATTAAACGTGAGTTTGTTGCACCTAGCGAACGTGCGCCGTCAACAAATTCTAACTCTCGAACACGTAAAATTTCGCCACGTAAGAACCTTGCATAGCTTGACCAACCGAATATAGAAAGAGCTAGGACAACGTTCGTTAAGCTCTGATCAACAATCGTTAAAAAAATAATAGCGAAGATTTGGTCAGGTATAGCTTGTATAACATCAATAATACGCATGATGAAATTGTCGAGCCACCCTTTGAAAAACCCAGCAATGCTTCCTATAATTGTACCAATGATAAGACCAGAACCTGTGACTGCAAAGGCAGCATAAAACGCTGTGCGGATACCCCAGATAAGACCATAATAAATATCGTAGCCTTTACTCGCTCTACCTAAAATGGAAACATCAGAAGGTGGTGAAGGAACTTCCGAAAATCCCTGTCGAGGCATATTAAAGCAAGTTGCTGGAGGTGCAAAAATAGCACGCCAAAATGCGGGTTTAACTGGATTGCGAATATCAACTACCGTTTCTCTAGAAAGTCCCAGGTCACGCACACAGTTGTTGCGGTAATTAATGAGTTGAGGTGAGGTAAGCTGTGGTGCAAAGATACCTGCAAATGCAAAAGCAATGATGATAATTACACCTACAAGACCAAGAGGATTACGCCGAAATCGCTTCATGGCTTTCGAGTTCCACCAACGTTGGTTCTGGCGATTGCGTTGCGCTGTAGTTGAGGGTCGAGTTGCAATAGTTGCCATAAAAACCTCGTTAGCTATACCGAATTCTCGGGTCTACAAATGCATAAAGAACATCCGCAAGAAGATTGGCTAGAACGACTAAAAAGGACGTGTAAACTGCGCCTGCTAATACAGCAGGTACATCGAGTTGTCCAGCAGCATCTGCGAGCCATTTGCCAAGACCAGGATAGGCAAAAATAGTTTCGGTAATTACAGCCCCTTGTAGTAGAAGAACTAGCGTTAAACCGCTAAGTGTAATAATAGGGATTAAAGCGTTTCTTAGAGCGTGTTTGCGGTTAACCGTAATATTAGGCAGTCCTTTTGCTCTTGCGGTACGAATATAGTCCTGAGATAGATTTTCGAGAAGAGACGAGCGCATAATCCGAACGACTTGTGCGCTATAGATGATCACAAGTGTTGTGACAGGTAACACCATATGTTTCAGTACATCGAAATAAATATCAAAGCGGCCATTGAAAATAGCATCAAGCGTTAAAAAGCCTGTGTAACGTTGAAAATCTGGTCGGATAACCTCGAGGCTGTACTGTGTGGAGAGTTGACCTAAACCAAACCAACCTAGCCCACCATAAAAAACAACGAGCAGCCAAATGGCGACAACAAAGACAGGAAGTGACCACAAGAAAATTGAGAAAACTCGAGAGAGTTGATCTATCCATTTATCGCGGTTGAGAGCTGCAATGGAGCCAAGCCAAATACCCAAACCGATGGTTAAAATAATGGATGTCAGGATCAGCTCGAGCGTTGCAGGAAATCTCCGTCTAAAGCTATCCATCACAGGTTCTCCAGTAGTAATAGAAAAGCCCATATTGCCTTTGAAGACTTCACGGAGCCAATACCAATACTGTATGTGTGGCGGACGATCAATACCATACTGTTCAATAATAGGTTGAATATTACGGAGTTGTGCGTCGCTCCTCACAAACGCAGCAGCACGTTGTGTAGGGCTGAGTAACTGCATGAGTAAAATAATAAAAAGTGTCACACCAAAGAAGACAACAGGTAAAAAGAGTAAACGTCTAAGAATAAATGTAAGCACTTAAAACTCCAAAAAGAGGAGAAGCTTACGGGCTTCTCCTCTTAAAAATTTAATTTTTAGAAATGTCTTTCCACAGGAAAGATTCACTGAGGTTGGGATTATTGTAAACACCCTGAATTTTGTCACTCATGACCAAGTAAGGAACAGTTTGTGGCAAGAGAATATAGGCTGAATATTCATAGGCGAGGTTGGCAATTTCACTGTAGAGAGCTTCACGCTCAGCAGGATCGGTAGACGTGCGTGCTTTCGCGTCGAGTTCTTCAACACCTGGAATCGTGAAGCCATTTTCTGCTGTAAAGTAACCTGTATCAGCATAAAACGTATGCATGAAATTATCAGGGTC
>JBOFGY010000035.1:0-39328 GCA_051649365.1 Trueperaceae bacterium
ATATTTGAGCGAAGACATACACGTTAAAACAGCAGCAGATGCCAAAGCGATTTTGAAGGTGCTGCGGGAGTGGGCGAATCCAAAAAACGTGCTTCATCCCCAACAAGATGACCTTTATAGTCTTATTGGTCTTTTCAAAAATGCGGAGGGCAAAGGCGACAGCGTGTTAGGTACGGACGGCGTTCCTCTTTTGGTGGAACTCTTTACTGTGTTGCATGGTGACACGCTTGACGACAATCCCTACGAAGATAATTTGTTTCATATTCTTTATACCTGCGCCCTTTACGACAATCCTGTCGGTCTCGATAAAATTGTCGAACTTGCCCAGAGGGGTTTTGCCGCGGAGCATTATCGTTGGTCGAGTATTTTTGACCGCTTTGTCGCCGAACGGCCCAACTCTCTTGCGATGATGGAACTGTTAGCCGAGCCGTTGCCTGGAGGGTTTATTCGCGTGACGTACCTCGATATGGTGAACCGCCTAGCCTTTGGGGGCAAACTCACCCAGCATCCTTTTGACACTGACGAAGGTAGAACGTACTTGCGCGAGTATTTGCAAGGCGACGTAACGAGCTTTGCGATCAGCACGACAGCCGCGTTGCCTTTTTTGAAAAACTCTGAGGACTTACTCGTGCTAGCTGAAAACCACAGTGACAGATGGGTGAGGCTCGAGTCTGCCTGGGCGCGGGCTAAGCTTGGTCAGAAGATAGGCATTGCAGCCTTGGAAAAAGCCGCGATGGATGTTCATTCATCCACTCGAGCCATTCAATATTTGCAGGAATTAAAGCGTGATAGCCATATTCCAGAGGATGCTGTCACACCTCAGTTTCGCGCCTTAGCGATGATGTCGGATTGGCTTCAACATCCCAACGAATTTGGTAGACCTGCACATGAGTTAGACATCTTCGATACTCGAGAACTCTTCTGGCCACCCATCAACGAGCGCACGCAAATCTGGCTCGTGAAATACGCTTACACGGACGAAGACCCTGTAAATGTTGGTGTGGGTATGGTCGGCGCGACGACGTTTGCCCTCTTCGGTGAAAACAGTCCTGAACTTTCCCCTGAAGAACTTTACGGGGCGTATTGTGCTTGGGAACTGGAAGCCAGGGGTGACGAACGCGCCCCGCAAGAGCAAACGGTTAAAGCTGGCATGAAGATTTTGCAGGAGTATAATGTGAGTTTTGGAAGTGAGAACTGATAAACTGAGATTTCAGGAGTGTCTTATGTTCAAAAGAAGCACAATGCTGTTGGTTCTGGGTACTATCTTCCTGGTAAACGCACAAACGAATCTTCCCTCACCTGATCTGTTGACTAAACAAGTGATTGATTCGATAAAAGGAACCTATGCGGGCACAGATTGTACTTACAGTGAAGGTGGTCTTGCTACCTTACACACGCAACAACAAATTATTATTTCCGAACAAGGAATCATTGAGGGTGCGGGTGTCTCTATCAACATGCTAGACCCTGGGGTGGCCATTTCGTTTACCAAACACTATGTAGAAACAGAATTTAATTTTGGTTTCGAGGTGAGTTACGGCGATGAAAACTTGCCTAACTTTTTTATGGAAGCGAATCAGGGCTTGTCACATCCTCTCTACGCCGAGATTAGTGCCAAAAAAACAATGGGTATCATAGAGCAAGGAGCGGAGTGTTACCAAATTGATATTGATAAGGCGCAACTTTTCCCCAAAGATTTAGGGGAAATTTCCAGACCCTTATTTATCACACCAGAGCTGAGCATTTCCTGTTATAAAAATAGTAGTTCAACACCAGAAAAGGTAGTTTTTTCCTTCTCAGAAGCCGGAATTAGTTTTAATGGCCTGCTTTATCCTTTTTCCTATCCTGCAAAAGAAAAAATGGAAACGGAGACCCTAGGCGTTTCCCCCTCGGATGATGTGGTAGGTGGCAACTTTCATTTCCAGACAGGCGACAAATTTGCCTTGACTCGGCACATCCTTGGTGAGGCTCGCTATTCGGATGTTGGAGTATTTTTGAAGAATGGTGATGAATATAATTGTATGGGTCTAGACCAATAAGTCTTACTTCATTTCTGCGTTGGGACTTAATAAGTGCTCGAGACAAAGCGTGTAGCTCACACCTTGCCTAAAATCCATGGCTAAATCTTCTACAGTAACCTCAGCTAGTGCTGCAAGCATCGCGTCACGGACGCGCAGCCAAATATGATTGCGTGCGTGGCAGCGTTCTTGTTCGGGGCAGTCTTTACCCCATTTAAGACTTACACATGAAAGTGGTGCGACGGGGCCGTCAATGGCCCGCATCACATCGCGCAAATTAATGTCTTTGGGAGCTTTGGATAGCGCGTAACCTCCGCCTGTACCTTTTTTAGATGCGATGATGCTGTTGGTAGAGAGCGTTGCCAAAATCCGCACGAGGTAGGGGCGGTGAACCCCCGTGGCATCACTAATGTCATCGCTCCCCACCCATCGACTGGGGAACTGCGTACCAAGATAAGCCAAAGCCTGAAAGGCATAAATATCAGTTGTGGAAAGGCGCATGAGGAGAGTATAACGCGGAGAGCAGAAGGTAGAAGATAGAAAATAAGATAGTTACCACTGTAAGGGTGGGTCTTTGACATTTCAAGCGTTCATTTGTTTTTCGCTGTGTGGAATGCGTATTCAAGGCCCACCCATTCCACAAGATTAATTTAATTCTCGTTCAGGTTGCAAATTCAGCGGTTCTGGATCATCCGTCTCGAGATACAAATAATCATCAATCGTCTCGAGTAAATCCCGAAGTCTCGGGTCATCCACGAGTGCGTCACACAGCTCGAGCCGCTCGTCTTCTGAGAGACCAGCTAGAACCTCGATAAGGTCGCGCGTCGTCATAGAACTGCATTTTAACGTGTGCGCGTAGCGGTGTATACCAGAGGATTTACACGGTCTTCGATGGTGCGAACGATGTAGAGAATGATAAATGAGAATACGAACAAGATACCCGCTACGATGCCTGCCTCTTGAAAACGCAATCCTTGTACGAGGTCGTAAATATAGATGCTAATGACTTTGGTTTTGCCAGGAATGCTACCACCAAGCATGAGCACGACCCCAAACTCACCGAGGGTATGGGCAAAGGCGAGCAACGTACCTGAAAGTAGCCCTGGCCAACTCAGCGGCAACAGGATGTAACGCCAGAGTTGCAGGCGTGTAGCACCTTCACTGCGGGCTTGCTCGAGTAAGTGCTCGTCTATGCTCCGCATGGCTTCACGGTAGGCGGTGAGAGCAAAAGGCAAGCTAAACAGAATCGAGCCGATGAGCAACCCGACAAAATGAAAAGCCAAGCGAATCCCAAACCACTGCGCGAAGGGCCCATTTGAACCAAGCACGACGAGAAGGTAATAACCTAAGACTGTAGGTGGTAACGTCAACGGTAATAATACGATGACCTCGAGCAAGCGTTTGCCAGGAAAGCGTTTGCGTCCTAACACATAACCAAGCGGCGCACCCAAAAGTAAAAGAATGAAACTCGTTGCAAAAGCAAGTTGTAAGCTAAGTTGAAATGCCTCGAGCATCACATTAAGAGTATCAAGTCTGAGCTAATCAGGTAGAATAAAGCCGTAACGCTCAAGAACAGCGTGCGCGTTAGGGCTTCGCATGTACGCGTGAAACGCCTTCACTTCTAGACGTGCTTGACCTTTTAAAATGACCATTTCTTGCTCGAGGCGCAGATGGTCTTCTAAAGGAATAAGCCAGTAGCTCCCTGCCGCCTCGAGTGTTGGATTAAGAGCCAGCGAGAGTGCGATGATGCCCACCCCTGCGCTGTCTAAAGCAAGTTGGGCAGCTTGCGAGATATTTTCACCGTAGACGAACTTATCTTTGATTTCTTCGTAAAGACCTACGTTTTTTAGAAAATCAACGGCAGCTTGTCCGTAGGGTGCATGGGCAGGATTGGCAATCGCAATATACTGCACTGCGTCATTTCGTAGCACATTCTGTTGTTGTGTGGTTACATCTACGTTGAGGCGATCATCTACCCAAAGAACGATTCTGCCAATGGCATAAAGGACACGCGAATCGGCATCGGTAAAACCTGCTGTCTCGAGCTTTTCCGTGTAGTCAGCATTCGCAGATAAATACAAGTCAAACGGCGCACCTTGTTGAATCTGGCTGTAAAAGTTTCCAGAGGAACCAAAGGAAACACTCACAGTGTAATTAGGATAATCGTCATTAAAACTAGCAATGATTTCAGGCAAGGCAAATTGTAAGTCAGAGGCAGCAGCCACACGAATCTCTTGACAGTAAGCAATGAACAAGATGGATAACAAACTATAGGTCAAAACAAAGCGGGACAGTTTCACAACACTCACTATAATATAACTTTTGCGACTGAACATGGGGAAGAAGATTGCAAATTTTTAATACATTAAAATCTAGCCCAAAATTCAAATCACACCTTTCTGGAAAAATAAATAGGTGGATTTCCAAATGGACTTTAAGAATCTATGTCTTCCTCAAGTATCAAGAACTAAGACTTTCAAAAGATTTCAACTTTAGCCCTTGCCTTCTACTTCTGCCAGAACCCTTTGTGGCATCTTTCAAATTGTTCTTCTTAGGTCACGTGTTAAGGTAGCCCTTATGGACGAAGTACTTTCAGAAATTCAAATTCGCATTTTAGGCACGCTCATGGAAAAGCAAATCACCACGCCAGATTTGTATCCATTGTCACTCAATAGCTTAACTAATGCCTGCAACCAAAAAAACTCGAGAAACCCCGTGACGAGTTACAGCGACAAAGAGATTGAAGCTGAACTCGAGACCTTGCGCGTGCGCCGCCTCGTGCAATACAAGCGGGATTTAGGTGGGCGTGTACCAAAGTTCGAGCAGCTTTTTTCGCGTGAGTGGGGTCTTAAGCCTGAAGAACACGCGGTAATGTGCGTGCTGATGTTGCGTAGCGCACAAACGGTCGGTGAACTCAGAACCCGCACTGAACCCATTTATAAATTTGAGAGCTTGCAAACTGTCGAAGATATTTTAGAACGCTTTGTGTCGAGGAGCTTTGTAGTGAAGCTCGAGCGTCAGGGGGGTGAGCGGGACGCGCGTTGGACGCACATTCTCACGGGTACACCCGCTATTCCAGAATCCGACGGTAAGGGAAGTGCGGCAAGAAGCGGCGGTGGGCAAGATTTGGTGAGCCGTGTGGAGGCCCTCGAGGCTGAAGTATTGGTACTGAGGAAAGAACTCGAGTATCTTAAAAGCAGGGATGTGACCGAATAATTACCCTATGTTCATGAATTCACGAGCGATCCGTGTCATGCGGTAGAATCTCATTTGGTAGTCCTAAACATTGCTTTAGAATTGCTATCACGACAATGTCTAAAGGAAAGAGAGCTCGAGCCCCTGAGTATTCTTACTGAATTTGACACAGCTTAGCAACAACATCTCCTTGATAACCCTCTTCAAAAAAATCCAGAAACTCGACCCTGGCAAGCTTCGTATTATGAGTGTTAGAAAGCTCGAGTAAATAACGTCCAGTATTTTCTACTCGCTCGTTACGTTGTACACGCAGTTGTTCACTCGAACCGTCCTCATACATAAAATTGATTAAAAAGTTCCGAACAGTAACATCAGGAAAGTCTAATTGCAAAGTATAACTGGAACCTGTGACAGCTAAACCTTCTGTATTCTCGAGCAAAATATTTCCCGATGACAGGCTGCCTTCTTGATACAAGAGTGTATTGTCTTCCGTGCAAGAGCCGTAAACCATAGGAATGATGCGTCTGAGAAAAGGTATTTCCCAACTTTGGATTTCTATGGCTGGAAACTCCCACAGCAGAACTTTCGGTAAGGGAGTATTTTCGTCTATTAAGAGACGCTCGAGTGAGTACCACTTTGTACCACCATCCGTTGCAAGTGTAACCATGTCTAACCCGGTTGCTTCTTTAATGAATTTATCAAATGCGAAAGATTCAGTGCTAAAGCTCGATCCTAATAACATGACATCCGTTGTCGTTTCCTCGAGTAGTCCTAAATCTGGACCTCCCGTGATTCCAAACAAAGGTAAAGGTTCTTTTGGAAATGAAGTGTTACATAATCTCGAGCTGTCGTAACTGTAAATCCCCGCAAAGTCTACTGAACCTGTTTCACTGACGGTATAGTCACTTTTGGGTAATTCGGCAATTTCTGGAAGTGTGCTTAAAGTATCAGCAACAGCCCAGGCAACCTGACGCGCGCCTTCGGGTCGCCAATGCATATCATTTTTGAAGCTATAACCATCTGTATTTTTGGTTAGATAGGGTAGAGGGTTTACCATCACGATGCCTAAAGCTTCATATTGTTTTATAGCTTCTAAATAACTTTGGGTAGCTACTTCAGAAGAATAGGCTGCTGCTAACGGATTCGTTTTATCTAAGTAATCCCCATGCAACATTCCCCGCGAAGGTATAGGAACGCCAACTAGAATAATGCCCTTCGCTCTTAACGCTTCGACAAGCCGTTTCATATAGAGTGTTGCGTCTTCTGAAATAGAAAAATTTGTGCGTAAGTCCCACTCGCTAAATACCCAGCCGTCACGTGCGGGGATAAAGCCAGGCACGGGCCACCACTGTTCGTGAGCTTCGGTTGCAATACCGTCGGGACAGAGATTGCCCGAGATTATAGGGGAGAGGTTAAGTGATTCTGAGCTGGCGATAACAGGTTGACAAGCGGACAAAGCTAAAAGCAGTAAAAACAAAGACGCACCAAGAAACCTCATGTAGAAAGTTTAACAGTGAGGTTTCCCAAGTTCCTCAACATTGCTTACAAACCGTGATTCGTGCTTCCCTAACCCTCTACATAGTTTCTTTGGAATAGTTTATGAAGAAGCGTAGAAACTACTATTTACATTAATTTGTTGAATGAATACATCCTCACTGTCTGTGTAAAATTGTCGTGTTACTCTCTAAGGATGGTTTGTCATTTGCTCCGTTTTTTTGTTTTCTACGTTTTAATTTCTCTTAGTTTGACAAGTTGTACTGTCTTGCCTACAACGGTTGCTCGACCTGTTCCAGTTTATATAAAAACCAACTTGCTCATTGCAGAAAATAATCTTAGAAGCCCCGAGTGGGTGAGCAACCGTGTAACGATAGAAACGATTAGCGAACAAAGTGCTGTGCTTTACCCGCCACCTGCACCCAGCCATACTTATCTACTAACAAATCGCTTAACAGTCCATGCTGGGTTTGGTACACCGTCGGTATATCAAGTGGTTGCTGGGGCGAAGCACTACCACACTTACCGCATGACGGTGGTTTTGCAAGCCTATACAGAGGGTGCAGCGGTCAATGTGCGTTTTGCACGTTCTTTGGATAAAACAGCTTATCCAGATGCGGAGCGATTAGTGACACTTGATAAGGGAGTGCAGCGTATTACCTTCGAGTTTTATTTGTCAGAAAATGTAGATAATTTTTTGTTAGGTATTGAGCCTAGGCTCGAGCCTGGACAGCATGTAGACATCGGCGAATTGCGCGTGTGGGATTCAACACCGAATGACCTAGCAAATGAGGGGGGTAAGGGTTGTATGCCATTTCCGAGTAACAATTTCTGGAATGTTCCCGTAGATGACTGGAGTGTTCATCCGGACTCGAGCTACCTCTTGCGTGGACTTAAAAATGGCGAGGAGCGCGTCAATGGCGGCTATTTTTTGAGAATGGGGTTTGGTGCTAATACGTATCGTAACGGGATTGTCGGTAGTTATATTAATGTCATCGAAGAAGATGCAGTTCCCCCTGACATGTTTCGAGTAAGACTCAAGTTCATTGCTTTTGATGATCCTCTTTATCCACCTGCCCCACCTTACGATGCGTTTAAAGACCCTACGTATCGTCGCGGTGTAGAATTTACAACTACCGAAAACGATGATGTACTTTATCCCATTCCAAATAACATCATTATTCAAGGGTTGCCAGTTTCTGGTTTAATGGATGTTCGGGCTGGTCAAGGCTATCCCACAGATGCCAGTGGTTATCCAGACCCAGCTCTCGACCCCAATGTTAATAAGGATTGGCCCGCCTATATTTTAGAAAAAACAGAAAATCGTCGCGCTTGCAAACTTTACGAAATATATAAATTAACGAAAATTGCGGGTCAAGCTCCTGAGGAGTCCTGGCGGGCCTCGAGTGCCGCACAATGGGATTTGAGCACGAACACCATCCCAAGTTACCGTGGTCGAGAGTTTTTAACATCTGTATCAGCTTCAGGGTTACCACTCACGCCTGGTTTTGTTCGCTACGAAGAAATTGAAGTAGGTGAAATTAAACACGCCCTAGCTATGACGACGAGCGGGGCATGTGGTTTCGTTTGGCCAGCTAGACACATCGCCAATTTCAATACTGAGCAAGGTTGCGTGCCACTTGGTTTGCGACTTCGTTTGAAGCCAAATTTTTTGAGCAGCTCGAATCATACAGATTGCTCAATGGATAGTTTTTCTAAAGAAGCAAAACCCATCATCCTGGCGTTGCAACGTTATGGGGCAGTGATTGTAGATAACGGCAGCTCACTTAGTCTTTTCGGAGAGCAAAACAGCGGTTGGGGCCCACCTACTGATGCGTATGGCCGCCCTATTGGGGGTACAAACACAGAGCGACGTGTAGATATTCGTAACGAAAATAGTGAAAATAATTGCTGGCCCAGAATTGATGATTTTGAAGTAATAGATTCTGATCGCTACGCCCACTGGAACTTTGCGACAGATGACAAAGGTGAAATTATTAAAAGTACGATTTACAGTATTTACAATAATCAACCCGTGTATAATTCAATGGCAGTTTATGGAGAATAATTTAATGCGTTATTTTGGAGGAGCTATGCGCTTTCTTTTTAGTCTTACTGTTTTACTCGGTCTTTCAATTGCTCAAGAAAACGGTCTTTACGCTCCTGCGCCACCCGCTGACGCAGCCTTCGTGCGTATCTTACACGCTGCGCCCGATGCCGATGCCATAAGAGCAACCGTTGGTGCTGTAAGTTATGACGAGCTTGGTTTCGGTGCTGCTAGCTCCTACAAAGTGGTGTTGCAAGGTGCACAAACCTTAACGGCTGGTGAAGTTACTAGTGACCTCGAGGTCGCGGCAGGAAAATTTTATACCTTAGCCATTACAGCGAGCGGTGTTATGATGTTGGAAGATGCTGTCAGTACGAACCGTGCTAAAGCATTAGTCATCATGTATAACCTGACAGATATTCCAAGTGTAGACCTTAAGACAGCCGACAGCACGACTGAGGTACTGATGGGTGTGGCACCTGGTACACAAAAAAGCATTGAAGTGAATGGCATCACCGTGGACTTGGTGGCACTAAGTGGCGATGTAGAACTTGGGGCGTTTCCAGGTACGACGCTCGAGCGTGAGGCCGCATACAGCGTGTTCGTACTCGGTACGGCAGATGCTCCCCAAGTTGTTTGGGTACAAAGCGAAACGGTAACAGAATAATTTTAAGGAGACAGGAGGCAGGAGAAAGAATATAGGAGCTGTTCTCCTGTCTCCTTCCTCCTGTTTCCTATCTTCCTTCTCTTATGGTCTTCTCGACAAACCTCTTTCTCTTCCTCTTCTTACCCCTCTTCTTGCTCGTTTATTATCTGTTACCGTTTAAGGCGCGTAGCGTTTGGATATTGGCAGCAAGCTATGTTTTTTATGCTTGGTGGCGTATAGATTTTGCGGCACTTTTTTTGGTGACGATGCTGTGGAGTTATGGAATTGGTGCGGTGATTGCAAAAACACTCGAGACAAAGCCAGGACGCGCGAAACTCGCTTTAATCATTGGTATCATTGGCAACTTGGGAACACTGGGTTACTTCAAATATTTTAATTTTGGTGTCAATAGTTTGAATGCTATTCTGACGAGCTTGGGTGGGAGAGCTCTCGAGACCTGGAGCGTGATTTTGCCAATCGGGATTTCGTTTTACGTGTTTCAGGCCACGAGTTATTTTATTGATGTGTATCGCCGTGACGCGCCACCCGCGAGAAACTTTTGGGATTTAAGTGCCTTTATCGCAATCTTCCCGCAGCTCGTGGCGGGGCCTATTTTGCGCTACAAGGATGTGGCCGATCAGTTTTACGAGCGCACCCACACCTGGGAAAAATTCTCTGAAGGTTCGGTGCGTTTTATGGTAGGGTTTTGCAAAAAGATTCTAATTGCGGATACGGTTGCGCCACTCGTGACGATGACCTTTGCACAACCTGAACCTACCATGGCAGATGCCTGGCTCGGGGCTCTTGCGTACACGTTGCAACTCTATTTTGATTTTTCTGCTTACTCGGATATGGCTGTGGGTTTGGGGCTTATGATGGGTTTTCGCTTTATGGAGAATTTTAATCACCCGTATATTTCAAAAAATATTACCGAGTTTTGGCAGCGTTGGCATATTTCCCTTTCAACGTGGCTACGCGATTATCTTTACATTCCACTTGGTGGCAATCGTAACGGTGTCGGACGAACCTATATCAATCTTATTCTCGTCATGGTTTTAGGTGGGTTGTGGCACGGTGCAAATTGGACATTCGTGATTTGGGGTGCGTGGCATGGGAGCTTGCTAGCCCTCGAGCGTTTTCTAGGTAAACCCAAACGCTGGAAAGAAATTCCTGCTTGGCTTGCTATTCCACGCACACTCGTTCTCGTGATGATTGGCTGGGTGACGTTTCGTGCGGTAGATGCTGGTGAAGCTTTTCAGTTTTATGCAGGAATGGCTGGACTCAACGGGTTTGCGCTTAGTGAGGCGTTGGTCTGGCGTATCAAAGGTTTAGAAATTATGATGCTCGTGATAGGCTATCTTTTCGTGTTTATTGGCCCTTGGTGGCGTAGCTACTTGAGCCAAGTTTCACCCGCACGTCAACTTAATTTGATGAATATTCACCTCCTTATTATGCCCCTCTTTATCCTGGCACTTACACGTTTGTCAGCCCAAAACTTTTCGCCCTTTCTATATTTTCAATTTTGATTATGCAAACGACTGCGACCACAACTTCCACACCGTTACTGCGTTATTTACCTGCGGTGTTTATGCTACTTTTCTTATCTGCGGGACTTGTCTTTGCATTCTTATCACCAAGCGTTTTCAAATCGCCCACAAATAAAAAACTTCTTAACGGTGAGTGGACGGCAGCTTACGAGGCGGAGTTTAATCAATCGTTAGCTGTTCGTCAGCCATCTATTGATGGTTGGGGTGTGCTCGAGTACAGTCTCTTCAATAATGGCCGCGATGGTGTGCTTATTGGTACCAATGGTTGGCTTTTTACGAGTGAAGAGTTTCAGTTTTACCCAGAGGCACAGCAAGCAATGCAAGCCAAGCTCGAGTTGGCTATAACTGCGAAAAATAGTATTACAGCTTCAGGTGGTCAACTCGTAGTGGTTCTGATTCCGTCGAAAGCGAAAGTTTATTCTGAACATTTAGGACGTTATACCTTGCCAAGTTACACTAAAGATGTTTACGAAACTTTTGCTGCAGAACTCGAGGCTAAAAATATTTCTGTCGTGCGTTTGATAGAGGAGTTTGGGGCTGCCAAAGTGACAGGTGAGGTGTTTCTAAAAACAGACACACACTGGACACCTTATGGTGCCGAGGTTGCTGCAAAAGAAATCGCAAAGGTTGTGGGAGAAAAATCTTTATTATCTAGTTTCAACATGACAACGTTTGTAACTGAAGACAAAACAACGCGAAGCTACAAAGGTGATTTGCTCAATTATCTGCCGTTGGGTTCCCTACAAAAACGAATGGGGCCAGCATTTGATAGTTTGCAAGAGCGTGTTACAATGGCCCCAGGCAGCACTAGTGGCGGGCTTTTTGGTGACAGCACGTTGCCCGTAACTTTAGTTGGTACGAGCTATAGTGCTAATGCCTTGTGGAACTTTGAAGGTGCACTAAAAGAGGCTCTCGGTGCAGACGTGCTCAATGTGGCCAACCAAGGTGAGGGGCCTATTGTACCTATGCAAGATTATTTAGAGAGTGAACCTTTCAAAACAACACCACCCGAGCTTGTTATCTGGGAAATCCCTGAGCGGTTTATTGCGGTAAGCTATTAAGATGCTTACTGGACAAACTCTTTTTGAAAAAGTGAACCATACAAATGGTTCTGCGTTTTGGTGGTTAGGTCAGCACAGCTTTCTTATCAAATTGGCGCAAACAACCTTGCTCATTGATCCGTTTTTAGATAATATGCCAGGTCGCAGGCTGCCACCACTGTTTGCACCAGAAGATGCTAAAGATGTGGAGCTTGTTTGTTGTACGCACGATCACGTTGACCATATTGACCCTGTAGCGATTCGTGGTCTCGTACAACACAGTGCAGCGACGTTTGTTGCACCAAGAGCGTGCAAAGAGCGAATGTTATCACTTGCTGTTCCAGAAAACCGCCTGATTCTACTCAACGCAGATGAAGCTGTAACAGTAGTAGGGATTCACATCACGGCAATTAAAGCGAAGCACGAAACCTTTGACCAAACCCCTAAAGGTTTTTTCCCCTACCTGGGCTATGTATTAGAGGCGGAGGGAAAAACGCTTTATCACGCAGGAGATACGCTCTGGTGGGAGGGGTTGCAAGCGCGTTTGTCCGCGTGGACGTTTGATGTGGTCTTCGTACCCATCAATGGCCGTGACGCGTTGCGTTATCAGCAAGGGATTATGGGTAATATGACCTATCAAGAAGCGGGTGACTTAGTAAGTGACTTGGATATTAAACTTTGCGTTCCTACGCACTACGATATGTTTGAAGTAAACCAGGAAGACCCAGAAAAGTTTGTAGCATATATGAAAACAAAATATCCCACGAAGCGTGTTTGGGTTGGGACACCAACGGATACCGTGATGTTTTGAAAAAAAGGTTTGAAGCGTGAAATTAGTAGTTTAATTTCCTCTCGTCATTGTGAGCCCTAGCGTTGGGTGCAGCAAATTTTGATAAAGACAAGCACTATTACAGGCGCGAAGCAATCTACTTGTTCATAAAACAAAGATTGCTTCGCAGCTGTGTCAACGGTGCGCTAAATGGATGTTAAGAATATTTTGAACCTGAGGCTCGCAATGACGAGGAACAGTGCAAACGGCATAGGAACCATTGACGCTAAAAACTTTAGACAAATCATTTTGCAAGTTTATTTCGTCCTCAAGATTATTTTTGCATCGAGAAAAACTCGGTGGGATTGATGGGACGATTTTGCTTGGCACTTTCATAGGAGGCTAGCACGAGGCGCACCGCCTTCATACCGTCCTCGCCACTACAAATCACGTCACGCTCACTGCGGATGGCTGCCAAAAAGTTGCCAATATGCCGCGTGTGATTGGGCTCACCAGCAAAATCATAGGTGGCAACATCGGTGCCTTCCCAGGTTGTACCTGGTGAAGCGCGAAAGCTGTGGCGCAAGACAGGTTTGTCAAAGCGATTCGTGTACTCGAGCGACCCCTTGGTGCCGTAAATCCAAAAGCCTTCTTCCCAACCTGTGGCACTCCACGAGTTTTCAACTTGGCCAATCGCACCTGATTCAAACTTGAGCGTCGCAATAGAAGTATCTTCAACTTCAATATCATATTTTAATGTGCCAATACGTGCATAGACTTCATTGACTTCACCGCCAAAATAATGGGCTAGGTCAAACATATGGCAGCCGTTGTCGAGCATCGTGCCACCACCCGCCATCGCAATTTTGCCAAAAGAATCTTTCACGGTTTCTTCACCGCTCCAGTCGTGTGCTTGGCGAAAGCGCATGAAGGTAATGCGACCAATGTCGCCCGCGTCAATCATTTTCTTGGCATGATAGGCTGCGCCGTTCGAGCGTAGATGATGATTAATTTGCAAGATAACATTATGCTCTTTTATAACATCAATCATTTCTTGGGCTTGCTCGAGCGACAGCGAAATGGGTTTTTCACAGAGAACGTGCTTCCCAGCTTTGGCGGCAGCAATCGTTGCAGGGTGATGAAAAGCATTCGGTGTGCAAACCGACACAATATCAATATCGCTTTGTGCTAAAAGTTCTTTATAATCACTGTAACCGCGCGTTACGCCCCACTCTTTTTTTCTAGCCTCGAGTGCAACTGCATTTACATCCGCAAGCGCAACTACGCTTGCACCATTGGCGGTGTAACCCTTGTAGTGGAACAATGAAATACCACCGGTGCCGATGAGTCCTACGTTCATAAAAAGCTCCTTAAAAAATAAAATATTTTGGGAATGAGGTAGGGGGAACGAGGAATGAAGTTTTTTTGGTTTCATTCATTCCTCATCCCTGTTTCCTCATCCCTCTTTTCCGGCCTTGCTCGCAAAGCCAACAGGTACTTTGGTAGGTGTAGGAACGGGTTCTAATTCTTTGCTGTTGGGTGCATTGGTAACATCCAGGTTGACTCTGCGCCTCGCCCAGTGACAGCTATTCGCAATAATGGTTAGAACGTGTTCGTTGAAGTAGGTTGGAAACGTCTCGTGACCTGGACGGAAATAGACGATATTGCCATGGCCACGTTGCCACGTGCAAAGACTCCGGAAGACCTCGCCGCCTTGGAACCACGACACCGCCAAGACTTTGTCGGGTGTGGGAATATCAAAACGTTCGCCGTACATTTCTTCTTGGGCAAGTTCAAAATAATCAGGAATGCCTGCCATGATGGGATGGGAGGGTTCGATATTCCAGATGCGCTCTTTCTCATCGGCTTCGCGCCACTTGAGGCTGCAATAGGTTCCCATAAGGCGTTTGAAAATTTTGGAGTAGTGACCCGAATGCAGTACGATGAGACCCATACCCGATAACACTTGCAAATACACTTTTTCAACGATGGCATCGTCTACTTTTTCATGGGCCATGTGACCCCACCAAATCATCACGTCAGTCGTTTTCAAAATTTCATCGGTAAGTCCGTGATTTTTTTCGGCTTGGGTGGCGGTGCGGATATTGAAATCGCCGAGTTTACCGATGCCGTTGGCAATAGCTGTGTGAATACCCTCAGGATAAACCTTTTTAACGCTTTCATGTTCGACTTCGTGAATAAATTCGTTCCAAATAGTAACGTTGATTTTTGCCATGATGCTCCTTTTCGCAAGTCAATAGTGTACCTCTCTATGTTCGGATTACCTCTATGTTCGGATTACAATGCACGAAAGATTACGTCAACCCCATGTTAATTCACACTATGCCAAAACCTTGTCATCTGTCCGGACGCTTTTCCTATAATATGGATAGAAGCAATAGTTCCACGAATGAAAGCAGTTTTTATGTCGTACACGTAAACGTGGGGTTAAACGTAGTCCTCGAGCTGAATGACTTCGACCTTATTCCCCTCTTCATAATTCGTATAGGGTGGCACAATCGCTAAAGCATTTGCAAAGAGCATCGAAGTTAATACCCCTGAGCTTTGATTACCTGTTGTGGTTGCGTGAAATTGCCCGTTAACCTGCGTTAGGGTGACTCGAGTAAAATTTTCTTTTGCGCCTGCACCTTTAATATCACCCGCAGCAATGGCCTCGAGCCTTTGCCAATAGGGGAGAAGTGTGTTTTCATCTGTGCTGGTTTGTAAAAAAGCTTTGGCTAGAATAAGAAAAGCAATCATACAGGACACGGGGTTGCCTGGTAAACCCAGGATAGGTAACTTGTGCCAGGTTCCAAATAAAACGGGCCCCGCAGGTTTCATGGCAACTTTCCAGAAGTGAACTTCGCCTTCTTCAAAGAGCAAGTCACGTACAAAGTCATATTTGCCCATCGAAACGCCGCCCGTCGTGAGCATGAGGTCGAGTTCACCAACCTTGGCAAGTGTCGCTGCTAACACGCTTTTATCATCATGAACGTTGGGAAGAAGCACGGGCTCTGCGCCCGCAGCCCTAACGAGTCCAGCAATAGAGTAGGTATTCGAGTTAAAGACTTGACCATCACGAATGGCCTGTCCTGGTTCGATGACTTCATCCCCTGTGGCGAGAATGCCAACTCGAGGACGCTTAGAGACCTGGAGGCTGGCGTGACCCATGCTCGCTGCCAGACCTACTGAAGCCGCCGAAAGTTTGAGCCCACGTTTCAGGTGAACCTCGCCTTGTTTGAAGTCTTGCCCTTTAGGGCGAACGTTTGTCGGGTCAGCACTCTGTGTGATGATGACGTAGGGAGGGTCAAAGCTTGTTTTTTCGACAGGAACAACCGCATTTGTACCTTTAGGCATAGGTGCGCCCGTGTAAATACTCACGGCTTGCCCCGTGTTCACTTCACCTTCAAACACGCTGCCCGCGGGAATATCTGCGATGACCTCGAGCCTCACGGGACTAGCAGCGCTTGCGCTTAGGGTATCCTCGAGCTTGCAAGCATAGCCATCCATTGCCGAGTTATCGAGGCTGGGATGGTCAACGAGAGCGACCACATCTTCAGCGAGGATGTGACCAAACGACTGTGCTAAAGGCAAGAGTTGAACGCCTAGAGGGGTTGCCTTACTTTGTAAAATCTGAATCGCTTCAAGGACAGAAATTTGGGTTGGATAATGTGCGTTTTGCTGACTCATGGCTTTTATGCTAACAGAAGGGTTTGGGGTGCGGGGTACAGGGTGTAGGGTAAAGACCGAACCGTTCAATCATACGACTTGTTTAGTTGCTGTGACGTGACTGTAAAATGGCAATTTGACAATTCTCAACCCCGAACCCTGCTGTGAATGCCAAAAAATCAACAACGAACCACCCACCTGCTTGTGTTAAACTCACCCAGAAAAGGAGTAACGAATGGCCTACAAACATGTCAACGTCCCTGCGGGTGACAAGGTTTCGATTAAAGATGGCAAATTACAAGTTTCAGATCGTCCGATTGTGGCGTTTATTGAAGGAGATGGCACCGGCCCAGATATTTGGCAGGCTTCGGTTCGTGTGCTTGATGCAGCTGTTGAAAAGGCTTATAGCGGTAAGAAAAAAATTGCTTGGATGGAAGTTTATGCCGGCGACAAAGCCAATGACACGTATGGTGAAGTGATTTGGCTTCCCGATGAAACGATTGAAGCTATGGATGAATATTTAGTCGGTATCAAAGGCCCCTTGACCACGCCTGTTGGTGGCGGCATTCGTTCGATTAACGTTGCCCTGCGTCAACGCCTTGACCTTTATGCTTGTGTGCGCCCCGTGCAATATTTTGATGGTGTACCGAGCCCTGTACGACAGCCCGAGCAGGTGGACATGGTAATTTTCCGTGAGAACACCGAAGATATTTATGCGGGGATTGAGTTCAAGGAAGGTTCCGAAGAAGTCAAGACGTTCTTGACACTCTTCAAAGAGCAGTTTACCAAGTCTTACGAAAAGATTCGCTTTCCTGAAACAAGTGGTATTGGCATTAAACCCGTCTCGAGAGAAGGCACGGAGCGTCTCGTGCGTGCAGCCCTGCAATACGCCGTAGACAATGACCGCAACAGTGTGACGTTAGTTCACAAAGGCAACATCATGAAGTTTACTGAGGGTAGCTTTATGGAATGGGGTTACGCCCTTGCCCAAAAGGAATTTGGCGCGACACTTCTCGATGGTGGCCCTTGGTGTACCTTCAAAAATCCTAAAACAGGGAAGACCATCACGGTAAAAGACGTGATTGCAGATGCCATGCTGCAACAAGTTCTTACCCGTCCTGCTGAATATAGTGTTATTGCTACTCTTAACCTAAATGGTGATTATCTCTCCGACGCACTGGCTGCACAAGTGGGTGGCATTGGTATTGCACCTGGTGCTAACATCAACTACGTGACGGGTCATGCGGTTTTTGAAGCTACCCACGGCACGGCACCTAAATATGCAGGCCAAGATAAAGTGAATCCGTCATCGGTCATTCTCTCCGGTGAAATGATGCTGCGTCACTTGGGTTGGAACGAGGCTGCCAATTTAATTGTCAACTCGATGAGTAAAACGATAGGTCAGAAGCGTGTGACCTATGATTTCCACCGCCTCATGGACGGTGCTACGCTCTTAAAATGTAGCGAGTTCGGCACTGCGCTGATTGAGAATATGTGAGTTTCAGAATGAGTAAATTTCAAAATAGATAAGTTGAGTTAGAAGTCTCTTTGAGAAGGGTAAAGAAAGCAAAAGGCAACGTTTTAGAGCAAATGACGTTGCCCAGTAGCGAAGAACGCTATCTTATGAAAGAACATGTGTATAAGATTATAGCGACGTTAAGGTACCTGAACCTTGGCTTGGTGGAGAAAGTATGCCTATAATTCCTGGCTTAGTGGCGATGCCCACTGTGCTTTTGAATACTCTGTTGTCTTGTCGTCCTGATGGGTCGTACGCAGTGCGTTCTAAGGACAGTCTAGCTACCATTTCGCCCATGTACAACGAGGAAAAAGGAGCACCCCAAGCGGTGCTATCGCTTCTCGAGCAAGATAGTTTGCCTGACCATATTGTCTTTAGTATTAATGGGGGCATTGATGCGACGTATGAAGTCGTGACCCGTACCTTGCAAGAGCGTGGCTTTCGTCTTGTCGATTTCCGTGCTCACGAAGACATGGACGCGAATCTCGAGGAGTGGCTACACGACGGTCTCACGATGCGCTTAACCATTGTCATTTACAGTCGCAAGGTCAGTAAGTCAGAAAGTATTAACAATTTGGTCGAGCATGTCGTGACAGCAGAGCGGATTTTGGTCATGGACGGCGACACGATTTTGCACCCGAGCTTCGTGCGGAATTTGCGCGACAATTTTTACCGTCTTCGCGTTCAAAAAACTGGCAAGAGTAAAACCTTTATCCTCGAGGATTTTGGGTTGCAATCGGGTGCGGTGACCTCGTTTGCACCGCCACAATCTAGCAGTGTGCAGCGGTTTATTTCAGCGGGTCGGGAAGCAGAATATGCTTTTGCAGGCGTGCTTCGTGGTGGCCAAGCGACACTCATGGGTCGGGGAGGTGTGTGGGGTGATAGCCGCTTGTACACTGTGATTGGTTGCGGTTTTACTGCGCGGCGCGATATGTTCCCGATGCCGAGCGATACCGAGACCGAAGACCACGATTTCACTTTGGCTTGTCAGTCAAAAACCTCCAAAACAAGCAAAATCACCCGTACGGAACTAAAGCGTCGAGGGTTTCGTATTGTGATAGATGGACGTGAGCTAAGCCCCGAACAATTTTTTGATGCTCATGACGCGATTACCGTGAAGCGTAGTGGCAATGCCCGTTATGTGAGTCAAGCCCTCATGGGAACTGAAGACCCACCCCACTTTAATGGCTTTGTAAGTCAGATTGAACGCTGGAATGGCGGCGGTCAGCAAAATGCCTTAAAGCGCATGGGGCAGCGTTTGCCTGGCAATGTCGTGTTTACACTGTGGGCAGCGTTGCTCGAGAACCTTATTGGGATTACTTTGTTGGCGTTATTGCCGCTGCTTATTGCCCTCAATATTGGCAATCCAAGCTTGGGTATATCACCTTATGCTATAGGTACATGGTTTGGGCTAGATTTGCTTTTGACCATGATTCTCGTGACCTTGGGCTTTTACCGCTTGCGCCGGGCCGAAGGGGCAAAGGCTGGTGGGCTTTACCCTATGCGCTCTTAAGTAGCATCCGAACGACCCTACCTTTTCTCGTTTTGCGTTACATTAATCCATTTACTTATGTGGCGAGTGCAACGCGTGTGGTGCCAGCCTTTTTATCACGCCGTAAACGACAAAGTGTCGAAACGGGTGTGGTCTGGGAGCGCGCGTCAGTGCGGCGACGTACCCGCACAGGGGCCGTGTTTATTTGGAATGTCGCGCTTCTCGCGGTGAGTACGGTAGCGGTGGCGAACTTCGCACCGATGCTAAATCCTATCAATCAAGAAGCCTGGCGACTTACCTACGAACGGGGTTATGTTGACCTTAACGACCATGACTATTTGCCGTTTATGGTGGTAGAAGCTTCAGACACATCGAATCCAACACTAACAACTCCAACGCCCGCAACCCCGACACCCACAACTTCCATACTAGGAACCCCTCAGGTTGCAGGAGGGAACCTTCCCACAGGTGGCAATCCTTCAACACCTTCTCTAAACGTTTCTTTAGATCAAAGCTTGGATGGAGCGCAGGTGAAGTCCTATCGTTTGTCTGCCTACTGTGACCCTACCTTCACCACGTTTGCGTCTGTCTTGCCACGCACTTTCGAGGGTAATCCAGGGGATTATACCTATAAAGGTCGTTGGCACTTGCGTATGTTGGCGCGTTTTGCGCCGCTTATTCCTTATATGGAAAGTGCCGCAACTGCCTACGATGTTTCTCCTGAATTGCTTTTGCGCATTTTCCTCAACGAATCTGACCTTGACCCACTCGCAGTAGGGCCAACTCAAGATATTGGTCTCGCGCAAGTAACCTCAGATGCACTAACGTTGCTCAAAGCGTTAGCGACAGATGCAAATAGCCCATTCTACAATCCGCAGTTTTTCGCAGGCTCCTTTAGTGTATTCGACCCAGATTTTTCGGTGTGTGCAGGTGCGGCGAAACTGTCGTGGGCGACACGGCAACAGGGTGTGGACGACGACCAAGAAGCCTACGCGCTTTATATCAATCCGGTCATTGGGTTGAAGCGTGGTTCGATGACGGAGGAGTATCAACTCTTAACTGAGCAAATTATTAAGCTCGAGGATATGTCCAAAACCCTCTCCGATACGATTGCGGCTTACCGCTATGCACCTGAAAAACTCACAAAACCTGAACGCAATCTCCTCGAGATTTCTGACGCTTTAGCTCAGGGCAAGATAACGCTCGAAGGGAGCTACGAAGCTGTTTACGACATTGTGCAACACAATGAGATTAAAGATACTGACATGTATCAAAAGTTTTTAACGACATATTTTGGAGAAACAGGGCAGCCTTCATCAGGTCTCGAGACGACAAGCTCAGCGACGGGACTTCGTTAGATAAGCAGAGGGCAAGGACCGAAGAGCATTTCAGCGTTTGCCCTTACTTTCTACCTTCGCCATTCTTGTCAGCTCCCGCTAATTTGTTCTTGGTACGATGCGCCTATGCGAAGCTATTATCCTTTCGTCATCTCGCTGTTGCTGGTATTTTTGGTCGCTTGTTCGACCTCAGAATCTTTACCACCAACTACAACCCCTTCGCCTACACCACCAACTCCACCTACTGAACCTACTCCCACACCACAGCCCAGCACGCCTGCAAATACGCCCCCTGAGATTTCACTTATCGCCGAAAAACAAGTGCGGCATCACACCTTAGGGCCAGTCCAAGTCGAAACGGTTACCTTTACCATCCAGGATGTTGAAGATACCGAAGAGACTTTAGCGGTTCATGCACAAGTTTTAGCCGAGCCAGACTCTGTTGCAGTGACACCTCCCGTGTGTGACGCGGTGGGTACATGTACATTGTCGCTGAGTGTTGAGCGCACACGTGCACTAACCATACCTATTAGTCTCACCGTCACAGATGCGGCAAAGACGGTGACAACAACAACGTTTAACGTCGTGATTGCGCCTGAAGATAAACCCATTGATAGCGCAGCCGACTTAAAGACGTTGCTCGAGACGGCCAGCCCAGGTAGCTCTTTTCGTCTTATCACGACGCAACCCATTATCTTAGATACGCAATTTATACTAAATAAAGAAGTGAGCTTATTCGGTGTAAGCCCAACGGAGACAGTTCTCGATGTACAGTCCAAAGATCGCCACTTCTGGCTGAAGTCCAACGCAAAACTTAGCTTACACGATATGACTCTACGCAATGGCTGGGCGAAAGATGATGGTGGTACACGTCAAGGTGAACCTTTGGGCGGTTCTATTTTTAATGAAGGGATGCTCGAGCTAACGAAGGTGCATCTTCTAAGTAGTCATGCGGTAAGTGGTGGCGGTCTTTATACTACTCGCACAGGTAAGAGTGTCATTCGAGAGAGTGTGATTGGCAAGGATGGCGGCAGAAACATTGCGACGCGCAGTGGTGGTGGCGTGTTCAATAACGGTGGTACCGTCGAAATTTACACTACAGATATTTCCTTCAATCAAGGCGACGAGCGAGGTGGCGGTGTGTTTAATTTCACCGATGGCCAGTTACTCCTCGAGGGTGTAACGCTCTACAACAATTTCTCTTGGGATGGTACAGCCCTAAAGAATGAAGAAGGTTCGGTGATTATTCGCGGTAGTACGCTCGAGAAAAATGTAGCCACAAAGCTCGAGGGTGGCGCGGTTGTGAATTTGCGCGGTGACATGGAAATTTATGATTCTTTTTTGAAAAATAATGAAACATTGCTCGGCTCGGGTGGTGCCATCTATAATGGGACAACCTCGACTATGCTCATTGATAACACTGTATTTGAAAATAACAGAGCGGCACAAGCAGGTGGAGCAATTTATAACGAAGTGAACTCAGGACTTTTAGAACTGCGTAAAACGAAAATTATTACGAACAGTGCTTCGAGGGAAGGCGGTGGTGTTTACAATGCCGGCCAGCTCAAGATAACCCGTGACTCTCAAATTACCTCGAATACCGCGAACACTGGTAACGTCTCTGCTAAAGGTGGCGGCATTTTTAATCTAGGCACATTTGTAGATACATCGTCAGAGGTACTTAATCAAGTTGTGACAGGCAATCAACCTGATAATGTTGCGAAGCCACCAGCTGCATTGACAACGTATTATCAAAAACTGTATCGACGCAATGAGTAAGGGGCGGCGGAAATTCAATCTAGGCTGTCAACTTACTTTCATCTACTAAATCAACAAGTTGTTGTGCTAGGTTTATATCGCCTTTAAGTTTGATTTTGCCGGTCATGAGGGCCATGGCAGAATTGAGTTCGCCCTTAAAGAGCTTGACAAAATTTTCGTCACTCATTTTTACGGTAAGGTCGGGATGATCTGCCATGCCTTCGTGAACATGTAACGTGCCGTTCTCGAGCACTTGGTAGACAGGTTCACTGAGATCAAATTGAATCACAGCTTTCATGTCTTTCGTAACCTCAGGTTTAAGGGCTTCGGGCATTTTTTTGAGTAACTCTTTAGCTGTCATGGTTCTTTTAGTATAGTGCGTTTATACCTTTAGATATAGGGCAGATGCACCTTTTCTTTACGATGGAATAAATAATTGGGTTGAGATTCGTTTCTTGAGAAATAAAGTGGCGGAGGTAAAGGGCAGGCAAAACCCTGGGAAGCTTTTGTTTTATATTGAAATAAATCTTAAGCGCGAATGCGACGGGAGAACTCGAGGTCGTCCTTGAACTGCTGGGCTTTAACGCGGACATTGTAGGTTTCACGGAGCTTCTCGAATGGAACCGTTGTGTCAATCCAGCCTTTTCTATAAAGCACCTCATCAGATAAGCCTGGCAAGACTTGCGCTACAATAAACGGTGCAAAACTACCAGGGCGCACTGTGTTTGCTAAATCGCGCAGCGTACTCGTGCAGTTGTCACGGATGCTGTGATAAAAACGTGGACGCTCGGTTAAACCGTTCACGATGGTAAAAACATGTTCTAGAATTGCACGAACCTCGTGCGGTGGGGTGATAAGCGGATAGACGAAAAGATTATGCTCGGAATAAACACTGCGCCGTAAGATATAATCACGCTCATCACCAAAACCGTAAATAAGTTCAAAAGAACCTATCATGCCTTGATCAATAGAATACTCTTCGTTGTGTTCTTTTCTAGCCTCAACCGATAAGCTCAAGAAATCATCTTCAAACTCGAAGGAAATGAATGTATGAGCAATGGCTTTAATGGTTGGGTGAAAGGGCTCGACGATAAACCACAAGCGTTTTAGTTTTCTTAAATCATATTTAGGTTTTGTGGGAAATCTCTGCTCTAGAATTTCATTTTCCATCTTTTGAATGCAATAAAGTTGCATTCAAACCTAGAATTTACGCTCAAACTGAAATCATCCGTCAAGGCTTTTTGTTATTCTGATATGAATAATTAGGAGGAAAACGCACAACAGGAGGAGCCAATGTCTGTTTCAAGACTCGAGCATATTACAAAAATTGGTGTTGAGCAAATGGGTGACTTGGCCGATAGTCTCGCTGACCCTGAGGTGTTGCGCCTCGAGAATCTCGATACAGATTTGCGCCCACCAGAGAGTGCGCTTCAATTTACCAAAGAAGCTGTGGATGATGACAATGCCAACAGCTATTTGCCTTTTTTGGGCTTTGATGTGTTACGCCAGGCTGCTGAACTTGTGGGAAAACAATCCCATCAAAATTATGATTGGAAGACAGAGTGCATCATTAGTGCGGGCGGGTTGTCAGGTATTTTGAACGTTTTGTTAGCGACACTCGAGCCTGGTGATGAAGTATTGATGACCGACCCCGTTTATATTGGTCTTATTAACCGCGTTCGTGTAGCAGGTGGTGTACCGCGTTTCGTGCCACTCCTTCCTTCAGCAGAAGGTTGGCGTTTGAACACAACAACTCTTGCAACTATTGACCCAGCCCCTGTCAAAGCTGCCCTTTTGATGAGCCCTTCCATGCCAACGGGTGCGGTGTTTACAAAAGAAGAATGGCAAGCTCTTGTTGATTTTTGTAAACGTGCAGATTGCTGGCTTATCAACGACACGGCTATGGAAAGAATCCTTCACGATAACCGTCAAGTGATTCATCCAGCATCTTTCGATGGAATGCGTGACAAGGTAATCACCGTTGGTGCAGTTTCCAAGGAATACCGCATGATTGGCTGGCGTGTCGGTTGGGTCGTGGGGCCAGCACCGATTATTGCTGATGTTGCACGGGTCAGCATCACGAATGTTGTTTGTCAAACAGGTATTGCGATGGGCGCAGTCGCAACTGCTATGCGTGACTCCAATGACGGCATTGAGAATTGTGTTGCAGAATGGCAACGCCGCCGTGATGTTTTGTTGGCGGAATTAAAAGACTTTACGGTGATTCCACCGCACGGCGGTTGGTCACTCTTTCTCGATGTATCACCATTAGGTTTTTCAAGCAGTGAAGCCTCCAACCGTTTACTCGAGCAAGGTAAAATTGCCGCTACCCCGATGGTGAATTGGGGCAGTAGCTTGAGTGATCATTACGTGCGTTTCGTGTTTGCTAACGAGAGCGTTGAACGTTTGCGTGGTATAAGTGAGCGCGTTAAGCGGGCTTTGGGAAAAGGAAGATAGAGGGTGGACTTTTCCTTGCCAGAGGATTTGCTCGAGATGCAGCGCGTGGTGCGCGAGTTCGCCACAGCAGAAATCAAACCGATTGCGGGCGAGTTAGACAAACATCCTGCCTTCCCCTGGAAAACACTTCGCAAAATGGGCGAGCTTGGTCTTATGGGTATTGCTACGCCTGAGGCTTATGGTGGTGCAGGACTCGATACGCTGAGTTATGTGGTGTTGCTCGAGGAAATCTCTGCTGCTGACGCTTCGCACGGCACCATCATGAGTGTGACGAATGGACTGCCTCAACAGATGCTTTTGCACTATGGCAACGAAGAGCAAAAACAAAACTATCTATCTAAACTTGCTTCGGGTGAATGGATTGGTTCGTTTTGCCTTAGCGAACCGCACTGCGGCTCTGACGCTGTGGCGATGAAAACGAAAGCTGAAAAAGTTGCAGGCGGCTATAAACTTAACGGCACGAAAGCTTGGGTCACATCGGGGAGTGAAGCGCAAGTGTATTTAGTTATGGCAAAGACAGATTTTAATGCGGGTGCAAGAGGTGTGAGCTGCTTTATTTTAGAAAAAGACACCGCAGGAATGCATTTTGGCAAACCAGAAGAAAAACTCGGTCAACACGCTGCCACAACAACAACTATTACATTTGATGATTGCTTTGTTCCAGACTCAGCAGGGCTTGGCAGTGAAGGGCAGGGTTTTATTTATGCAATGTCTTCGCTTGATGGTGGACGCATTGGGATTGCAGCGCAAGCTGTTGGAATTGCGCGTGCAGCTTTTGAAGCTGCACGCGACTACGCCGCCGAGCGTGAGGCGTTTGGTCAAGCCATTCGAGATTTTCAGGGCGTGAGTTTTAAGCTGGCAGATATGGCTGTACAACTAGAAGCAGCAAGACTCCTTACATACAAAGCCGCTTGGCTCAAAGACCAGGGCTACCGTGTCACACAGGAAGCCTCCATCGCAAAACTTTTTGCTTCCGAAGCAGCGAATAAAATCACGCACGCAGCCATTCAAGTTTTTGGCGGTTATGGCTATTCCAAAGATTATCCAGTGGAACGTTATTTTAGAGATGCGCGAGTTACGGAAATTTATGAGGGCTCGAGTGAAATTCAGCGTGTGGTGATCTCGAGGCAGATTTATAGAGACAGGGTTTAGGGTTCGGGGTCTGGGATTTGGAGAGAAGCAAGATAATCTTCCAACAAGGCTTTCGAGGTGGAAAATCTGCAAGCACTGAGTTTGCAAATGGCTCCATAGGATTTTCCACCTCGAACTTCAGCCCCTTGCTAAACCACATTGCAAGCCAGTTCTGAATGTAGCTACATTCACGAAAAACGAATAACGTAAAACAAATAACTACTTTTGTTAGACTCAGTGCAATGTTAAACTAAACCCAACCTCCAAAGGAGCACGAATGAAGGCAATCACCATCATCAAACAAGTTCCCGATGCAGAAGCAAGAATCAAAGCAAGTCCAAACGGAATCGATTTAGAAGGCGCAATCTTTGTCATTGACGGTATGGACGAATACGGCGTAGAGCAAGCCATTCGTATGAAGGAAGCTGGGCAAGTCACCGAAATTGTCGCGCTTGCACTTGGCCCTAAACGTTTTGAAGAAGCCATCCGCACTGCGTTAGCGATGGGTGCTGACCGCGCAATTCACATAGAAACCGATGAAATCCTCGACCCCATCGCACAGGCAAAAACACTCACAGGAATTGTGAAAAACGAAGCGGCAAACTTAGTTTTTGTAGGTGGTAAAGAAGCAGACTGGGATAGTGCCGCACTTGGCGCAGCCCTCGCAGAAGGTCTAGGCTGGCCACACAGTGACTGGACGACGAAGCTAGAAATCTCAGGGGCAACCGCAAACGTTACCCACGACGCTGATGATGGTTACGAAACACTCACCGTTCCACTCCCTGCCGTTATAACGACGCAACAAGGACTCAACGAACCGCGCTATCCAACCCTCCCGAACATCATGAAATCAAAGAAAAAAGAAATCAAAAAAATGTCTCTTGCAGAAGCAGGTGGTGGGACAGCAAAGACATCTCGCCAGGGTCAGGTACTTTTAACAAAAGAACGCTTAAACAAAGTGTTGCAAGGTGACGATGCAGCTAAGCAACTTGTAAAACTGTTACACGAAGAGGCGAAAGTGATATGAGCATTTCGGCTAGTCAGCACTTCAGCATGTCGGATTTTTTTCCTGACATGCTGACTAGCTGAAACGCTGACATGCTATAGAAGATGAAGTAATAATCAACGAATCACAAAAAAGGAGACACCCCACCCATGATTCTCTTCCTCGCAGAACACAGTAACGGCAAACTCAAAAAGAGTGCTCTTGAACTTGTTACAGCTAGTCAAACATTAGCAAGTAAACTTGGCAAAGAGGTTACAGGTATTGTGTTGGGTGCAGATGTGAACGCTGCACAAGAATTAGCAAATTTCACAAATGTAATCACCGTGCAAGATACTGCACTTGCTGATGTGCGCTCTGAAACTTATACGACTGTTTTAACAAACATAGCCAAAGAGCTTGGTGCAACGGTCTTGTTGGTGAGTGCCTCAAAGTCTGGGCTTTCGTTTAGTCCCAGAGTTGCCATGAGACTGGATGCGGCTTTGCTCGAGGACGTAACCTCGCTCGATGTACAAGATAATCAAATCGTTGCAACTCGTTTAACATATCTCTCAAGGGTCACTGAAACCGTGGAGGCTTTAAGTTTCCCTGTCATCGTGAGTGTAAAGCCAAATATTTTCCCTGTTGCAACCTCGAGTACAGCTGGCAAAGTCGAAGCAAGAACAGTTACTGTGTCTGAACAAGACCAACGTGTCAATGTTGGCGAGAAGTCTTCAGCGAAAACGGGTAGAGTTGCGCTCGAGGAAGCCGACCTTGTTGTTACAGGAGGGCGCGGTGTAGGTAGCGCAGATGGGTTTGGCAAACTTGTTGAGCCTTTAGCAGATTCACTTGGTGCGGGTGTGGGTGCAACACGCGCCGTTGTAGACGCAGGCTGGCGACCCTACGGTGAACAAGTTGGGCAGACAGGAAAAACCGTCGCACCGAAAGTCTATTTTGCACTCGGTGTTTCAGGTGCAGTGCAGCACATGTCGGGCATGAACCGCTCGAAATATATTATTGCTGTTAATAAAGATGCTGATGCGCCGATTTTCAAAGTGGCGGATTATGGAATTGTAGGTGATGTGAATACGGTTGTACCTGCACTGATGGAAGCATTAAAAGGATTGAAAGACTGAGGTCATGATAATATTGCGTCATGCGTTTCAAACAATTTACGATTAAAAAACAAAATCCGTTTGCCGCACATTTTGTAGGGGCGCACAGCTGTGCGCCCCTACGCCGCAAATTAAACAACACCAGACTTTCCCAGCAAACAATAAAAATACTTATCTTATGGTTGCTGGTTTCTCAACTGCTTTTTGTAAATGCACAATCAACACAAGAACCTTCTCTCGTCGTGCGCTGGAATGAAGCTGCTGTTACCGCGCTTCGCTATAAATCCCGCAAGGTTACGGCGATGGCTCGAGCTTTGTATCTCGTTCATCAATCCATGTACGATGCCTGGGCTCTTTATGACGACACGGCGCGTCCTGTCATTATAAGTGAAACTTTGAAACGGCCACTTGAAGAACAAACCGAAGTAAATAAAGCGGCAGCTGTGAGTCAAGCTGCCTTTACGACCTTGCTTGCGCTTTTCCCAGAGTACGAACGAGTCTCAAATATTTTTAGTAATGTTTTAAGTGATTATGGTTACGCGCCTTATACTTCGGGTAATGACACACCAGAAGCTATGGGGTACTTCGTAGCTCGTGAAATTCTCACCTACCGCAGCGTAGACGGTGCTAATTCTGCCTATGATTTCTTAGATACGACCTCTGAAATTTATCCAAAAAAATATGCCTACGATAAAAACAACGACCCCAACACTTGGCAACGCCTCACCATCCCTACGGGAATTGTAAGAAACGAGGCAGAGCAACCTATCATTGATAAAGAAAATTTGCTTTCCTTTCAGCTCCAGCGGTTTGCTACGCCCCACTGGGGTTCAGTAGAGCCTTTTGCTCTCACTTCGGGTGATCAATTTCGCCCTGGCCCACCACCCGTATTTGGCTCGGATGAACCTTACAGGGATGCACTCGGTGAAACGATGACGAATGATGAAGCCTTCCGCAAGCAAGTAGAAGAAATTTGGAAGCTAGGTCAATCATTGACAGATGACCAACGTGCGATTGCTGAATACTGGTCAGATGGGCCACGCTCAGAAACGCCGCCTGGACACTGGAATGTTTTAGCACAGCAAGTCTCTTGGCGAGACAATCACACAGTAGATGAAGACATAAAAATGTTTTTTGCACTTAACGCGGCACTCTTAGATAGTAGCATTGCCTGTTGGGATGCCAAACGCGCGTATAACTATATTCGTCCCGTTACAGCCATACAAACCTTATTTGATGAAACCTGGCAACCCTATCAACTCAACACGTTTGTTACACCACCGTTCCCAGAATATGTTTCTGGTCATAGTACCTTTAGTAGAGCGGCGGCTGAAGTGTTGACACTTTTTACAGACAGTGAACAATTTTATGATGGAGTAACAGAAATGCAAAAAGATGTAAACCGTGATGGCGAATTAGATTTGGTGGGTCAGTATATAGCTATGCCAAATAGTAGCCGCCTATTACAAGGTCATCCTAAGCAGTCCGTAACATTGCAATGGGAGACTTTTCAAGAGGCTGCTGATGAAGCAGGTTTATCCAGACGTTATGGCGGCATTCATTTTCAAGATGGTGATTTGCGTGGACGTGAGTTGGGTAAAAAGGTGGGCGCTTGGGTGTTTGAGAAAGCCCAAAGATATTGGGAAGGTGAAGAATGGTAGCCAAGCGTGAATTGTGGAAGAACCTACCCATGCCTGATAAGAAAGAAACACTGAATTTTTCAAACGAGTATTCCTTGCAAGAGTTTGGAATAATTTGTCAAGGTCTTATCCCTGAGCAAATGGAAGATAAGTGGTTCATTTTCTATGAAGAACCTTGTCTCTACTTCCATCGTAGTTGGACTGGATATTGTATATACCAGCTCGAGTTTAAAGAAAACGATGGGATGTTTGGGGTGATAAAAGCATGGGTTAATCGGGACCCCGAACAATACAAAGAAACCGATTTGGTGTATGACCAAGAACTTCTCTATTTTCTTGTTGAGAGAATGCTATTACAAAAAAATATTCAGTTCCCTCTTCCAAAATCTATGAAATCAACATAGGGAGTCTATCCGCATCACGTTGTGGGGCGTGCTTATCCTGAGTCAATTGTTGAAGACGAAACAGAGTGAGGGCTAGAGACTTTAAGTCACGCTTTCATTGAAGCTGGTTTTTGCCCCAGAATAATCATGCCTAACACATCATCTTTCGTCACATCACTCGTTTTTACGGTGGCGACTAATTTACCGTTATGCATTACGCTTACACGGTCACAGACATCAAAGACATCGTGCATATCATGACTAATTAAGAAGATACCTAGACCTTCTTTTTTGAGGCTAATAATAAGCTGTTTGACTTTTAGGGTTTCTTGTGGTCCGAGTGCGGCAGTGGGTTCATCCATGATTAGAATTTTGGCATTGAAATAAATAGCGCGACTAATGGCGATGGCTTGACGCTGCCCACCTGAAAGATTGCGAACACTTTCGCGCAAAGATTTTATTTTTAGGTCAAGGCGGTTTAAGATTTTTTGTGCTTCGGCTTCCATGCGGTCATCATCAAGCGCGCCCGTGCGTGTGGTGAGTTCACGTCCTAAAAAGATATTGGCTGGGGCAGCCAGATTTTCTGCAAGGGCAAGGTGTTGGTAAATGGTTTCGATGCCGTGGTGTTTAGCATCCCTCGGTGTGCGAATGGTGACATGTTGACCATTAATTAAAATTTCTCCCTCGTCTGCACTATAAGCACCTGAAAGAATTTTGATAAGTGTAGATTTGCCAGCACCGTTATGACCCAAAAGACCAACGACCTCGCCAAGCTGAAGGTCTACGCTGACATTCTGCAAGGCGTGAATACCGCCAAAGGTTTTGGAAATGTTTTTCATTTCTACAAGTTTGTTGATAGATGTAGCAGCCATTTTAGCCTTCCCTCAAACCTGTGCGTTTTCTGTAAATGACGTCAATCCAAACAGCACCTATTAGCACTAAGCCAATCACGACTTGAATCACAGAGCTGTTCAAGTTGAGAAGCACCATGCCACTCTGCAAACTTTGCATGAATACTGCGCCGAGAATGGCACCCGCAATGGTGCCGTAACCCCCCGCAAGTGACGTACCCCCAATCACAGCTGCTGCGATCACGTATAACTCATTGAGTTCACCCATTGAGTTACCACCTGATTGCAAACGTGCGGTTAAAACTGCACCAGCAAGTCCGCTGAGTGTACCCATGAGTGTAAAGACCATAAGGGTAATAAATTTTGTATTGATACCTGCGAGAAGGGCAGCTTCAGGATTGCCGCCCATAGCATAAATATAACGACCAAACTTCGTCGTGCGCGCAATCACAGTCATCAAAATAATGACAGCTAAAACAATTAAAACGGGAATGGGAATGCCTTGGGCAATAGGTGGTTCTGTCTTGGGTTTCGCATAAGCATTCATTGTCATAACAAAAGCAATCACAAAAGTAACCGAGCTAATCACAACAAAAAGTTCAGCCCACATTGGGCGAACAGGGAAGCCCAAACGCTGACGTTTGCTACGTGTTTGCCAACTGCCGAATAAAATCCCAACGATTACCAAAGCACCAACTACCCAACTCCAAAAAGCACCTATGGAACCTTCGATGCCACCACCTATAAGCTGAAAGGTTTTATTAAGCGGTGCAATCGTTGTACCTGTAGTGATCAACCAAGCGGCACCTCTAAAAATAAGCAGGCCACCAAGCGTAACGACAAAAGCAGGAATACCTTGATAAGCAATCCAGTAGCCCTGAATAGCACCAATCAATGCGCCCGCAGCTAAACCAATAAGCAGCGTGACAATCCAACTCCAACCTGCATCGAGCGGGAAGACTCTGGCCTGTACTATCGCCATAATGACACCTGTGCAACCTAGTACAGAGCCTACCGATAAATCTATATGTCGCATGACGATAACGAAGACCATGCCTGTAGCCATAATGCCAACGACGCTTGTTTGAATAGCAAGGTTCCACAAATTGCGTGGAGTGATAAATTTTCCGTCTGAAAGGATGTGAAATAGAACCCACACAATAACGAGAGCTCCAACCATACCAAGTAAACGCAGGTCAACCTCGAGCGTCCTCAAAAATCCCAGCACGCCACCGCCCTGCGACTTAGGTGCCTCTACGTTCGATTGTGATGTAGCCACAGTCTCATCCTTCCTAGCTCAGACTCAAAATGCTCGAGACTTGAAATCGTTATCAAGGGTTGTTTTTAGTAGTCTAACAGAAACTTTGCAAAATACAAAGACAGTAAGCACAAAAAGTTGTGCTAATTGTAAACCATCAAAACCATTCGCGGATTTTATGGAGTTATGTATTCTAGAACAAAAGCAAAAACGTAGCATCTTTTAAGGTGCACCATTACATTTGTGACTAAACCTTTTGAACGGTAATTCTTAGAAGTGATTTATATAAAATATCAGCACGGACCCGAAAGTCCGTGCCAAATTTCTAACGTTGAATCTTAAATTTTTAGTTACTTTTTATTTGCTTTACTACTGGCAAGCTGTGGCAGCGCCTTCTGCGGCAGCGTCTACGCCCAAACAAGCATCCTCCTTGCTAATCCAGCCTGCATCAATCACTTCGTTGAGGTTGTCTTTGGTGATTGGAATGGGTGCAAGCAAAATTGCATTGACAGATTTGCCTTGTGGGCCGTTGCTGAATACAGCAGCGTTAGGAACTTCGTCAAGGGCGGTGCCTTTAGCGAGTTCTACTGCAACTTCCGCAGCCGCAGTACCAAGAGCACGTGAGTCTTTCCAAACGCTTACAGTTTGTGTACCGAGGGCAACGCGGTTCAGCGCAGCTTTGTCACCATCTTGACCAGACACAGGCACGCTACCTGCAAGACCTTGTGAGTCGAGGGCAGCAACAACGCCACCCGCCATACCGTCGTTTGAAGAAACAACTGCGTCAACCTCGTTGTTGTTATCGGTTAAAATTTGCTCCATGTTTTTCTGAGCATTTTCTGGGAGCCAACCGTCGGTGTATTGCTCGCCCACGACGGTGATGTCGCCAGCGTCAATCGCAGCTTGGAGTACCTCGAGCTGACCACCATGTACGAAGTCAGAGTTGGGGTCTTGGGGGCTACCTTTGATAAAGACATAATTTCCTTCGGGCATGGCATCAAGTACAGCTTGGGCTTGCAAGCGGCCTACTTCGACATTATCGAAGGTGAGATAGAAAACGCTCTCGTCTTCAATGAGGCGGTCATACCCAAGCACGGGAATACCTTGTGCTTTGGCAGATTCAATCGAAGGCAAGATAGCCGCAGAGTCTTGGGCTAGAACGATAAGGACGTTTGCGCCTTGGGTAATTAGGCTCTCGATGTCAGCAGCTTGTTTTTCGGTAGAGCTTTGTGCGTCTGCGCTAATGTACTCCGCACCAAGTTCTGCAAGCTTCTCTTTAATCGCAGCTTCGTCAGTTTTCCAGCGTTCTTCTTGGAAGTTTGACCAGCTTACGCCCACCACGATGTCTTGTGCCATGCTGAAGCTGAAAAGAGCAACAGCGAGCAGTGCCATAAGTTTTTTCATGTTTCCTTCCTCTCGAGTCCACGAAGTAAAGCACTTTGCTAATAGGACATCTTGCTACGTGAACAAATGCCAAAAGCTACGAACCCAGCTGTCATCGCTTGCGTAATCGTTTACAAGCAGGTTCTGTAAAGACTTTTGATTCCCTATGACTTTATCGTGAGAAGGGAAGTATCGTCAAGAGTGGTCTGTTCATTAAGTGCAGCAATTTGCAGATTGTGCAAATAAAACTGATTAACAACGTCGTAGATTCTGGCCAAAATTGTAAGAGATTGCAAAATGTGTAGATAGAGTCAATAACCGTTTTATGAAAAGTTTGCGTGCTTGGTACACGAAACAAAAGTGCTAAAGTAACACATCATGAAATTTATTTACGGTCTTATTATGTTTTCTTTTGCATGGGTGTTTGCTGTGGATAAACCTGTGGCGGAAGCGTTGAGTTTTCTCGAGGAAGCTCAGTCGGGTATTACACAGGTTTACGATGGCGGTTGGGAATTTTTCGTGGGTGGCGGTGTAGCTACCTTTGATTGTAGTGGTGACGGAAAGCCCGATGTTTTTCTTGCCGGTGGTAGTCATCCTGCTGCGCTCTATAAAAATGTTAGTGAAGTTGGTGGTGCGTTGAGGTTTGAGAAAGTGGCGGGACTCGAGCCAACGAGGGTAACGGGTGCCTATCCGATTGATATTGACAACGATGACATCATTGACTTAGCCGTTTTGCGCGTGGGTGAAAATGAACTGTACCGAGGTCTCGGTGATTGCACATTTGAACGTGCCAATACGATGTGGAATATTTCAGGTGGCGACAATTGGACGACAGCGTTTTCAGCAATGTGGGAAGACGAACAAACCTTACCCACCCTTGTTTTTGGTAACTACATTGACCGCTATGATCCTAAGGGACCTTTTGCAGTTTGTGAAGATAATGTACTGTATCGTCCAGACGGCCCAAGTTACACTACACCTATAAAACTTTCACCTGGTTATTGTGCGCTGTCAATGTTATTTACCGATTGGAGCCTCACGGGAAAACGCGATTTATATATTACCAACGATAGACAATACTATTTAACCAATCAAGATAAAAGTGGTAGTGAGCAGCTTTGGACATTTAATGACGATGTGCCAAAACTCTACAGCGAAGCCGACGGTTGGCAGAAGTTACAGATATGGGGCATGGGTATTGCGATGGCGGATGTGACAGGAGATGGATTGCTCGAGTTTTACCTTACGAGTATGGCTGACCAAAAACTCAGAACGCTCGCCGACACGTCGGGAAAGCCAACGTATAAAGATTTAGCTTTTGAACGAGGTGTGACCGTACACCGACCATTTACTGGTGGTGACATTATGCCCTCCACAGGTTGGCACGCAGAATTTGATGATGTTAATAACGATGGGCTTTTAGATTTATTTGTAGCTAAGGGAAATGTAGACAGTATGCTAGATTTCGCGCAGAATGACCCGAATAATTTACTTCTTGCTAACCAAGATGGAACCTTTACCGAAGTCGCAGATAAAGTGGGTGTACTCAGTATGTTACGTGGACGCGGGGCAACACTCACAGACTTTAACTTAGATGGTCAACTCGATATGCTCGTTGTGAATCGCCGCGATAAGGTGCAGATATGGCGCAACAATAGTAAAGAGTTGGGGAATTGGTTGCAGTTACGTTTATCGCAGAGTGATGTAAACCGCTACGCGATTGGTGCTTGGTTAAACGTTGAAGCGGGCAAACATATCCTTAAGCGTGAAATAACGATGGGTGGGGGACACGTGAGTGGGGAACTTGGTTGGATTCACGTGGGTTTAGGGGATGCAGAAAGGGCAACGGTAACCGTGACTTGGTCAGATGATTCCAGCACGACATACACCCTAAACGCAAATCAATTTGCAACCCTTGAAAAAGGGGAGAGCGAGCCAAAGTATTGGCAACCTTGAACTCAGTTATGTTAGAAACGGTGCAAGTTTATACTCTACATTTGTCATTGCGAACCTTGGTAAGGTGTGGGCTTAAATGATAGCAGTGTCACTGTTAACCACACCGCGAAACAATCTCGCGAGTCTCGAGAAATTGCTTCGCGGCTGCGGTAGTGATAAACGGAGAAGATTATAAAACACATTTTTAATAGAGGCTCGCAATGACGAACTAAAGTGATGTAATAACGTTTATGATGTTGCAGCTAACGCTTCGAGCAACTTCGCCACGACTTGGCCACTTGCCAAACTCAAGGCGTTGTTTTTGCGAATATCACTTAGGGTTTCCTCGAGCCTCTTTAGTGTTTTCCCTTCCAAAAAGTCTTTTGCGGTTAAGGTTTTATCTTGCCCTTTGCGTTCTAAGAATTTATTCGTGAGCTGCGCTTGTACGTTGCGAAGGTCGGTGATTAAGCTGCTGAGTGCAATTTTTTCCCATTTGGTGTTCGTGCTTAAGGCGGCGAGCCCGTCACGCAAATAGCCAAAGGATAAGCGTTCACCAAGGTCGTAGAAGGCCTCAGCAGTTTTGTTGAGGCTCACGCCACTCGTCTGACTAACTTCGACAAGACCCAGGCTACTTGGTAAATAATCAAAACTGGCAATGTCTAAGGCTAGGCCTTTGGGTAGCTTTTGCTTCAGGAGATTTTTGTGCGTAGCTTCGAAGCGTTTCTTTTCTTTATTGGGTAATAGCTTCGCTAAATTTTTCCGTAAGGTTTCAACGGCTTCGCGGTAATTGCCGACAAGGGTTTCTACACTTTCGCTGTTTTGCCCTAAAACCCAAACGACGACACCTTCCACCGATTTAACCAGTTCATGGAGTGCTGCATATTGGGTCTCACTTGGTACGGTGTTGTCCAAATCGGTGATTTCTTTTTGCAGTGTTGGCACGTCTAACAGCTCGTAGCTGATGAGTGCAGCACGGATGATTTCACCAGGCAGTGCGCCGGTTTCGCGCAACATGCGTTGTACGAAAGTGATGCCCAGTAAATCCACGACACTGTTGGTAAATTGCGTGGCAATGATTTCGCGTTTTAGTGGGTGATGCTCAATTGCGCCACTATATTTTTCCTCTAACACTCCGGGGAAATAATCTTTTAGATAGTGCTGGAAGTAAGGCTCGTCAGGAAGGTTGCTGTCTAACAGCCAGCGATAAATCCCCATTTTGGTGTAAGCGAGTAAAATGGCGAGTTCGGGGCGGGTGAGACCTTCGTGATTGCGTTGACGCTCGAGTAACTGCTTTTTATTGGGTAGAAATTCAACGCTTGGATGTAAGCTACCATGTTCGCTGAGGTAATCCATCTGTGCATCAAAAAGCGTGATGTCATCGCGGCTACGTTTTTCTGCTAGGGACAAACACAGCGACTGCGAGTAATTATCCTTAAGCACGAGTGTATTGACATCACTCGTCATATCTTTCAGTAAACGGTTGCGCTGTACGAACGACAAATCACCCGAACTCACGAGCGACTGCAACAGAATTTTGATATTCACTTCGTGGTCGGACATGTCCACGCCGGCAGAGTTGTCAATGGCATCGGTGTTGATGCGTCCACCCGCGCGCGCGTACTCGATGCGGGCGAGTTGTGTGAAACCCAAGTTACCGCCTTCACCTACCACTTTAGCCTGAAGTTCGTTGGCACTTACCCGCACAAAATCGTTGCTGCTGTCGCCAGCGTCCGCGTTAGTTTCACTGCTGGCTTTGACATAAGTGCCGATGCCACCATTCCAAAGAAGGTCAACGGGCATCCGCAATAATGCTTGCACGAGTTCTTGGCCACTTAGAGCATCTTTATTTACACCGAGCATGGTTTTGACTTGAGGTGAAAGCGGGATGCTTTTAGCACTGCGTTCAAAAATACCGCCGCCTTCGCTGATGATGCTTTTATCGTAATCCGTCCAGCTCGAGCGGGGCAGCGCGAACAGGCGTTGCCGCTCCGCAAAACTTTTTGCTTCATCCGGATGGGGGTCTAAGAAAATATGTTGATGATTAAATGCACCTTGCAGTCTCAGTTTATCGGTGTAGAGCATCCCGTTGCCAAAGACATCTCCTGACATATCGCCGATGCCCACACATGTGAAGGGTTGCGTTTTTACATTCACGCCCATTTCGCGGAAGTGTCTAGCAACACATTCCCAAGCACCTCTTGCAGTAATCCCTTCTTTTTTGTGGTCATATCCATACGACCCACCCGAAGCAAAGGCATCACCTAACCAGAAGTCATATTCGGCGGCGGTTTCATTTGCTAAATCGCTAAAGGTGGCCGTGCCTTTATCGGCGGCAACCACGAGGTAGGGGTCAGCGTCGTCATAAACAACGACATGTTCTGGATGAACGACCTTGCCATCTACAAGATTATCTGTGATGTCGAGTAGACCACGAATAAAATGTTTGTATTGTGTTTGTACATAGCTGCGAAGAGCTTCACGTTCTTGGGGCGCACGCTTCAGGACAAAGCCACCTTTTGAACCTACCGGAACGATGACAGCGTTTTTTGTCATCTGCGTTTTCATGAGTCCTAAGACTTCGGTTCTAAAATCATCGGGGCGGTCACTCCAGCGCAAGCCACCGCGTGCAACTTTGCCACCGCGCAGGTGTGTTCCGTTAACACCAAGTCCTGACACGGCAATTTCGTAAAGTGGGCGCGGTTCGGGCATGTGTGCGACCCTGCGTGACTCGAGCTTAAAGCTAATCACGTCTTTGTCTAAAAAGAAATTCGTGCGGATGCTTGCGTCCATAAGATTAAGCAGTCCACGAATGACGGTGTCTTCAGGTAGGGAAGACACGTTGTTAAGTGCATCGAGAATCTTTGCCTCATAACGTTGAAACGCTGCTTCGCGTTCTGTACCTTTTGGGTCAAACTTTGCATAAAAGGCTTCAAAAAGTAATTTGGCAATCCTTGGATGATTGAGCAGTGTATCGGCGATAAAGCGCGGTGTCGTCGTGGCATTTAGTTGGGCATAGTAAAATAGATAAGCACGTAGCAGTGAGACTTGGCGCAGCATAAGTGAACCGTAAAGCACGAGTTTATTGAGTCGGTCATTTTCCGATTTGTGCAAGAGTAACGTTGTTAAGGCACTTTGCAAACGCTGTCCATGTTCCAAGACATCGAGCGGTTGCCCGTGCTGGTCTTGAATGCGGAAAATATCTAAGCCTTTGGCGTTATCTTTTGTCTCGAGTGGATAAGAAATTTGTTCAATGACGCGCAAACCTAAATTTTCTAGCACAGGCATGACATCGCTCAGGACGAGGCCGCGGTTGTGGTGATAGATTTTGACCTGGGTTGCGTCACCTTCTAAAACGTTTAATACGTCTACGCAGTACGGTGTGCTCGAGAGCTTTTCAAATCCTTCAATATCGCGTAGGGCCGTGCTGCTCGAGCTATCTGCTTTATACGATTCAGAGAGGATTGAGCTGTAACGTTCAAAAAGCTTTCTCGCTTCGCTGTCGCCTTTGTGCTTCTCGAGTTTCTCGAGCAAATCATCTTCCCAGGTGCGCGTGAAGTCGGCAACGTCGCGTTCTAACTCGTTGTTGTCCACGCTCAAAATATTTTTTTGTGTGGTAAAGAAAAAGTGAAAGCGCAGTTGCGATTCGTCTTCGCCCATGGCGAGTT
>JBOFGY010000036.1:0-14842 GCA_051649365.1 Trueperaceae bacterium
GTCATCTGGGCCAGGCACACCCATCGCTGTTACACCGCAGTGAACAAGAAACGCACCGTAAGTCTCGAGGTATACCTGTGTTGGTTTAGGTTCATCAAACATAGACTTCATGGTGAGGTTGCGCCCATGCATGATCGCCGTCCAGATTTGCTGACTCTGAAACGGCAATAGGGTGAGTTCGCCTCTCGAGTTTTGCAACTTAAGACCAGCAACAACGCTCTCAAATAAAAAAGCCGTCGCACTTAGTTTGCCTTGGCTAACGAGTGTTTTCTCGCGCTCTCAAAAAAAGCTGGGGGACAGGTTGATGACAGTTGGTGGCATGGGGTTGGTTCTCCTCAAACAGAATTTGCTTTTGTGACACCGTAGAGGCGAGGGACCCCTCGCCCCTACAAAAAATTAAACGGAACGAGATTTCATAAATTCCTGTAACTCCTTAGCTGTTGGTGGATTCGCACCTGCTCTTGTACAGTTGAACGCGGCAGCATGTGTCGCAAACGATAAAACCTTTTGCCAATCATCATTCGACAGAGTTAAGTCTTTGTACTCGAGCAACGCCACCATAAGTGAACCTGTAAACGTGTCACCGGCACCAACCGTGTCCACAACATTGACGTTAGGTGCGGCAACGTAGAACAGCGGTTGGTTTTTTCGGTAGAGTGTTACACCTTTATCACCATCGGTGACGAGAACTATCGGTACACCTAAATCTAAATATTGATTCGCTGCTTTTTCATAAGGTTTATTCGGATAGAGCCAATCTAAATCTTGTGAACTGACTTTGAGAATGTGGGTGAGACCTATCCACGACTCGAGCGAGTTCATATAAGCAGCTTTATCTGCTGTAAGAGCAGGTCTTACATTTGGGTCTAAAACAATCGTAACTCTGTCACGGTGTTGTTTCACGATGTCAAGAATGGAGCCTGAAGTCGGCTCGGTAAGCAAACTAATCGAACCAAATTGTAAAAATCTTAGTGTGTTTGGAAACGTAGGGCGCGGTTGTGGATTGTAGAGAGTATTTGCTGCACCGTTGCTTATAAACGTGAAGTGTGCTTGCCCGTCAATTTCTGCTACAAACGCGAGCGTAGAAGGTGCAGAATGCTCGAGCAAATAGGTCGTGTCCACCTTATTCTTCTTCAAATAGTCGCGCAGTGCTCTACCAAAGAGGTCGTTCGAAACTTGCCCCGCAAAGCCGACTTCGCCACCAAGTCTTGCGGAAGCAATGGCAACGTTCATCGGTGAGCCACCTTCGTAGCCTTGAAAAAGCAGATGGTCTTTTGCTTTGAAATCTATCAGTGCTTCGCCTAATGAAATAATGTTCATGAATATCATCCTTTGACTGCGCCAACAAGAAAACCACGAGAGATGTAACGCTCGAGGGCAATGGCCATAGCGATAACGGGTCCAATCATAACTAAAATAAGCACAGACATATAACCCCATTGAGGCCCGCGTGTACCGTTTTGTCCTGCAACTAGAAGCGGCATAGTTTGCGTTTTGGCCAGTGATAAAAACAATGCGATAAGGTATTCATTCCAAGCAAACACTAACACGAATAAAAACGTTGCGACGAGTCCTGGGGTGGAAAGAGGCAAGACGATTGACCAAAGCACGCGGTAAGGTGAGGCACCGTCAACACAGGCAGACTCCTCGAGTTCTTCGGGAATATTGGCAAAGTAATCACGCATGAGCCAAACGACAATAGGTAGATCCACAGCGGTATACGTGATGATAAGTGCAGCGTGAGTGTCGAGCATTTTTAGATTTTGGAAGAGGAGATACAGAGGAATAATCGAGGCAACAGGCGGTAACATACGCTGCGAAATAAGCCAAAAAGCAATATCATTATTGCTTAGTGAGCGGTGGGTGCGTTTAATAAAACGCGAAAAAAACGTCTTCCCAAAAGTTTTTGCGTAGTGATAAGCGCGAGACTGAAATGACATATTGAATCGTGATACCAAGTTATTGGTGAGTACGCTATCCAATTTCATGCCCAGCACATTGTGATCAATGACTACTGTAGGGATGCCTGCGGCCAAAAGAATTTTTGGTGCAGAGGTCGTTTCCTTTGTGGGTGACATAATCACACCAGCTACGCGCTCGGCACGTAAAACATTCACGTAAAGACTTTCTTTATCAGGGTCTTCGTCGCTGTTACAAAGTAGCACGGCGTCACCTTAGTTTATAGGCAACATCTTCTACGGCTCTGGCGAGTTGTTGAAAAAAGGTATTACGAACATCAGAAATAATAAGCCCAAGGACACTCGAGCGTTGTACCCGCAAACTGCGCGCGATGCGGTTAGGTTCATAACCTAAATCGTGCACGACACGAAGTACACGTTCTTTTAATTCATCACGCACGTGAGGTTTGTTGGATAACACTCTAGATACCGTAGCCGATGAGACCTTAGCTCGACGCGCTACTTCCTGAATTCGCACTGGCCCACGCTCAATCACAGTTTGTCCTTTTTTGTAGTTTGCAAATAAAGATATAGGCAGCTAGGGCGTTACACCCCTTGTTGCTTTACTAAAATGATGTCGTAAGTGGATTGTAAACGGTTTCAATAAAAAATGTCAAATGCCAGAGAGTCAGAGCAAAGGGCAAAGGCCTTGAACAGTTTTTGCTCTTTGCCCTTGCCTTTTGTCCATATAGCTTATGAAAAAAGACAACTAGAATTTAGATCATCAAACAATACTAATTTTGTTTTGTCCGCCGTAAATTGCCCACCAGGGTTTAGCATATTTGGCAAGAGCCTTGTTGAGTTGACTGATGTTGTTAACGCCTTCGCCTTTAAGCCATTGACGTAAGCCCGCTTTGCCTTCTTTTGCAAAAACAGGAATGCCATTTTTCCAAGTGGCGCGTCCACAGAGTACACCGCTAAAACTTGTGCCAGCTCTACCCGCAATTTCTACAGAGGTTGCGAAAACGTTCATGTCTACACCTGCTGACAAATAAATATAAGGTTTCGTGGCGACACTGGCAGCTTCGCGGGTGTATTTCATGGCATCGTCTTGACTGTAAGCGATGTGCTCACCTTTGGCAAAACCTTCGGTGTAATTGGCGTTAAAGGGGAACTCGACTTTAAGAATGTCTACACCGTAGCGGTCTTTGGTGAGTTCTTCCATCGCTAAACGCACGTATTTAGGTTTGATTTTTGCAAAGGCAAATTCGTCCGTGACGTTGTCATCGTAAACAATGGGCTCGAGAAAAAAGGGGAGACCCTCGGTGTCGCACTCGGAGCCAATTCTCTCGACGAAGGCGTGCTTTTTATCATTCACAGTCTTATCATCGTTGGGGTTGTAATAAAGCAAAATTTTTACGCCGGTTGCACCCTGTTCTTTTAAGCGTTTGACGCTTTGATTTGGCAGCAAGTCGGGTAAGCGTCCAAGCACGGTGTTGTCATAACCTGAAAGTTCATAAGCGAGTAGTAAACCTTTTCCGTGACGATGATTGGCGGCTTTTAGACCGTATTCAGGGTCGAGCAAAATGGCCGTAGCGTGGGGTGTCAGTACGTCCGTGACGACAGTCTTAAACTCGGCAAGACCTTTGCTACTACTGTCACCACCAAGCTTTTCAATAGATTTTTGCAAACTGCCACGCTGATCCATTGCTGCGGCTGCAATCACACCCTTACGGTTTGCGCAAGCTTGCAAGTTCTTAAACTTGGACTTTGACATTTTGATTTTCGAGCGGCGAATTGTTGCGCTCGAGCTGCGTTTTGTCGGGGCAGCTTTTTTCGTGGTTACCCGTTTTTTTCCTACAGCCATGATGTTCTCCTTAGTTAGCTTGCTCGTCTCACTACATGGATAGCTTTGTTGTTGCAAATGTTGAAGATAAAGGCCCTGTTTCGTTGGATTGTTGAGCCCCCTCGAGCACTGTTACTTTATCAAACTGAGCTGCATTTTGTACAAGACTCGAAAACCAGACCTTTCGAGCACTCGAGCTGTGGCTGTGGCCACTGCGTGTTGAGCGACTTTTTCCCACGCCCAGCTTTGCCGTAAAGCGTAAAGTGTGCTAGCAAGGAGTGAATCCCCTTCAAGTTTATTGGGCTTTACAAGATTGGGTTTTGAACCCAGTCCAAACCTTAGGGCTTCACGACTGGCATCCAAATAGACGCTCGAGCCTTTGCCTTTAGCGTAGGCAATGAGTTCAGCATAAACCGTTGTAGGTACGCCAAGGTGCAAACTACCCGAGAGTATGAGCGTGTCATTTCCCTTTAACGAGCTGAGTGCATCTAGACAGCGTTCCAGCTCCACCTTCGATAAATGCTGCGCCTGCGCCGTTAAATTTGCTGAGTTTGACCCTTTTCATCAATGACTTTGGCATTGGGCCCGTGTCTCACCTTGTATAGAGATGACGTGAAGCTCGAATGGGACATTCTCGAGCATGGACTCGAGGAGTTTTCCGATTCCTCCACCAAGTGGCACGATAGCTTTTGACATCACTCCCTGAGCGGGCGAGTTGCGCTCGAGACATTGAGCCCTTTACCACTGGCTGCGTAGCGCACATGCTTGGCACGGTTGAGCGTGCTGAGTTTGGACCCGTCAATGTCCATGTGAATATCAAGGGTTGGGTTTAAGGTCAGGGTGTAAATCATGGCTTCTTCTCACGCACACACAGTACAATAAGCCATGAACATTTTTAACTGGATCATGTTCGTACTGGCTATTATTTTTGTTATCGTGGCTTTTGTGAAATACCGCAATCAACCCATTACAGACGGGCGCAGTGAAGCCGATAAAGAGCGTGACTACCGCATCGGTGTAGCTATGGGTGCAATGGGCTACGACATTCAATATGCTGCCGTCGTGCGTTATGCACTAAGCCGCTTTGAAGAAGAAAAGGGTCGTAGAGCCACAGACCAAGAGCTGACGATGCTGATAGGTACAGCGATTGGTGTAGCGAGGTCGGGTGCAGTTTCAGGAAATGAGTAGAAACGCAAAAGTGTCTTGTCTCGAGATAGTTATTTCTTTTTGAGCAATAAAAATTGAGCAATAAAAATGAAACCAAGACTTAAGGTAAAGGCTTTTGATTTTTTAGCCTTTCCCATTCAGTCCTAGTTTTTTGCTATTCCGTGAAACCTCGGTACATCTGCTAGCAAACGCTGCGTGTACGGATGCTGACTATGCTGCACCACATCTTCGACGGAATCCTGCTCGACAACTTCGCCCTGATACATAACCAATATGCGGTCGGCTAAGTAAAAAGCTTGGCCAATATCATGTGTAATAAAAATAATGCTCACCTTTGTTGTTTGACCTAAGTCTTTAAGCAGATTCAGTACGCTCACCCTAAGTGAAGCGTCGAGGGCCGAGGTGGGTTCTCCGCGATGAGAAGTTGGGGCTCGACCATGAGTGCTCGAGCCATCATGACGCGCTGGTGTTGACCCCCCGAGGGCTGATGCGGATATTTCCAAAAATTTCTTGCGCTTTTAAGCCAACATTTTTGAGCACCGTGTCCATTTTTGCGTTACGTTCGCTGGAGGTATATTTCTTTTCTGAAAGTTGCAGTGCGTTAGCGAGGATTTTTTTGACGCTGTAAAACTGATTAAACGCAGCATAGGGGTCTTGAAAGACAGCTTGGACTTCGCGCCAGTAAGCGCGTGTGGATTGTCTTGCCAAGTAACGCCATCTTATAAAGTGACAACGAAGGTTTCTGGATCAGGTGTTTCGAGACCTGAGGCGAGTTGGGGCTCGAGTTCACCGGTAAGAAGGTTAAACCCAAAGAGTGTTTCATGAACATACTGATAGTTACCGTATGCAGGCCAGGCTCCATTCTCACCATTAGGGTTAAAGCTTGTGGGCGGTGCCCACTAAAAGCCCCCTATACAAAGTATTTCATTGCGGGGTAGCTCTTGCGAAAAACTCACCACGCCAAGAAACATGACAAGCATTGCTAAAACACGTTTCATACCTTAGTTTCATATCTTCTCCTTTTCTGTTCCCAAATCTTTTCACTTACAGACCCAATCTGAAAACCACTTAGGTCACAGTGTCAGAAACTTAAATCTATAGTTTTCATCTCTTTGTTGAAATATGCAATTCTTATGTTGAAGTATGTATTCAAGGTTTTCGTCGTTGTAGTCTATGTAACACGTAGTACGACTATAAAATCTTGTAATACTTAGTCAACGTACAAGCCGGAAGAAGAAAAGTATAAATTTTCAATTAGCAGTAACTTAAGCGATGTATTGTCAAGACCATAAACGGAAGAGTTAACGTCAAAACATAATGCTCAGTGTGTGACAATGGTTCTGCTGCACGCCAGTTTACGGATAAAACGTTTGCTTAAAATCAAATGTTCTAATGTGATGATTTTTGCAAGGGCGCATAGAACGGTGAACGAGAAAAAAATCGAGACTGCTTGGCGGCTTTGCTTTAGTAGTGCTTGGCTTTTAGGGGAATTCGCCCGTCATGCAGTGCGGTTCGCAAGAACGAAGCAAGCGTCATTGCGAGTCTGAGATTGGGGTGGGTTCATCGTTAACGTAGCGCACCCTTGACCTAGACGCGAAGCAATCTCGCTTTTCCGCTGCGCTAGATTTAGTGCGTAATAAGACTTTCCACTGCTCGAGACTATACAATGAAGTGGAAGGAGAGATACGATGAAGCTAGCAGATTTATTAGAGTATTTGTTCATTTGTGCAAAAAGACCTGGAGCGAGAAAACATTGCATTGGGTTACTAGGTTTTTGGATGTTGTTCAACTTTGCTGCGTCACAAGAAACCGTCCGCACGACAACAGACACCGTGGTGGTTGAGACAGAGAACTTGCTAGTACCTCAGGGAGTTACAGGCGAACATTATTTTGCACCCTTTGATAAGATAATTACCCTAGATGGGAAGCTCGAGGATTGGACTGGGATTCCCAAAGTGGACGTTGCGTCGGGTCCCACAACTCCCCCCAACAACACTAGCAGTTTTATTTTTGCGGCCACTGCCGATGCGGATAATTTTTATTATCTCGCGGACGTGCAAGACAGCGAGGCTGTCACAGGCACGCATGACACAGAGTATTGGAACGAAGATACTGTCGAGTTTTATCTCAATATCAGTGATAACATTGAGGCGAAAGAGTACGGAGACGGCATCATGCAGTTTTGGATTCCACGCTTGAATGCCGAGCAGGGAGACACCACGTGTGTGACGGGTGGTAACAACAATACTTTGGGTGATCACATTACATGTGCCGTTGCCGAAAAAGAAGATGGTTCTGGTTATGTGGTAGAAGTTGCTGTTCCGCTCGAGGTTCCAGAAGCCAATTGGTCTCTCAAACCCGAGCATGGCTATACCATTGGCTTTCAAGCTCAACTCAATAGTGCTTCAGAAAAAGCCCGAGATACAAAACTGATTTGGTCAACATATGACACTGACGATCAGTCTTGGCAAAATCCATCGTTGTTCGGCAGCTTAGTTTTTTACAACCTAGGAGAAACCACCATGCCTACACTAAGTGAACGTCAGAGTCGTAAAGACCCACTTGCCAACGCCGAAAAACGTATCGAGTTTTACCGCAAGGGTAACTTACGTCTTAACGTCACCGACGCTGAAGGTCAGCCACTCGAGGGTGCAACAGTGCAAGTACAGCAACAACAGCACCAGTTCTTCTTTGGCTCGAATTTGTTTCGCCTCGACCCCGATGACACTTCACAACAGCAAGGGGATTATCAAGCTCGCTTCAAAGATATTTTCAATTTTGGCACTTTGCCGTTTTACTGGGGAAGCTTTGAGCGCGTTCAAAATGAGCCTGATTATGAACGCTTAGACAAAATGGTGCAGTGGGGTCAGGAGAATGACATTACGCTTAAAGGACACCCACTGGTTTGGCAGTTGGTTTATCCTGACTGGGCTCCTAAAGATGCTGATGGTGCAAAGCCACTGTTAGAAGCTCGTATTAACGACATTATTTCACGCTACAAGGGTGTGATTGACACGTGGGATGTTATCAATGAAGTGAATAGCCCTGATGCTGCACCAGACACGGGTGTAGCCGACTGGATTCATCGAGACGGAGCTTCAAGTGTGGTCGAGACTGCCCTAGGTTGGGCCCGTGACGCGGGTGGGGAGACGCTGCTCTACAATGATTTTCAACTTGGCGGCACAGCTTATGCCAACCTGTTAGAGGCACTGAATGAACGTGGCACCATGCCTGATGCTATCGGCTTGCAGTCGCACATGCACGGAGGAACGTGGAGTAAAGAGCAAATTTGGGAGACCTGTCAGAAATACAGCACGTATGACCTACCCTTACACTTTACAGAAATGACGATTATCAGTGGGGATTTCCGAGCCATCAGCGCGAATATGACTCCATCCTCATCCTGGCCCTCAACCTCTGAAGGTGAAGCGAGACAAGCCGAAGATGTAGAGACTGTGTATACCGTGCTTTATAGCTGTCCTGCGGTGCAGGCCATCACGTGGTGGGATTTGAGCGATGGAGGTGCTTGGTTGGCAGCTCCTTCGGGTTTGCTCTACGACGACATGACACCTAAACCTGCTTATGAACGTTTACTGTCGCTCATTAAAGAGAAGTGGTGGACAGATGTTACTGGTGTGACAGACTCGAGTGGTAGCTACAGCACACGAGCTACCTTAGGAGGTTATGAAGCCACCGTAACAGTGGAAAATAAAACTGTCACTCAAACCTTTGAAGTTACGGATAATGGCGACGCAGAAACAGTTGTGGAAATTCAACTCGAGCCCTGAGTCATTCTAGAGTTTCGTGTTGGCGGTACTGTAAATGCGAAACTTTACCTCAGTTTGTCATTGCGCGCCTCTGTTTTTCATACTAGAAATTGACAAAGCTAAGCACGATTGCATCCGCGAAGCAATCGTGTTTTTCTTGTACAGCTTTTTTGCATAAAGAGAGTTTTTTCGCACAGTGGCAACGGCAATGCGGAGATTTGTCCGCGTTAACTCTTAGCTAAGATTCGCAATGACAAACGATAATGTAAACGGTGCAATGTGGCGAACTATGCACGCTTAATATTGAAATAGAGCTGACGAAACCGCCCGTAAGCTGCCTCGAGTTCCTCGTGCTTTACAGGCTCAACTACACGTTTGGGTTGGGGTGTAAAGGCTGCGATGTCGTCAACGGAAAAAGCATGAGTTGCCAATCCCGAGAGTAACGCTGCACCTCGAGCAGATGACGATGACACGGAGACGGCCTCGAGTGGTTTCTCTAAAACATCGGCGAGCAGTTGTCGCCAAGCAGGTTGCAAGGTGCCACCACCTGCCAGACGTAATGAGGGCGCGCGAATGTCTGTGGACTCGAGCGCACGCAAACCATCTTTGAGTGCAAACGCCACACCTTCAAATGCCGCCCTTGCTAAATGGCCACGCTCGTGATTTAGACCAAGCCCATGCCATAAACCGCGAATATTTGGATTGAGATGCGGGGTGCGTTCACCGGTTAAATACGGTAAGAACGTAACGCCTTCAGAGCCTGCTTCAAGCGCAAAAGCTTCTTCATACATCCCTCCCCAAGATAGACCGAGCATCTTGCGAACCCACTCGAGCGCAATGCCTGCATTTTGCATGGCGGCCATGGCATAGTAATTATCCAAACTGCTTCGGTGTAAATGTGTTCGTAAGGTTTTGTCAATCGTCACGCTTTCTCGGATGGCAAAAATCTGCATCGCTGTGCCTATGTTGATTTGCAATTGCCCATCATAGATCAATGCGCTTCCGAGTGTGCTCGCGGCTGCATCACCTGCACCTCCTGCAACGGGAATATTTTCTGTTAAGCCTAGTTCATTCGCTGCGGCTTTACTAAGAGTGCCAGCAACCTCTCGAGACTTTACGAGCGGCGCAAACTTTTCCGAGTCTAAACCTAGCGTTTCGATTATGTCGTGCGCCCAGTTATCTTTTGCTACATTGTAAAGCAGTGTCGCGGAAGCATCGGAGGGTTCAGCGTGAACATCTCCTGTGAGTTTGAAACGTAGCCAGTCTTTGGGTTGCAAAACCCAACGTGCCCTCTCATAGAGCTTAGGTTCATTTTCTTGGAGCCATAAAAGCGTCGGGCCGGTCATGCCAGTGACAACAGGGTTGGCTAAGCATTGGCGTTGTACAGCAGATAACGTCTTGTAATGCTCGAGTTGAGAAGTAGAGCGCGTATCAGCCCACAAAATAGCGGAGCGTAAAACGTGGAGCCCTTTACTTAACAATACTGTGCCATGCATTTGCCCAGATAAGCCAATTGCACGAACGTCATGGTTGCCAACAGCTTCACGAACAGCTTGGATGGTCCCTTGCCACCACGCCTCTGTTGGCCCAGCCTGGCTGCGGCACGTCAACCGTGTAGCTCGAGCTAGCCTCGACTATGACTTGCCCGTTTGTGTCGAGCAGCAAAGCTTTCACGGAACCTGTACCCAAATCGATACCTAGAAACATACTCTTGAGTGTATCAAGTTGAAGGAATGTTTGAGAGCAAGATACAAGGTCAGTTGTAGAACAAGGTCAGTTGTAGAACAAGGAGATTTTTAACACAACTCGTGCTTGCTGTTTTCCTAACAATAAATAAAGTAGCTCAGAGTAAAAACGAAGGCAAAGGGCTTAAAAGCCTTTGCCTTTTCCCTAGCTTTTTACTCTGCTAAAGCTTCTTGTTCAATACTTTGAAGGGGATTGCTGATATTTGTTACAATCTCATCACAATCAGTGGCTTGATAGCGTGTGGCTAAAAAGGTTGGGTCGTTATAGTTTCGTTATCAACCTCCAGAATTGAGTTCTGGAGAAATATCTCAAAGAAGTATCACAAAGACATCACAAAATGAGATCATGTTAAGTCGCGTTCGTTGGAAAAAGTGGCTCTTTCTCAGCTTTATTATTGGTCTGCTCGTCGTGGGCGGGTTTACCGCGTATGTAGTAGGGATAGAAGGTAGAAGCATACAAAGTAAGTTGCTCGAGCTTTATCTTCACGCTCGAGGTAAAAAGCATTTCACAGACCCCGAAACCTTTCAAGCTTTTGTTGAAAGACAAAGCCAAGCTAATAGAGTTTCTTACACGCTGCCGCAAGATGTGGGTTTTCGCTCGAGTGTTTCTGAAGACATTTTTCACGGTATGCAAGTCTTTACCCTGAGTCCTCCACAACGCTCAGAAACATTCATTTTATATTTTCACGGCGGCAGCTATATCAGTCAACCGTTTGCCAGTCACTGGCAATTTCTTGATGACATAGCGGTCTCGAGAGGTGCAACCATCATTGTGCCACTTTATCCAAAAACACCATATTATCAGTTTAGGGATGCTTACGAAAGACTGCACGCCTTCTATGACGAACTAAATAAAACAATTGATCCACAAACGATGACGTTCATGGGTGAGTCTGCGGGGGGCGGTTTGAGTTTGGGTTTCTTGTTGGATTTAGCTGTGCAGGGAAAACCACAACCCGCGCAAACAATTTTGCTGTCACCTTGGTTGGATGTGACATTGAATCATCCTGATGTAGAAAGACTCGAGCGTCTCGATCCTATTTTAGGGATTTACGCCTCACGCGAGTTTGGCAAGATGTGGGCAGGTAATACAGCGACGAAGGATTACCGAGTCAGTCCACTCTATGGTTCCTTATCAGATGTTACAAGTGAACTCGCTTTGTTTATAGGGACATACGATTTACATTTGCCCGAGGCGCGTAGCTTTCGAGAGAACGTAGACCAATCGGGCAAAACCATGCATTATTACGAATATCCGTATATGGTTCACGGCTTTTTCGCACACCCTATTCCCGAAGCGGCAAAAGCGAAGCGACAAATTTTAGAACTTTTGCAGCGATAATTCTTACCCGTGTTATTGTGACTACATGACTGTTGATTTAGCACGTATTGCTATGTTTCGCCGCGAGAGAAAGCACGAAGAGGCCAAACACCTTCTCCTCGAGTGGTTACGTGATGCACCCAACGATGCAACGCTAAATTACGAAGTGGCGTGTACCCACGATTTTCTAGGACTCGAGCGTGAAGCTATTCCGTTTTATCAAACCGCGATAAAGCAGGGATTAGCAGACTATGATTTGCGCGGTGCCTATTTAGGGCTTGGTAGCACGTACCGCACGCTAGGTATGTATGACGAGTCGAAGAAAACGCTGCTCGAGGGACTCCAAAAATTTCCAGAAGCCAATGAGCTAAAAGTCTTTTTGGCCATGACGTTATTCAACCTGAAGCAGCATCATGACGCAGTGACTTCGCTGTTGTATGTATTGCTTGAAACAACAAACGATACAGAAATCAAAAACTATGAGCGTGCAATTCAGATGTATGCAGAAGATTTGAATCGCCGTTGGTAATTTTCAAGGAGAGACATGAGCGTAACAACAAATAATCCTAAAACTGTTGCACCCCCTGACGGTCAATTTTCACAATGCGCTACCGTTGAAGCAGGCACCAAACTTTTATTTATCTCAGGTCAAGTGTCGCGTAATCAGGTAGGGGAGACGGTGGGTGTAGATGATATGACCGTACAGGCAGAACAAGTATTCCAAAACCTTGCAGCGATTTTGCATGAATATAACGCGACATTTGCCCAGGTTATTAAAGTCACACTCTTTTTAACAGATATTAAGCGCGTGGATGAAGTGATGGCTGTTCGCAAAAAGTTTTATGGTGACGCGGCTCCAGCAAGTACCTTAGTCGCAGTAGCTGCACTTGGTGACCCGGATTGGTTGCTCGAGATTGAGATGGTTGCTGCGCTATGAGACGAGCAACCGTGCATGTTGCATTGGTTGTTAAAGATTATGGCGAAGCCATTGAGTTTTACACAAAGAAACTTCATTTTATTACGTTAAGTCAGCTTAATCTATTTCTTCGTCGTTGCGAGGAGCGTCTCGAAGTTAAGTTTGAAGTCCAATTCCCTTTTGGAGTTGTTGGTAGTAAAGGAGTGATGAAGCAATCTCCTTGTTTGTCTTTCACTACATATGTAATAGGGCGAGATTGCTTCGTAGTTGCTTTCGCAAATGACGGTGTTCGTTCTTGGTTCACTAAAATGGAGGCTCGCAATGACGATAGGAGAGTTAGGTCAGGAGTGACGCATGTCTTATCAAAACCCAACGCCCCCAACGTCTGGTGACGAGTTCGAGCAAACCTGGGCGCAAGGACAGCAAGACAGCCCATTTAACTGGCTTCGCGCTGTTAACAATGGCCCGATTGGTAAGCGTTTTTTGCTGACGGCGTTTGCATTTTTCTTAATAGGCGGTGTGCTGTCCCTCCTTATGCGCTTGCAGTTGGCGCGACCTGAAAGTGGTTTGATTTCACCTGAGCTTTACAATCAACTCTTTACAATGCACGGCTCGACCATGTTATTTTTGTTTGTTATGCCTATCCTCGAGGGCCTAGCTACCACAATAGGCCCCACCACACTTGGCACCCGCGATATGCCCATGCCAAGACTCACGGCGTTTGCCTACTGGACCTATCTTTTTGTTGGCATCCTGATGTACTCGAGTTTTTTCTTTGGCTACGCGCCCAATGGAGGTTGGTTTGCGTACGTGCCGCTCACAACGCTCGAGATTCCCCTGGCCCTAACCAAGTTTGCCCAAGACTTATTTTACATTTCGTGAGGTAAAGGGCTGACCGTAAGTAGACCTGTGATAAGCAGTACAAGTATTAATAGCAAACTCTCTGCTAGAAGTGCATAATGAAATAGAGTGGAACGCTCGAGCAACCTTGGCATAAAATACCAGCGGTTCAAGGCCGCGAGTACTAACACGAGACTAAAAACACCCAGCTTGAGAAGGAGTACGCGACCGTATTTAGTAGAGAAGAGGAGAGTCCACGTCTCGAGGTGAGTAAGGGTCGTGTAGATACCTGTCCCGACGAGCAACGCGACACAAACGAGGGCGAGGCTCGAGACACGCTTTATTGTGATTTCAAAACCGGTTGTAGTCCAATTTTTATGCAGCACACTAAAGAGCACTGCACTAACCCATACAGTAGCAGCGGCGAGATGAATGAGATCGGCAACAGTGGCGGGTAGACCGCGCATAGTGCTTGCATGACTCAACACACTAAATGTATATAAGAATCCTAGACCTGTAAGGCTGAAAAGAACACCTCTGAGGTTATGCCAACGAGACATCAGAAAAAGCAGTAAAAGCATAACTGCTAAACCCAAACGGAGAAAAGTCATGCTGCCGTGTTGTGTTGCGTTTGCATATCGCCAGATAAATGTTGGATCAAATCTACCTAAAACATTAGTGACGGTTTGGGCAAGACTAGCGACGCTTCCTAAAAGAAGTAGAGCGAAACCAAAAAGAATCGAGATTTGGAGGATACGACTGGGGCTTGAGCGCACGACAAAAAAGCGGTAGGCACCCGCTCCAATAAAGAGAACTGTGCCAATATAAAGACAGGCTTTTATAACCGAATCCATAATCAAAAAAGTTAGTGGAGAATTATTCCAATTGTTTGGAAGTGCGTGGACTGAGAGCTACTCAGTCCACATTTTCTGCGAGTCTAACTCCATCATGTACTGCTCATACATAAGGCTAGCAGTGCAAATCACAATTTTAAACTCGCTATGACGAAGAAAAGTGAAATTTAGAGGTTGCGCCGAATAACTCTACTCGGTAATCTCAAAAGTGATAAAGCCTTCAACTGTATGTGTATCTGCTGAAAGAACGCGGAACATAGCGACGTAAGCGCCAGGAAGTAAATCTTCTTTCAAAGTGAGGGTGACACTTTTGGTCAAATCTTCTGCGCTGGCAAGACCTGCGTCAGCCCTGGCATCTTCATCTCCCGATACATCGATAACGGTAGGCACAAACATTTTTGCAGCTGCGTCCATTGCGCTATGTTCTTCACCTTCACTGTGGCCGTGTGCTTTGTCTTTGGCATGGGCTTCACCCTCAACGTGAGCTA